>NZ_JBFUGY010000018.1:0-167192 GCF_056402655.1 Bradyrhizobium sp. P3_C3 | reverse complement strand
GCGATGAAGCCGTGGTCTGGGCCGATGCGGCTTACGACACCCATGCCCGACGGGCCCGGCTGAAGGCGGAAGGCAAGAAGCCCCGCATCGCTCGTCGGCCCAACAGACATCACCCGGAACTGCCGCCCAGGCTCAAACGCTACAACCTCCTCATCGCGCGCCGACGAGCCCAGGTCGAAACCACCTTCGCTACTCTCAAACGCCGCATGCGGCTGACCTGCATCCGCTACGTCGGTCTGATCAAGGCGACCGGGCAAGTCCTGCTCGCCTCGATCGCCTTCAACATGAGGCGGTGGGCCACGATCGCCGCGTGAGCTGCCCGCTCAGGGCGACAACTACAGATCTTGGCAGGCAATTGCCGGGACCAGGGCACTCGCTCCTGACGTCTTCAGCCTCAAGAGCCGATAACGCAACAGGCCCCTTGTGGGAGAGGGTGGCTCGCCGCGCAGCGGCGAGACGGGTGAGGGGGTCTCCCTCCGCGAGTCCGACTCTTATTGAGTGCGCTGAGGCAACCCCTCATCCGGCGCTTCGCGCCACCTTCTCCCGCAAGGGGAGAAGGGAAGAGGTGCGCGTGGCGAGGACCTTGAATTAAGGCGCCGCGCGCCTCGCCAAAAACCGCGTGATTGCCCCACCCAGCTTCGCGTTGTCCATCGGCTCCGCCAGCGACTCCCTCGCGGTCGCAACGACATCCTCCGGCGCCTTGCCGTCGCGGAGCTCGCAGCACACTTGCGCAAACTCCACGTCGAATTCCGGATGCGGCTGCACGGTCAGCGTGGTGCCGTTGGCGTAGAGCAGGCCCGCATGCGGGGTGAATTCGGACGAGAGGATCGTCAGCGCATCGCTGGGCGGCTCGACCACCTGGTCCTGATGCGAGGCGGCGATCGCAACGGCTTTGCCGTCGACGACGCCGTTCTCCGGCAGCACCTGATAGACGTGGCGGCCGATGCCCCAGCCCTTCTCCGACTTCTGCACGGTGCCGCCGAGCGCCTGCGCGATCAGCTGATGGCCGAAGCAGACACCGACCATCGGCGTCTTGTTGGCGTAAGCCGTGCGCACGAAATCTTCCAGCGGCGCGATCCAGTCGAGCCCGTCATAGACACCGGCGGCAGCACCGGTGATCAGCACGGCCTCGAGCTTGCTCGGGTCGGGGAGTGCGTCGCCATTGGGGATGCTGACGACGTCCACCGTGGCGGTCGGATCCTCGGCGCGGACCATGCGCTCGAACATGTCGGGAAACGAGCCGTGCTGCTCGCGGTACTTCTGCGGGACCTGTCCGGTCTCGATGATGGTGATGCGTGCCATGTGCCCCCCGGGTGAAAAGGTTGCGAAGCTCAGTCGCTTTCTGCCCCATGTTGCTGGTGTGGCGCTGTGCGTGCCAGCTGTGCGCTCTCTTTCCGGACCTCGTTGAGAAACGCCTTGGCCAGGCGCGACAGCGGCTCGGATTCTGACCATAGCATATAGGCAACCGCGTGCGTCGTGGGCGTGAACGGCCGCACCACGAGGCCGCTGCCGCCGTTCTGCCGCGGCGAGAACGGATCGACCACGGCGGCGCCGACGCCGGCCGCGGCGAGCACGCAAGCCGTGTTGCAGTAGCGCACCTCGACGGTCGGCTGGAACGGCGCGCCGGCGCGGGCAAAGCTGTCGCGCACGGCCTCACCGAGCCGCGTGCCGCGCTCGAGCCCGATGAAGGGCATGCCGGAGAGATCTGCGGCCGAGATCACGGGCTTGTCGGCAAGCGGATGCCGCGGCGGCAGCACGCACACCATCTCGCCGGTGTGCACCACCTCATGCGCGATGCCGGGATGATGCGTCAGCCCGAGCGCGAAGCCGAGCTCGGCAACGCGGCTGAGCACCCCCTCGATGATGCCCTCATAGCGCCGCACGTCGAAGAACACCCGCGTCTCCGGGCGGCGGCGAAGGAAGCTTGAGAGCGCCGACGGGATGATGCTGTAGGCCAGCGGCGGCGTCGCGACGAGCGCCAGATGGCCGGAGCGGTTCTCGCGCAGATCGCGGACGCGGTTCTCGAGCTTGGCGTGCAGCGCGAAGATGGCTTCGCTCTCCTTGTAGAGCGCCATCGCCTCCGCGGTCGGAAACAGCCGGTTGTTGACGCGCTCGAACAGCGCAAAGCCCGCCTGCGCCTCCATCGTCTTCAGCGCGTTGCTGACCGCGGGCTGTGACAGCGCCAGTTCGTCCGCCGCCGCCACCGTGGTGCGATGGCGGATGACGGCACGCAGGATCTCGAGCTGACGCAGGTTCATATCACTGCCAATTATACTCTGGGCCAAAACATCATAGCAGAACGAATTGATTTTGCAGCCCCGCTTCCGCGTAATGGTCGCGGATTTGCACGTCGCATCAAGGGGTTCATTCGCCCATTGAGGCAGCACTGCGCACATATTGGAGGCAATCTTGGTTCGTGTCCTTCGCGCCGCCGCCGCACAGATGGGGCCGACGCAAAAAGCCGATACGCGCGAGCATACGCTGGCGCGAATGCTCGACATGCTGGAGGAGGCCGCCGGCCACGGCGCCAGCCTCGTGGTGTTTCCCGAGCTTGCCTTCACCACCTTCTTCCCGCGCTGGCTGCTCGAAGGCGACGCGCTCGACCACTATTTCGAGCGCGGCATGCCGAACCCGGCCGTGGCAAAACTGTTCGACCGTGCGCGCGCGCTGCGCGTCGGCTTCTATGTCGGCTATGCGGAGCTGACGCCGGACGGTCGACGTTATAATTGCGCCATCCTGGTCGATCGCGACGGCGAGATCCTCGGCCGCTATCGCAAGGTGCATCTGCCGGGTTCGGTCGAGCCGCGCGAAGGCGCGCGCTACCAGCAACTCGAGAAGCGCTATTTCGAATATGGCGACCTCGGCTTTCCCGCTTTCCGCGCCGGATCGGCCTGGGCCCACGCCATCATGGGCATGATGATCTGCAACGACCGCCGCTGGCCGGAATCCTGGCGCGTGCTCGGCCTGCAAGGCGTTGAACTCGTCTGCATCGGCTACAATTCGGCCGCCTATGATCCCAATGGCGGCGTCACTGAAGACGCGTCCTTGCGCACCTTCCACTCGACGCTGGTGACGCAGGCCAACGCCTACATGAACGCGACCTGGGCGATCTCGGTGGCGAAGGCGGGCGAGGAGGACGGCTCCGGGTTGATCGGCGGCTCCTGCATCGTCGATCCCAATGGCCGCATCGTTGCGCAAGCCCAGACTTTGGCCGACGAGGTGATCATCGCCGACATCGATCTCGATCTCTGCCGCCAGGGCAAGGACAAGATGTTCAACTTCGCCGCCCACCGGCGGCCGGAGCAATACAGGGTGATCACCGAACGCGCTGGCGTCATCGAGCCGGCCGTTCTCGACGCGGACTGACTGGCACGGCGCTGGCAAAGGACTCAAAGCAAAACGTTGGCAAAGGAGCTGACATGATACGCCTCTCGCTCTCTCTCGGTCTCGCAGTACTGGCTACCGTAACGTCGGCGCAAGCGGCGGAGCTTCCCGCGGAGATCAAGCAGGCGGGCGCGTTGAAGCTCACGGTCAACTCCACCTACGCGCCGATGGAGTACCGCGATCCCGCCACCAACGAGCTCGTCGGGCTCGACGTCGATCTGGCCAACGAACTTGCGAAGCGGCTTGGCGTAAAAATCGTCTGGAGCGAGACGCCGTTCGCCGAGCTGATCCCGTCGCTCCAGACCAGGCGCGCGGACTTCATCATCTCCGGCATCTCCGACCGCGCCTCACGGCGCGAGACCGCCGCTTTCGTCGACTACCTCGCGACCGGCCCGCAGTTCTTCGTGATGGCGGACAATGCGGCCAAGGACGCGACCGATCTCTGCGGCAAGAAGGTCGGCACCACCCGCAGCACCAGCTTCCCGGTCGAGATCGAGAAGTGGAGCAAGCAGAACTGCGAGCCGGCCGGCAAGCCGGCCATTCAGTACGTCCCCGGCGAGAACTCGATCGACGTCCGCAACCAGCTCAAGCAGGGCCGCATCGACGCCGCAGTGCAGGGCAGCGAGACGCTGCCTTACGCGCAGACGCAGGAGCCCGGCAAATATCGCGTCGTCGGCGAGCCCTTCGCCAAAGGCTACCAGGGCATCATGTTCCGCAAGGACGATGCGGCTTTGCGCGAGGTGGTGACGGAGAAGCTCACGGCGATGATCGCCGACGGCACCTACAAGGCCGTTCTCGACAAATGGGGCCTGGGGGCCAACGCGGTGGCCCAGCCCATGCTGAATGCGGCGCCGCAATGAAGCCGGTGCCGGCACTCGCGGAGGGTTTCCCTGATCTGTCGGGGATGCGGGTCGCGCGCGAGCCGCACTGGTTTCGCTGGCTCAGCGCGGCGCTGATCGTCCTCGTGCTGGCGGTGATCGTGCGCGCCTTCGCCGGCGGTCAGATCGAATGGTCCTATGTCAGCCGCTTCCTGACCGCAAAAGTCATTCTCGAAGGCATCGTCAACACGATGGTGATGGCGGTGCTGGCGATGGCGCTCGGCATTGTCCTCGGCGTCGTCGTCGCGGTCATGCGGCTGTCGCCCAATCCGGTGCTGAAGACGGTCGCGGCCGGCTACACCTGGCTGTTCCGTGGCACGCCGCTGATCCTGCAACTGCTGTTGTGGTTCAACCTCGCGCTGGTGTTTCCGACCATCGGCATTCCCGGCCTGTGGTCTGCGCGCGCGGTCGACGTCATGACGCCGTTCCTTGCCGCGCTGCTCGGGCTCGGCATCAACCAGGGCGCCTATACGTCCGAGGTGATGCGTGCCGGCATGCTGTCGGTCGACATCGGGCAATACGAGGCGGCACAGGCGATCGGCATGGGGCGGCTGCGCGCGCTGCGCCGGATCATCCTGCCGCAGGCGATGCGCGTCGTGATCCCGCCGCTCGGCAACGAGTTCATCGGCATGGTGAAGGCGACCTCGCTCGCGAGCGTCATCCAGTATCCGGAACTGCTGCACAACGCCGAAAACATCTACTACGCCAATTCGCGCGTGATCGAGCTGCTGATCGTTGCCGGGCTCTGGTACCTGCTCGTGGTCTCGATCCTGACGCCGCTCCAGATGCTGCTCGAACGCCGTTTTGCCCGCGGCACATTGCGGCTGGCGCGATGACAAACCCCCTCGTCGCGATCCGCACCGTCAGCAAGAGCTTTGGAGAGTTCCAGGCTCTCAGAAGCGTCTCGCTCGACGTCTGGCCCGGCGAGGTGATGTGTTTGATCGGCGCCTCCGGCTCCGGCAAGACCACGCTGCTCCGCTGCATCAACCAGCTTGCCGCGATCGATGCCGGCGGCATCTGGCTCGACGGCGAGCTGCTTGGCGTGCGCGAGCAAAGCGGCAAGCTCTACCGTCTCAGCGAGCGGGAGATCGGGCGGCAGCGGCTGAAGACTGGCATGGTGTTCCAGCGCTTCAACCTGTTTCCGCACAAGACCGCGCTGGAGAATATCATCGAAGGTCCACTTCAGGTGCAGGGGCGCAAGTCCGACGAGGTGCGCGCGGAGGCGCTCGAACTGCTCCGGCGCGTCGGATTGTCCGCCAAGGCGGACTGGTATCCCGCGCAGCTCTCCGGCGTCCAGCAGCAGCGCGTGGCGATTGCGCGTGCGCTCGCCATGAAGCCGATGCTGATGCTGTTCGACGAGCCGACCAGCGCGCTCGATCCGGAACTCGTCGGCGAGGTTCTCGCGGTCATAAAGGAGCTGGCGAAGAGCGGCATGACCATGATGGTGGTGACGCACGAGCTCGGCTTCGCGCGCGAGGTCGCCGACCGCGTCGTCTACATGGACCAGGGCGCGATCGTCGAGCAGGGGCGCGCCTCGGACGTATTGGGTGCGCCGCGCGAGGAGCGCACCAGGGCATTTCTTTCGGCGGTGATCTGAGATGGGGGCGTGTTGATGAAGAGACTTTGGGTTGCGGCGGCGCTTTTCGGCGTCATGACCGTTTCGGCATTGGCGATCGAGCTGCCGGCGGAGATCGCCAAGCGCGGCAGCCTCAAGGTGGCGCTGGTGCCGAACTATCCGCCGATGGAATTCCGCGATCCCGCTACCAACGCGCTATCCGGCTTCGAC
The DNA here is from genome assembly GCF_056402655.1 of Bradyrhizobium sp. P3_C3. Taxonomy (NCBI): domain Bacteria; kingdom Pseudomonadati; phylum Pseudomonadota; class Alphaproteobacteria; order Hyphomicrobiales; family Nitrobacteraceae; genus Bradyrhizobium; species Bradyrhizobium sp. P3_C3. The sequence continues at coordinate 161,144 of NZ_JBFUGY010000018.1, read as the reverse complement.
ATCGATCTCGGCGAAGCCATCGGCCGCAAGCTCGGCGTCAAGATCGAATGGCAGGAGACGAGCTTTGCCGAGTTCATGCCGTCGATCTCGACCGGGCGGGTGGACGCCATCCTGTCCGGTTTCACGGACTACGCGAGCCGTCACGACATCGCGTCCTTCGTCGATTATCTCAGGAGCGGTCCGCAGTTCTTCGTGCAGCAGTCGCGCAAGGCGGAGTTCAAGGACGCGGCATCGCTCTGCGGCAAGAAGGTCGGCGCCAGCCGCCGCACCATGTTCCCGGCGCAGATCGCGGCGTGGAGCGAGAAGAATTGCGGCAGCAATCCGATCCAGTTCATCGGCACCGACGGCTCGGCCGACGCCCGCACCCAGCTGAGGCAGGGCCGCATCGATGCCGCGGCCCAGGGCAACGAGACGCTGCCCTACATTATGGATCTCGAACCCGGCGCCTATGCGCCCGTGGGCGAGCCCATCGCGCAGCAATTCACCGGCATCGCCCTGCCGGTCAAGGAAAAGGCACTGCAGCAGGCCATTCTCGAAGCGGTCGATGCGCTGATCGCCGACGGCACCTACAAGACCCTGCTTGCCAAGTGGAAACTGAACGACAACGGATTAGAGAAGGCGACCATCAATGCTGGACAGTAAGGCACTCAAGAGCATCCCGCTCGTTCCGGCCAACACCGCCGATCCCGCGCCGGAATATCCCTGGCCGAAACCCTACACTTCGGCGATGTTCCTCTCCTTCGACGTCGACGCGGAGAGTGCGTGGACCAGCAAGGACGCGGTGCACGCGCAGCGGCTCATCACCATGAGCTATGGCGGCTATGAGGCGCGCGTCGGCACGCCGAAGCTGTTGGAGCTGCTCGACCAGCTCGATCTCAAGGCGACCTTCTTCGTCACGGGATGGTCGGTCGACGCGCATCCGGCGATGGCCGAGTCGATCCTCAAGGCCGGCCACGAGATCGGCCATCACGGCTATCACCATCTGCTGCCCGATCCCGGCGATCCCTGGATCGAGGAGGAGCTGGAGCGCGGCTTCGAGGCGCTGAAGCGCCGGCTCGGCGTCAGGCCGACCGGCTATCGCGCGCCCTATGGCGAGTTCACCGAGGAGCTGCGCGCAGCACTCGTACGTCACGGCATCGTCTACACGTCGTCGTTCCGCGACGACGTGCGGCCTTATCGCCATCGTCTGGCCGACGGCAAGCCCGGCACGATCGAGCTGCCGGTCACAGCGAGTTATGACGACTGGATGCACGGCCTCTCCGCCCGCTTCAGCCCGCGCTCGATCTTCCCCAAGGAGCATGTGCTCTCGATCTGGAAGGACGAGCTCGACGAAACCAGGGACTGGGGCGCCATGGTGACGACCGTGCTGCATCCGCAATGTAGCGGCCGCCCGATGCGGCTGCGCCTGTTGCGCGAGTTCCTGACCTACGCAAAGTCGTGCCCGGATGTCTGGATCACAACCGGCGAGAAGATCGCGGAAAACTTCCTGCGCCACGAAGCCGGTAGTCGCTGAGCAGCACCATGACCCGTCGTCGCATCCTCGTCATCAACCCCAACTCCTCGGCGTCGGTGACGGCGGCGATCGACGAGGCGGTCGCGCCGCTGCGCATTGCCGGCGGGCCTGACATCGAGGTGGTTGGCCTCGCCGAAGGACCGCCGGGCATCAGCTCGCAGCGCGATGCCGATAGCGTGGTCATGCCGCTGGTCAACCGCGTCACGCGTGACGATGCGGATGCCTTCGTGCTCGCCTGCTTCAGCGATCCCGGCCTGCATGCGGTGCGTGAGGCCGCCGGCGGACGCCCGGTGCTGGGCATCGCCGAATGCGGAATCTTTCGCGCGCTGATGCTGGGCGAACGCTTCGGCATCATCGCGCTGTCGCCGTCGAGCATCCGCCGCCAGCAACGCATGGCGCGGGTGATGGGCGTCGATAGCCGTTACGCCGGAAGCTGGTCGGTCGGCGCGAGTGCGGCGGAAACGGCAGGCGCCGATATCCGCGGCCGCTTGGTCGATGCCGGCCGCGCGCTGGTCACTCAATGCCGCGCCGATGTCGTGGTGATGGGGTGCGCCGGCATGGCCTCGCACCGCGCGGCGATCGCGGATGCGATCGGTGTGCCCGTGATCGAGCCGGCGCAGCAGGCGGTCGCCGCTGCAATCGGCGCGGTGTTGTTGAACACGTAAGATCCTTCAGGAGCCTTTTGTCATGCCGATCTCCCGCCGCTCGCTCCTCAAGGCTGCCGCAGCAATGCCGGCGCTGTCGCTGCCGGGCATCGTCCGCGCCGAAGCGCAGAGCACCTTGCGCTTCATTCCCGTCATCGACCTCGCCTTCGTCGACCCCATCTATTCGACCGCGCAGGTGTCGCGAAACCATGGTTTCATGGTCTACGACACGCTCTACGGCATGAGCTCCTCGCTCCAGGTCTCGCCGCAGATGCTGTCGGGCCACGCCATCTCCGCTGACTTGCTGCAGTGGGACCTCAGCTTGCGCGATGGCCTGTTCTGGCACGATGGCGAACGTGTGCTGGCCCGCGACTGCGTCGCCAGCATCCGCCGCTGGGCGGCGCGCGACGGCTTTGGCGGCGAGCTGCTGGAGGCGACCGCCGAGCTCTCGGCCGCCGACGACCGCACCATCCGCTTCCGCCTCAAGCGTCCGTTCCCGCTGCTGCCGCAGGCGCTCGGCAAAGCGGCGATCAATCCCTGCTTCATGATGCCGGAGCGGCTGGCGAGCCAGGACCCGTTCAAGCCGCTGACCGAGGTGATCGGCAGTGGCCCGTTCCGCTATCTCGCCGACGAGCGCGTGCAGGGTGCCCGCAACGCCTATGCCAAATTCGAGCGCTACCAGCCGCGCACCGACGGCAAACCGGATTGGACCGCGGGTCCGAAGATCGTGCATTACGACCGCGTGGTCTGGACCACCACGCCCGATGCCGGCACCGGCGTCGCCGCGCTCCAGACCGGCGAGCAGGACTGGCAGGAGACCACGCCGCACGATCTGCTGCCGATCATCAAGGCCGCCGGCGATATCGAGACGCGCATCCTTGACCCCAGAGGCTACGCCTGCATGCTGCGCCTCAATCATCTGCAGCCGCCCTTCGACAATCCTGCCGTGCGCCGCGCGCTGCTGGGTGCGATCGATCAATCCGCGTTCATGACGGCCGTGGCCGGTACCGATCCGGCGTTCCAGGTCTCGCCGATCGGCTATTTCGCGCCTGATACCCCGATGGCGAGCGACGTCGGCCTCGACGTGTTCCGCGGGCCGCGCGACTACGCCAAGGTCAAGGCCGAGCTGAAGGCCGCGGGCTACAATGGCGAGAAGATCGTAGTGCTGGTCCCCACCAACTCGCTGGCGCAGAAGCCGCTGGGCGAGATCGCGGTCGACAGCTTGCGCAAGGCCGGCATGAACGTCGAATATGCCGGGCTCGATTTCGCCGTCGTGTTGCAGCGCCAGCTCAAGAAGGACCCGATCGGGCAGGGCGGCTGGAGCGCCGCGGTCGGCAACTGGCAGGGCATCGACTGGCTCAATCCGGCCGGCAACACCAACATCCGCGGCGAAGGCAAGGTCGCCGGCTGGTACGCGAGCGAGAGGATGGGGCCCTTGCGCAGCCAGTGGCTGGCCGCCTCCGAGCTTGCCGAGCAGCAGCGCATCTGCCGCGAAATCCAGACGGTCGCGTTCGACGAAATCCCCTATATTCCGATCGGCCTGTACAAGCAGCCGACCGCCTATCGCAAAGCCATCACCGGCATTCTCGACGGCACCGCCGTCTTCTGGAACGTGCGCCCCGCATGAGCACCACAGCAATTTTCGGCAGCTATGTGCTGTCACGGAAAGACGGCGCGCAGGACGTGTTGCGCGACCATTGGGTCCTGATCGAAGGCAAAAAGATTGCCGCGGTCACGCGCGACAGGCCGCGCGCGGACGAGATCTACGATCGCCCCGGCCGCTTCGTGCTGCCCGGTCTCTTGAATCTGCACAATCACTGCTTCTCCGAAGCGGTGGCGCGCAGCCATACCGAGGACGGCAACGGCCGCAAGAACAACCAGAGCATTGTCTATACGGTGCTCTTGCCGCTGACCAAGCGCGGTGCCGATATCCTGTCGGCGGAAGAGCGCATCGCGGTCGCGCGGCTCGGCATCCTCCAGCTCCTCAAGGGCGGCGCCACCACCGTGATGGAGCCGTTCCGCAATTCGATCCCGGAGATGTTCGATGCCGCCGAAGAGATGGGCATCCGCTTCTATGGCGCGCCGTATCTGTTCTCGACGTCGGACGCCAAGGCGGGACCTGACGGTGTGGTGCATTATTCCGGCGACGACGGCACCGCCGACATGGCAACGTGGGACGCGCTCTATCAGCGCTGGAATAATCGCGGCGACGGCCGCATCAGTCTTGCGATGAGCCCGCACGCCACGGACACCTGTGGCCCCGATCTGCTGAAGGCCTGCGCCGCACGGGCGCGCGAGCTTGGCGTGCCCATCACGACGCACATGGCGCAGAGCCGTGCCGAGGTCGAGACCATCGGCAAGCGCTATGGCGGCCGCACGCCGGCGCAATATCTGGACTGGCTCGGCCTGCTCGCGCCCGACCTGATGGCCGCGCACTGCATGTTCAGCACCGACGACGATCTCAAGCTGATGGCCGCGCGCGGTATGACCGTGCTGAATTGCCCGCGCGTGTTCGCGCGCGCCGGCGTCACCGCGGCGTTCAGCCGCTTCGCCGAGCACGGCGTGCGCACCGTGGTCGGCACCGACGGCTACAACATGGACCTGCTCGGCGAGCTCAATGCGGCGTCGCTGATCTCCAAGGTCACCTCAGCCCGCGCCGATGTCGCGAGCTCGCCGGAGCTGATCGAAGCGAATACGGCAGTCGCCGCCGACGTCATCAATCGGCCTGATCTCGGCCGGATCGAGCCCGGCGCGACCGCCGATCTCACCGTCGTCGATCTCACCCATCCGCATCTTCAACCGCTGTTCGACCCACGCCGCGCGCTGATCGCGCTCGCCAACCGCGCCAACATCGATCAGGTCATGGTGGACGGCCGCATGCTGGTCGATGAGGGTGGCTATCTCGGCGCCGATGAAGCGGCGATCACGGCGGCGGGCAGTGCGGCGATCGGCAAGATCTGGGACCTGCCGGAGGCGCAGGCCGCGTTCAACGGCTGAGCGTTGCGTCGTCCTCGAATTCAACGAGCGCCTTGCGCATGGTCTCGACGAGATCGAGCGCCACCGGCGAGGGGCTGCGCTGCGCCGGAAAAACGGCGGAGAATTCGAAGTCGATGCGCGGCAGGAAGCGGCGCACGACGACGCCGCGGGTGGAAAATTCCTGCGCGGTGAAGGGATCGCAGATCGCGACGCCTAATCCCGACGACACCATGCCGCACATGATCTCCGACAGCGTGGTCTCGACCCTGAGCACACGGCGGACGTCGTGGCGATGGAAGACCTGGTCGACGAGATGCCGGCTCGACGATCCCGCCGACAGCGAGATGAACGTCTCGCCCTCGAAATCGCGCGGCTCCAGAACTTGCTTCTCCGCGAGGCGATGACCGGTCGGCAGCACCGCGACGCGCGCCAAAGCGGGCAGCCGCTGGCTCGGCAGGCCGGAATGGGCGATCGGCACCTCGGCAAAGCCGATGTCGCATTGATTGTTGAGCACCCAATCGACCACGATCGGCGAGATCACGCCGAAGAAGGCGAGGTTGAGGTTGGGCCGTTCTTTCAGGAAATGTCCGGCGAGCCGCGGCAGATAGCCGTTCGACAGCGCCGGCAGCGCGGCGATGCGCAGCGAGCCGGTGCGGCGGCCACGGATTTCCTCGGCGGCCGCCGTGATGCGTTCGAGCCCGACGAAGGAACGCTCCACCTCGGTATAGAGCGCCATCGCCGCGGCGGTCGGCACGAGGCCAGTGCCGCGCCGCTCGAACAGCTCCATTTTCAGCAGCGCCTGGAGGTCGCGCAGCAGCCGGCTGACCGCCGGCTGCGTCACGGTCATCAGCGCCGCCGCCTCAGTCACGCTGCCCGTCAGCATCGTCGCGCGGAAGGCCTCCACCTGCCGCGGATTGATCCGCGCCATCCCCAATTCCATCCATAACATTTATGCATGCAGAGGGTGCCATTATTCATTGGACGATGGAAGCTCGGGTTTGCGATCTTTTTCATCAGGACTGGAGACAGCCCGCTTTTTCGGCAGATTGGAGGGGTTCAAACCTCCGAATCGCGCCAAAACCTACCGAACAGGGGCCGGAGCCCTGTCCGGAGAGGGTTGGCGCGGAAGGAAATGCGGAAGGCGCCTCAGTCAGAGATTTTTCGGCACGTCACCTCATCCCGGTATTGGAGATCGGTCCATATGAAGACTCTCAGCCTTCTGACCGCGGTCAGCATCGCAGCGCTCATCGCCGTCCCGTCTGCCGCCTCGGCCCAGCAGAAAACGCTCTATGTCGCCGGTTACGGTGGCTCGTTCGAGAAGACCATCCGCGACGAGGTGATCCCGGCCTTCGAGAAGGAGAACGGGGTCAAGGTCGAGTACGTCGCCGGCAATTCCACCGATACGCTGGCCAAGCTTCAGGCGCAGAAGGGCAACCAGCAGATCGACGTTGCCATCGTCGACGACGGCCCGATGTACCAGGCGATCCAGCTCGGCTTCTGCGGCAAGCTCGAAGGCTTGCCGGCCGCCGATCTCTATGACACCGCCCGCTTCAAGGACGATCGCGCCGTTGCGATCGGCATCGTCGCGACTGGCCTGATGTACAACACCAAGGTGTTCGCCGAGAAAGGCTGGGCGCCACCCACTTCGTGGAACGATCTGAAGGACACGAAATACGCCAAGCAGCTCGTGATCCCGCCGATCAACAACACCTACGGCCTCGAAGCGCTGGTGATGCTGTCGAAGATGAACGGCGGCGGCGAGACCAACGTCGATTCCGGCTTCAAGATCTTCAAGGAGCAGATCAATCCGAACGTGCTGGCCTATGAGCCGTCGCCGGGCAAGATGACCGAGCTGTTCCAGTCCGGCCAGGCCGTGATCGCGGTGTGGGGCACGGGCCGCGTGCAGAGCTTCGCCAACACCGGCTTCCCCGTCGACTTCGTCTATCCGAAGGAAGGCGCGGCGACGCTGCTGACGACGGCGTGTCCGATCACCAAGCCGAATGCCTCGCCGCTTGCATCGAACTTCGTCAAGATGCTGCTCGATCCAAAAATCCAGCTCGTGATGCTGAAGGACTACGGCTACGGCCCGGTGCTGAAATCACTGGTGGTACCGCCGGAGCTCGGCAAGATGGCGCCGATCGGCGAGCGCGCGGCAAAGCTCTATAATCCGGACTGGACTGTGATCAACGAGAAGCGCGAGGAGTGGACCAAGCGCTGGAATCGCGAGGTCGAGCGTTGATCTGATCGTTGCGGAGACAGCGCATGGCCTATCTCGAGCTCGATCGGGTCGCAAAACAGTTCGGCGCGCAGACTGTGGTCGAAGACTTCAGTCTGTCGGTGGGGAAGGGGGAGTTCATCTCCTTCCTCGGCCCGTCCGGCTGCGGCAAAACCACGACCCTGCAGATGATCGCGGGTTTCCTCGATCCCACACGCGGCGCGATCCGCCTGGAGGGCAAGGACCTGACCGCGATCCATCCCGCGAAGCGCGGGCTCGGCATCGTGTTCCAGAGCTACGCGCTGTTTCCGCACATGACGGCGGCGGAGAACGTCGCGTTCGGCCTCGAGATGCGCAACGTGCCGCGCGCCGAAAGAGCCGAGCGCGTCCGCGCCGCGCTCGCGATGGTCGGGCTTGCCGGTTTTGAGGACCGCCATCCGCGCCGCATGTCCGGCGGTCAGCAGCAGCGCGTGGCGCTGGCGCGCGCGCTGGTGATCAAGCCGAGCGTGCTCTTGCTCGACGAGCCGCTGTCGAATCTCGACGCCAAACTGCGCGAGGAGATGCAGATCGAGCTGCGCCAGATCCAGCGCACCATCGGCACCACGACGATCCTGGTCACCCACGACCAGAACGAGGCGATGTCGCTGTCCGACCGCATCGTGGTGATGAGCCAGGGCCGCATCGAGCAGATCGGCTCGCCGCAGGAGACCTATGAGAAGCCGTCCTCGGCCTTCGTCTCGCAGTTCCTCGGCAAGACCAACGACTTTGCGGCGACGATTGATCGGACCGCGACGCCGGTGCGGCTGGTGGCTGGCTCCTGGAACGCGCCGGCGCCGGCCGGGCTCAGTGGCCCCGTCACTGTCAGCATTCGCCCTGAACGGATCGGCTTTGGCGATACGGGGCTCAGCGCAAAGATCGTCACGCGCATCTTCCAGGGCAATCACTGGCTGTTCCAGTGCGACAGCGAATGCGGGCCCGCGATCGTGATCCGCCAGAATGACGGGACGGCGCCGCCGGCTGAGGGCGAGGCGGTTCGCCTCGTCTGGCGGCCCGAGGACATGAGCGTGCGCGCGAGGGCCGGCGCATGAGCACGGCCGCTGACGAGCGCAACGCGCGTGCGCCATGGGCGCTGACGGCGCCCGCCTTGATGCTGTTCGTCGGCGTGCTGCTGATTCCGCTGGCGATGACGGTGATGCTGTCGTTCCACGACTGGGGTCAGTACAAGGGCATCGAGCCGGTCTTCATCCTCAAAAACTGGCACGAGATCGCGACCGATCCCTATTATGCCGAAATGTTCTGGCGGACGTTTCGCATCGCGATCCTGACAACGCTGCTCACCGCGTTGCTCGGCGCACCCGAAGCCTACATCCTCAACCGCATGAGCGGCCGCTGGAAGAGCTTTTTCCTGCTGATCATCCTCGGGCCGCTCTTGATCTCCGTGGTGGCGCGGACGCTCGGCTGGGCGCTGCTGTTCGGCGGCAACAACGGCCTCGTCAACAAGCTCCTGATGTCGCTCGGAGTGATCCGCTCGCCCATTCCCTTCATGTTCACCGAGACAGGGATGGTGGTTGCGCTCGCCCATGTGATGATGCCGTTCATGGTGCTGTCGGTGTGGGCCGCGCTCCAGCGGCTCAATCCGCAGATCGAGAACGCCGCGATGTCGCTCGGTGCGGGGCCGGTGACCATCATTCGCCGCATCATCATGCCGCAGATCATGCCGGGCGTGCTGTCGGGCGCGATCATCGTGTTTTCGCTCTCCGCCAGTGCCTTCGCGACGCCCGCGATCATCGGCGGCCGCCGGCTCAAGGTCGCGGCGACGCTGGCCTACGACGAATTCCTCAACACGCTGAACTGGCCGCTCGGTGCAGCGGTCGCAACGCTGCTGCTGGTCGCGCTGGTGCTGATCGTCGTCGGCAGCAACGCGCTGATCGAGCGCCGCTACGCGGAGGTGTTCCGATGAGCCGGAACGGCCCGCTCGCGTTGATCTTCCACACCATCTTCGTCATCGTCATGGTCGCGCCGATCCTGGTGGTATGCCTCGTTGCTTTCACGCCCGAAGGCTTCCTGTCGCTGCCGACCAACCGCTTTTCGCTGCGCTGGTTCAGGGCGATCGCCAACTATCCCGAGTTCATCCATGCCTTCTGGGTGAGCCTGGGGCTCGGTGCGCTCTCATCCTTCGTGGCGCTGCTGTTCGCGGTGCCGGCAGCGCTCGCGATCGCGCGTTATCGCTTCCGCGGCCGCGATGCGCTCGCGGCGCTGTTCCTGTCGCCGCTGATGATCCCGCATGTCGTGCTCGGCATCGCCTTCCTGCGCTTCTTCACCTCGGCCGGCCTCGGCGGCAGCTTTGCCGCGCTGATCATCGCGCATGTCATCATCGTGTTTCCGTTCGCGCTGCGGCTGACGCTGGCGGCGGCGACCGGCATGGACCTCTCGGTCGAGATGGCGGCAGTCTCGCTCGGCGCCAACGGCTGGACGCTGTTTCGCCGCGTGACGCTGCCGCTGATCCTGCCCGGCGTCATCAGCGGTTGGGCGCTCGCTTTCATCCAGTCCTTCGACGATCTCACCATGACCGTCTTCCTCGCGGCGCCCGGCACCGAGACGTTGCCGGTGCGCATGTTCCTTTATATCCAGGACAACATCGATCCGCTGGTCACGTCGGTCTCGGCCTGCGTGATCGCGATCACCATGACAGCCCTCATTCTGCTCGACCGCTTCTACGGACTCGACCGTGTGCTCGCCGGCAAGGGCGATACGGGACGATAGGAGAAATTTATGTCAGGAGACTACGACGTCGCTGTGGTCGGCGGCGGACTGCTCGGCTCCGCCATTGCCTGGGGCCTCGGCCGGCTCGGCAAGAGCGTGGCCGTGCTCGACGAAGGCGACATCACCAAGCGCGCCTCGCGCGCGAATTTTGCGCTGGTCTGGGTTCAGAGCAAAGGGCTCGGCATGCCGGCCTATACTGTCTGGACCGTGCAGGCGTCACAAGCGTGGAGCCAGCTTGCTTCCGAACTCAAGCAACAGACCGGCCTGGATGTCTCGCTTCAACAGAACGGTGGCTTCCATCTGACGCTCGGCGACGACGAATTCGGCCAGCGCACCGAGCTGGTGAAGCGCATGCACAACCAGACCGGTGCTGCCGATTACAAGATGGAGATGCTCTCCGCCTCCGAGGTGAAGAAGGCGCTGCCGCTGATTGGTCCGGAGGTGTCCGGCGGGAGCTATTGTCCGCTCGACGGCCACGTCAATTCGCTGCGGACCTTCCGCGCCTTCCACACCGGCTTCAAGGCATTCGGCATCGACTATTTTCCGGAGCGCCCGGTCTCGGCGATCAGCAAGAGTGGTGGCGAATTCCGCCTGACCACGCCGAAGGGCGAACTGCACGCCGCCAAGATCGTGCTCGCGGCCGGCAATGCCAACCAGACGCTTGCGCCGATGGTCGGCCTCTACGCGCCGATGGGCCCGACCCGCGGCCAGATCGTGGTGACCGAGCGCACCATGCCGTTCCTGCCGCATCCGCTGACCACGATCCGCCAGACCGACGAGGGCACGGTGATGATTGGCGACAGCAAGGAGGACGAGCTCGACGATCGCGCGCTGAAGCATTCCGTCAGCGCTGTGATGGCCGATCGCGCGCAAAGGATGTTTCCGCATCTGTCGCGGCTCAACGTGGTCAGGAGCTGGGCCGGCATCCGCGTCATGCCGCAGGACGGCTTTCCGATCTACGACCAGTCGGAGACGCATCCCGGCGCCTTCGTCGCCTGCTGCCATTCCGGCGTGACGCTCGCCTCCAACCACGCTTTCGAGATCGCGCGCATGGTCGCAGCTGGCGCGCTCGAGCCGGAGCTGGTCGGCGCGTTTTCGGCCAGCCGTTTCGGCGCCGCCGGTGCTGCGAACAACAGCGGCTATTAGAGATATCTAAAGGAGCCAAGAGGCATCCCATGTTTAGACGATCCGAACAGGACAAGCGACCGCAGGTCCAGATCTTCGTGGATGGCACAGCCATCGCGGCGCGCCAGGGCGACACCGTCTCTGCCGCGCTGCTGGCCTCCGGCTGTGATGCGCGCCGTTCCACCGCAGTGAGCGGCGCGCCGCGTCTGCCCTATTGCATGATGGGCGTGTGCTTCGACTGCCTCGTCACCATCGACGGCGTCGGTAACCGCCAGGGCTGCCTGGTGCCCGTCGCCGAGGGCATGCAGATCGAGATTCAGAAGGGCAAGCGGGAGATCGGAAAATGACTGTGGCTCCCAAGCGCGAAGCCTATGACGTCGTGGTGATCGGCGCCGGGCCCGCCGGCCTCGCGGCCGCTGCGACGTCCGCCGAAGCCGGCCTGTCGACGCTGCTGCTCGACGAGAACATCGGCCCCGGCGGCCAGGTGTTTCGCGCCATTTCGTCCACGCCCGTGACCGACCGCGACCAGCTCGGCGCCGACTATTGGGTCGGTGCCGACCTCGTTCAGTCGCTCCGCGCGAGCCGCGCCGAGATTATCCATCGCGCCACCGTCTGGAGCCTCGACCGCAACCTCGAGATCGCCGTATCGATCGGCGGTGCATCCGCTTTCCTCAAGGCGCAGCGCGTGATCCTCGCGACCGGCGCGCTGGAGCGGCCGTTCCCGATTCCCGGCTGGACCTTGCCGGGCGTGATGACCGCGGGCGCCGCGCAGACGATGCTGAAATCATCGGCGCTGGTGCCTGACGGACGCACGGTGATCGCGGGGCAGGGGCCTCTGCTCTGGCTGCTCGCCGCGCAGATCTTGCGGCTGGGCGGCCGCATCGATCGCATCCTCGACACCACCGAGCGCGGCAATTACTTCGCCGCGTTGCCGCACGCCTTCGCCTTCCTGACCTCGCCCTATTTCACCAAGGGCCTGTCGATGATGCGCGAAGTGAAGGCCAAGGTGCAGGTCGTCTCCGGCGTCACCGAGCTCTCGGCATCCGGTGATGGCCAGCTCGCGAATGTGAGCTATATCGCCGGCGGCAAGCGTGAGACCATTCCTGCTGACCTGTTGCTGCTGCATCAGGGCGTCGTGCCCAACGTCAATCTGGCGATGTCGGCCGGAATCGAGCATCGCTGGGATGATCTGCAATTGTGCTGGTCGCCGGTGCTGGATGCGAGCGGCAATTCGTCGGTCGCGGGCATCGCGATCGCTGGTGACGGCGCCGGCATCGGTGGTGCCAATGCGGCCGTGGTCCGTGGCCGCATCGCGGCGCGCGCGGCGGTGGAGGCATTGGCGCCTGCGGTTGCGACAAAACTTGCGCCGATGGCGACGCTCCGCGCCGATCTCGCCAAGGCCGAGCGCGGCCGCGTCTTCCTCGACACGCTGTTCCGCCCCGCGCCCCAGTTCCGCATTCCCACGGGCGACACCATCGTGTGCCGCTGCGAGGAAGTCACCGCGAAGGACATTCTCGATGCCGTCGCCATCGGCGCGACCGGACCGAACCAGCTCAAGGCCTATCGCCGCACCGGCATGGGGCCGTGCCAGGGCCGGCTCTGCGGCCTCACCGTGACCGAGCTGATGGCGCAGGCGCGGGGCAAGACGGCACAGGAGATCGGCTACTACCGGCTGCGCGCGCCGGTCAAGCCGATCACGCTCGCCGAGCTCGCCGCCGTCCCGAAGAGCGAGGCGGACATCAAGGCGGTGGTGCGCGGATGACCCAAAACGTGGATGCGATCGTCGTCGGCGGCGGCATCCACGGATGCTCGACCGCGCTGCATCTGTGCCTCGCCGGCATGAAGCCGGTGCTGATCGAGAAAGACTACGCCGGCCGCCATGCTTCCGGCGTCAATGCCGGCGGCGTTCGCCAGCTCGCGAGGCACGTGCCCGAAATCCCGCTCTCGATCCGCTCGATGGGGATCTGGGAGAAGATTACCGATCTCCTCGACGACGATTGCAGCTTTGAGAGTTACGGTCAGGTTCTCGTCGCGGAGAACGAGGAGGAGCTCGCGGTCTGCCGCGCGCGTGTCGCTGAGCTGAATGCGCTTGGCTTCACCCATGAGGAGCTGATCGACGCGACTGAATTGCGGCGACTGGTGCCGGCCGTGGCTGAGACTTGCCCCGGCGGGGTCGTGTCGCGCCGCGATGGTGCCGCCAATCCGGCGCAGACGACGACGGCGTTCCGGCGCAAGGCCGAGCAGTTAGGTGCGACCGTGCGCGAAGGCGTTGCCGCCAGCAATATCCGGTACAGCGACGGTCTCTGGCACGTCGACGTCGGCACTGAGACCTTTGCCGCGCCGGTGCTCGTCAATGCCGCCGGCGCCTGGGCCGGGAACATCGCCGCCGCGCTCGGCGAGCCCGTTCCGGTCGAGACCGTGGCGCCGATGCTGATGATCACCTCGCGCGTGCCGCACTTCATCGACCCCGTCGTGATCCTGCGCGGGCGCAAACTGTCCTTCAAGCAATTCTCCAACGGCACCGTGCTGATCGGCGGCGGCCATCTGGCCACGCCCTATCAGGATCGCAACGAGACGGTGCTGGACTGGAAGAGCCTCGCGATCAGCGCGCGCACCGTGTTCGAGCTGTTCCCGGTGATGCGCAGCGCGACGATCGTCCGCGCCTGGGCCGGCATCGAGGCGAAGATGAAGGACGATATCCCCGTGTTCGGACCGAGCAGCCGCCACAAGGGCCTCTATCACCAGTTCGGCTTCTCGCTGCACGGCTTCCAGCTCGGCCCCGGCGCGGGTGCCGTGATGGCCGAGCTGATCGTCAATGGCGGCACCCAGACCCGCATCGGCGATCTCGGCATCGACCGCTTCCATCCTTCCACGCTCTAAGAAGAGGACATCATGAGCATCACCCGCAGCATCCGCACGCCCATCATGCACCGCGCCGTCGAGGCCAACGGCTTCGTCTTCGTCGGTGGCACCATCGCCGACGACACTTCCGTGTCCATGGGCGACCAGACCCGCAACATCCTCGGCAAGATCGCCGGCTATCTGAAGGAAGCCGGTACCGACAAGTCGCGCGTCGTCAGCACCTCGATCTTCGTCACGGATCTTTCCAAGAAGAAGGAGATGGACGCGGTCTGGACTGAATTCTTCGGTGACAACCTGCCGACGCGCGCCACGGTCGGCGTTGCCGATCTCGGCGGCGGTGCATTGATCGAGGTGGTGGTCACTGCGCTCAAGGGCTGATTGCGCTCTTCTCACGGGCTCGTGAAGAGAGCCGTCGATCCGAACATGACGAAGATGTAATGGTCTGGATTAGCTGCGGCGCTTTGACGCGCCGCAGTTTCCGTTTATCAGTAGGGGACTCGGCTGGAATGCCCAATGTCCTCGCAGAACAATAACAACAAGCTCGCGATCAAATTTCGCTGCCCCGGAGAACTCGAAGGCCTGCTGCCGCAGCCGGTGCCGGCGAATCTCGGCGTTCCCGACTGGCTCAAGGCGATGCCGACCACGGCCTTCAGTGCCCTCAATCAGCAGGATGACGAGACGGTCAAGCGCTGCCCGCCGTTCATCGACGCGATGACATGCGGTTTCCTGATCCCGCTAATCTGCGATATCAGGGTCGAGGATGGCGAGATCAGCTGGGACAACGACATCCCGCCCGGCGGTGAGATCGATTTTCCGCGCTCGCCGATCAGCTTTCACGATCAGGGCCAGCTCACCGGCTCGCCGCTGTTCGAGGCCGATCGCTTCGTCATCAAGTTTCACAATCTCTGGACCATCGAGGCGCCGGAAGGCTATTCGCTGTTCTTCACCCATCCGGTCAATCGCTTCGACCTGCCGTTCATCACGCTGAGCGGCCTCGTCGATTGCGATCGCTATCGCGACAGCTGGATCCACTTTCCGGCGCATTGGCACAATACGGGCTTTCGCGGCGTGCTGCCCAAGGGCACACCGATCGCGCAATGCATTCCGGTCAAGCGTGAGGATTGGACGCGGCAGACCTCGGCCTTCACCGAGGATGAAGCGCAGAAGGTCCACGCCCTGCGCGCCGCGCTGAAGCGCGAGCCGGGTCTGTACCGGCGGAAATTCAGGGCGTAGCCCGCTCGGGCCTGGCTCCCAGGAATTTCGCCGCGGCGCTCGGGCGGAAGAAGAAGCGGCCGTGCGACGAGGCGGCGAGTGTGAGGGCGGCGCGGCTGAGCATCTGCGGCCGTCCGCCATACACGGACCGCAGCGCCGCCTCGCCGCCATCGCGTTCGCCCATCTCCATCAGGCAGATCGCGAGATTGGCGCGGGAGAGAGCGTCGTCCGGGCGAAGCCCGAGCGCGTGACGGTAGGTGTCGGCGGCCTCGGCATAAGCGCCGTCGAGAAGCTCGGCCCAGGCAAGTTCGGTCAGGATATCGGTGCGTCCCGGCCCGATCGCGCGCGCCGCGGTCAGCACGGTACGCGCTTTGGCGCGATTGTTATTCCGGACATGCATGCGGCCAAGGTCGAGTTGCAGATCGACGCTGGCCGGGGCGAGCGCGAGGGCTTGCTCGATCATCCCGACCGCCTCGCCAACCTCGCCGGCGTTCGCAAGCTGGCCCGCCAGCTCCTGGAACGCGGGCAGATAGGGCGGACGGCGCGCTGTGGTTCGCCGCAGTTGCGCCAGTCCATCGCTTCTGCGCCGCGCGGCACACAGCACATGGCCGAGCAGCGTCTCGATTTCGGGATCGCTATTGCGCTTCGCGGCTTTCTCCAGCGGCGCAATCGCTTCCTCCGCACGCTCCTGGCCGAGCAGGGCATGGGCGAGGATCAGCACGGCATTCCGGTCGGTGCGATTTGATTTCAGGGCTTCGGTCGCAAGCTGCCTTGCAATGTCGAACTGCTTTGCACGTAGCGCCAGAAAGGCTTGCTGAAGCAGTTGGGCGAGGGGGCTATTCGGCTTGCCGCTCAAGAGATGGCCTCTTGGTTGAGACACGTTGTTTTTTGCCCCTTACCGCATGCCCCATGCAGCGTCCATCAACAGCTTCGTGATGCTTTGCTGATCGGCCCGGACGCGTCGCACGGAATGCACCTTGATCTCGGCGCCCGACGGGATTATCAGCGAGACATCAATCAGGAGTTTCGCATCCATGGATTTCACCCCGACCGCAACGCCCATCCGCCTTGCTCACGGGGAATTCCATGCCTGCATCGATTATTCTGTCGAACCTCTCGCTGTCCACGCCTGACGGCCGTCCTCTCCTTTCCGACCTCAACCTGACATTTGGTGCCGAACGGGCTGGTCTCGTCGGCCGCAACGGCGTCGGCAAGACAACGCTGCTTGCTGCGATCACCGGAGAGCACATTCCCCAAGCGGGACGCGTTCTCGTGAGCGGAACCGTGGGAATGCTCCGCCAGGACGTCCAGCTTCCTGCGGGCGCCGCGGTGATCGATCTGTTCGGCGCGCGCGCAGCGCTGGAGCTGCTTCGCCGTGCCGAGCGGGGCGATGCATTCGCCGACGAAGTCACCGACGTCGATTGGACGCTCGAAGCGCGGCTTGCGTCCGCGCTCGCGCGTGTCGGGTTCGATCCTGATACCGACACGGAGCTGGATCGTTTGTCGGGCGGGCAGGTCACGCGGATCCGTCTGGCCGCGCTGGTCTTCGCCGAGCCGGACTTCCTGCTGCTCGATGAGCCCACCAACAATCTCGATCGGGATGGACGTAAGTCAGTGGTCGATCTGCTCGCAGGCTGGCGGGGCGGGGCGATCGTCGTCAGTCACGACCGCGACCTGCTCGAGACCATGGATGCCATCGTCGAGATGACATCGCTCGGGGCAAGACGGTACGGCGGCAATTGGAGCAGTTACCGCGAGCAGAAGGCCATCGAGCTCGCTGCCGTCAGGCACGACCTTGCGCATGCCGAGAAGCATCTCGCCGAGATCGACGGCAAGGCGCAGGAGGCAGCGGAACGCAAGGCGCGCAAGGACAGCGGCGGCAGGAAGAAGCGCGCCAAGGGCGACATGCCGCGCATTCTCGCCGGTGCACGCAAGGACCGCAGCGAGGACAGCGGCGGAAAGACCGCGCAGATCGCCGAGCGGCGGCGCGCGGAGGCGATCGAGGCTGTCGACACGGCTCGCCGCCGCGTCGAGATTCGCCAGCCGCTGTCGGTCAAGCTGCCCCCGACCGGCCTGCCGGCGGGCAGGGAGGTGGTATGGCTCGATCGCGTCAACGCCGGCTATCAGCCGGAGCAGCCGGTCCTGCGCGATCTCTCACTCACGCTCGTCGGCCCGGAGCGCGTCGGGGTCGTCGGGCCGAATGGTTCCGGCAAGACAACGTTGCTCAAGCTCGTCACAGGCGAGTTGCGCCCGTTCGCGGGCACCGTGCGGGTCAGGCCGGACTTCGCGCTGTTCGACCAGAAGGTCAGCCTGCTCGATCCCGCGATCTCCATCCTGGACAATTTCGGGCGTCTCAATCCGAAAGCGAGCGCGAACGAGTGCCATGCTGCCCTGGCCCGGTTCGCGTTTCGCGCCGATGCCGCCGCGCAGATCGTGGGGAGCCTGAGTGGCGGACAGCTGTTTCGTGCGGGCCTCGCCTGCGTTCTAGGCGGGGCGGCGCCGCCGTCCCTGCTCATCCTGGACGAGCCGACCAATCATCTCGACATCGAGTCCATCGAAGCCATCGAGGCAGGCTTGAGGGCCTATGACGGCGCGCTGCTCGTGGTCAGTCACGACGAGGCGTTCCTGCAGGCGATCGATATCACGCGCAGGGTCGAGCTGGTCGCCAACACTGCTCTCTAAGGCCCGACAACAAGAACCCGACGCCCTGCCCCCAGCGGGGCTGCGTGGCGCGGCCTACGAGGCCGCGCTGCCGCCCGGTTCGAGCGCCTCGCCCATCTCCAGCGGATGAGCCATGGTCTCGTGCAGAGCCTCGCGATCGAGCTCGCCTTCGGAGATGCTGATGACGACGCAGGCGATACCGTTGCCGATCAGGTTGGTCAGCGCGCGGCACTCGCTCATGAACTTGTCGATCCCGACCAGGATCGCGATCGACTGGATCGGGATGTCGGGAACGATCGAGAGCGTCGCGGCAAGCGTGATGAACCCGGCGCCGGTCACGCCCGAGGCGCCCTTCGAGGTGATCATGGCGATGCCGAGAATGCCGAGCTCCTGCCAGATCGTCAGATGGGTGTTGGTCGCCTGCGCCAGGAACAGCGTCGCCAGCGTCATGTAGATGTTGGTGCCGTCGAGGTTGAAGCTGTAGCCGGTCGGAATGACGAGGCCGACCACCGAGCGCGAGGCGCCGAGATGCTCCATCTTCTGGATCATCTGCGGCAGCACCGTTTCCGACGAGGAGGTGCCGAGCACGATCAAGAGTTCGTCCTTGATGTAGGCGATGAAGCGCAGGATCGAGAAGCCGGAGAGCCGCGCGATCGAGCCCAGCACGATCAACACGAACAGGATGCTGGTGAGATAGAACGTGCCGATCAGGGCCGCGAGGTTGAGCAGCGAGCCGAGGCCGTAGGCGCCGACGGTGAACGCCATCGCGCCGAACGCGCCGATCGGCGCGACGCGCACGATGATGCGGATGATGCCGAAGAACATTTTCGCGGCCTTGTCGATCGCCTCCGCGATCGGCTCGCCGGCCTTGCCGAGGAAGGCGATGGCGAAGCCCGACAGGATCGAGATCAGCAGCACCTGAAGCAGGTCGCCGCGCGCGATCGCGCCCACATAGCTGTCGGGAATGATCGCCATCAGATGGGCGACGATACCCTCTTCCTTGGCCTTGGTGACGTAGGTCGCCACCGATTTCGGGTCGATCGTGGCGGGATCGATGTTGAAGCCGTGCCCGGGCTGGAGAATCTCGCCGACCAGCAGGCCGATGGCGAGCGCGACGGTCGAGACCGTCTCGAAATAGATCAGCGACTTCAGCCCGACCCGGCCGACGCGCTTGAGGTCGCCCATCGAGGAAATGCCGTGCACCACGGTGCAGAAGATCACAGGCGCGATCATCATCTTGATCAGCGCGATGAAGCCGTCGCCGAGCGGCTTCAGCTCCTTGCCGAGATCAGGATAGAAATAGCCGATGAGCACCCCGAGTGCGATCGCGATCAGGACCTGGATGTAGAGGATCTTGTACCAGGGTTGATGCCGGCGATGGACGGCTGGCTGGATCGCGACTTGTGTCATAGTGTGTGCCCCGGAACGCATTGATTTTGATTCTGCAAGATCTGGATTTTGCAAGCTTTGAATCTTGCATGACTCGCATCATGTGATGGTCGCCGCAGAAGCGACAATCACATTTTTGTCGGATCGCACGAAGATCGGTCGCTGCACCGCAACGGGGGGAATATGACAACCACGATGGGCTCGGACGAGCAGCCGCAGAGCTATTTTCCGCGCTGGAAATTCAAGGCCTCGGGCGTGATCATGCCGGAGGAACGGCTGTCATGGGGCCAGACCGTCGTCTCCGGTCTCCAGCATTGCGTAGCGATGTCGGGCTCGACGATCATCGCGCCGTTGCTGATGGGGTTCGATCCCAATGTTGCGGTCCTGTTCTCCGGCATCGGCACGCTGATCTTCTTCGTCATCGTCGCCGGGCGCGTGCCGAGCTATCTCGGCTCGAGCTTCGCGTTCATCGCCGTCGTCATCGCCGCCACCGGCTATGCCGGGCAGGGGCCGAATCCAAATCTCTCCGTCGCGCTCGGCGGCATCGTTGGCGCCGGCGTGCTCTACGGCGTGATCGCGCTGATCGTGATGTGGTCCGGCGTTGGCTGGGTCGAGCGCCTGATGCCGCCGGCCGTCACCGGGGCCGTGGTCGCCGCGATCGGCCTCAATCTCGCGCCCGTGGCGGTCAAGGCGGTGAGCGTCAACGCGTTCGACACCTGGATCGGGCTCGCGACGGTTCTGATCATCGGCGTGGTGGCCGTTGCCGCTCCAGGCCTGTGGCGCCGCCTGCCGATCATCCTCGGTGCGATCGGCGGATATCTCCTGTACCTGCTGTTCGCAAACGGCCTCGGCTTCGGCAAGCCGATCGACTTCGCGCAGCTCGCGGCCGCGCCGTGGTTGGGCATGCCAAGCTTTACCACGCCGACCTTCCAGGCCGATGCAATCTTTCTGATCGCGCCGGTTGCGGTCATCCTCGTCGCCGAGAACCTCGGTCACATCAAGGCCGTCGGCGCGATGACGGGCCGGAGCCTCGATGCCTATCTCGGCCGCGCCCTGTTCGCCGACAGCCTCGCGACCATCGTGGCGGCCTGCGGCGGCGGCACCGGCGTCACCACCTATGCCGAGAACATCGGCGTCATGGCGGCGACGAAGGTCTATTCGACACTGTTGTTTGCATTCGCGGCCACGGTCTCGATCCTGCTCGGCTTCTCGCCGAAGTTCGGCGCACTGATCCTGTCGATTCCCGGCCCCGTCATCGGCGGCCTCTCGATCGTGCTGTTCGGATTGATCGCCGCGATGGCCGGACGGATCTGGGTCGAGAACAAGGTGGATTTCGCCAATCCTGCGAACCTGATCACCGTCGCCGTGGCGCTGACCGCGGGCGCCGGCGACCTCACGTTCAAATTCGGCGCGTTTACGATCGGCGGGATCGGCACGGCGACCTTCGGCGCCATCATTCTCTACCAGATCCTGACCTCGCCGCTCGCGCGCCGCGCCGGGTGAATCCCTGCGATGCGCAAGCGGGATGGAACAAAACGCCGGTTCCGTCCATGATGAAGCATCCCCGGAGAAAGTTCATGCCGCAGACCGATCGCTCGACCCCGTTTTCCTCCCGCCTCGTCGGCCAATACGCGCTGGTGACCGGTGCCTCGCAAGGCATCGGCCGCGCCATCGCCATTCGGCTCGCGCAGGAGGGCGCGACCGTCGCCATCAACTATGTCGATCACCCCGAGAGGGCCGAGGAGACGCTCGCGCTCGCAAGGACAGGATCGGCTGACCGCGGCCACGGCAAGCTCGATCATGTCGTCGTCAGGGCCGATGTCAGCAATGAGCAGGAAGTCGCCGCGATGTTCGAGACAGTGCTTTCGCGCTGGAAGCGGCTCGACTGCCTCGTCAACAATGCCGGCTTCCAGCGGGAGTCGCCGAGCGAGGAGCTCGACATCGACACCTACCGCCGCATCATCGACGTCAATCTCAACGGCGCCGTGCTCTGCGCGCAGAAGGCGCTCGCGCACTTCGTCGCGCGCGGCGGAGGCGGCAGCATTATCAATTGCTCCAGCGTCCACCAGATCATTCCGAAGCCCGGCTATCTCGCTTACTCGATCAGCAAGGGCGGCATCGCCAATCTGACACGCACGCTGGCGCTGGAATTCGCCGGCCGCGGCATTCGCGTCAATGCGGTCGGCCCCGGTGCGATCGACACGCCGATCAACGCGGCCTGGACGGGTGATCCCGCCAAGCGCGGCGTCGTCACCAGCCACATTCCGCTGGGACGGGTCGGCACCCCGGAAGAGATCGCCGCCGTGTTCGCCTTCCTCGCCTCGGATGACGCCAGTTACATTACGGGCCAGACCATTTACGCCTGCGGAGGCCTGACGCTGTTCCCCGAGTTTCGCGAGAACTGGGCGAGCTAGAAACGTGGATTCACGACCGAAACCACGAACTCATCATCCCATGCCGAACGCTTCAAAAATCTGCTGCGAGCAGGTCGTAGGAGCCCCGGCTGCCGCGGACATACTTCCTGGCCGCAGCCGCACATATCAAGTCGCGGTTGGAATCGAACGCGATCAGAAATCCCGATTCGCTGGAACGGGTGCCCGGTTGAATCCGCTTCAATGCGTCTTCGTCGATGAAGAACGAGGCCTCGATGGCGCTGTCGTGTCCCCAGAACCGCACGGCATGCCGCGTCCGATCATACGAGCGGCTGTGATTTGGAAAGTCGATCATGGTTCAGGCCGATCAGGTTGCAGGTGCCGCGCGCCGGCCTTTTCGCCGTTTGAGTCGGAGCTCGCCGGGTGGCCGACGCTCGACCCGCGTACGTCAGGAACACGGACGTTCCGTCCAGACGAAGACGCGCCGGTTGCGCCTCTCTCAAATGAAGATTTGGCAACAGGGCAGCAATCCGATTCAATGCCGATCGCGACAAATAGTTTCTTGATAAGCCTCGCTATTCGGCGAAGGGATCACTAGATACAGTTTATCACCGCGCGCCCCTCGGCTGTCATCGGTGACTGAGAGCATTGCGCTCCCGCCAGAACCAACAGGCGGTCAGTATGTCGGATTCCCCTAGATTCAGCCTTCGCGAGTGGCTCGTACCTCCGGTCTTGCTACCGGTTTTCTTCGTGGTGTTGATCGCCGCAGCGATGCTCATACAATGGTAGCCGGTCTTGGCGTGCCTTCGCCATCGGCTCAAGCGAGCAGCTCGTCAGAATCGATCCCGGCCTCTTTGGCTTGCGAGTTGAGCGCCAGGGCGATCAACGCCCTCGACCTTGCCCGCAAGATGCCGTCGGGAGACAAGCGCACGGTGGCAATGCGCCGGGCAGCGATTCTCGGAAATGCCGCTGAAATCCTCACGTATTTCTCGGCGGCGAAGGATCGCTGTTGAAGGAGCCCGCATGTTTAAATTTCTGCAGTATCGTGCAAAAGCGGCCGCGTATGGCGAACTGGCGAGGAATTCGCCCGGCAA
This sequence comes from Bradyrhizobium sp. P3_C3, assembly GCF_056402655.1. Lineage (NCBI taxonomy): Bacteria > Pseudomonadati > Pseudomonadota > Alphaproteobacteria > Hyphomicrobiales > Nitrobacteraceae > Bradyrhizobium > Bradyrhizobium sp. P3_C3. The sequence goes on along the minus strand of NZ_JBFUGY010000018.1, from coordinate 138,318 downwards.
AGCCGATACGCGCAAATTCGAACAACTGCAGGATAGCCACACATCGCGCGCGGACAACGAGCAGATGCTCGCGGACCAATACGTGGATGCAGTCAATGCCGGGGGGACGGAGCGACTGCGCGGCGCAGCCCTCGCGGCGGAGGAAGAGCGCGTTTTGCGCTGTCTCGGTGCGGCCGTCATCATGCAATGGAATTCATTGCCGACGACGCTCCAGCGGGAGATCTTCGATACCGCCGGATCGGTTGGGACATTGCTGGATACGGCGGCGCTCCGTGGGCAGATTGCCCGGTTTCTTCACAAGCATAGGCACGACGCCGATCCCGCCAAGATCTGACATGTTCAGGGGCTGAGCGAGAGGCGCGGTTCGCGAAGCATATGGACGCAAACAACAGGAGGATCCAGATGGCACTGACAAAATTCCGTATCGATGAACAGCCGCATGCCATGGACGGTCTGCGGCTTCTTGCCCAGGAAGGCACGAGAGAAGTCGAGGCGTTCGTCAGTCGCAAGGTGATGGACGTTTGGGCCGAATCGATCGAGCACAGTGGCGGACGTCAGAGTTTGTTCCGGAAGCAATACAGCGCGCTTGGGAAACGGAACTTTGCCGCGCTTGAGCGCATCGTGAGCGCCAAATACCAGCGGGGCACCGCGTTCAACCGTCAGCATCCGTTTGTCGAGGTGTTGTTCTCGGACATCGCGGAAAGCGGGGAGACCTTGAATCTCAGCGAACTGGTGCGCGAGCCGTTGCCGCCGGCATTTCACCGGCGCGCCTGATCCGATTGGAACGCCGCCCGGTAGCGGTCACTGGTTTGCCAATGTGCCCCGTCATGAAGATGGGAGGCGTGGAGGCTCTGGCCGACCTGCTCGGGCTGACGCAGGCCAAAAACTGATCGCCGGCTTCGAGCTGCTGGCGCGGGAGTGATCTGGCAAAACGACACGGCGTGAACTACATCTGCGCCATGGCAAACCCTCCACAGGCAAACCGTTCGCTCGAAGATTTCGTCGGCCGGCACGAACGTTTGTTCGTGCTGACCGGCGCCGGCTGCAGCACCAATTCGGGCATTCCCGATTATCGCGACAGCCACGGCAACTGGAAGCGGACCCAGCCGGTCAATTTTCAGGCCTTCATGTCGGAAGAGCCTACGCGTCAGCGCTATTGGGCGCGCAGCCTGATCGGCTGGCGGCGGTTCGGCCAGGCGAGGCCGAACGATGCGCATCATGCGCTCGCCCGTCTCGAGGCGAGCGGGCGCTGCGAGATGCTGCTGACCCAGAACGTCGACCGGTTGCATCAATCCGCCGGCCACCGGCAGGTGATCGACCTGCATGGCCGGCTCGATCTGGTGCGCTGCATGGGCTGCGGAGCGAAGACCCCGCGCAACGAATTCCAGGATAGGCTCGGCCGTGCCAATGCGGAATGGCTGACGCTCGACGCCGCCGATGCGCCTGATGGTGACGCCGATCTCGAGCATGCGGATTTTTCCTCGTTCAAGGTGCCCGCCTGCGAAGCCTGCGGCGGCATCCTCAAGCCCGACGTCGTGTTCTTCGGCGAGAACGTCCCGCGCGATGTGGTCGCCACCGCGCAGGATCATCTGGCGCAGGCCGACGCCATGCTGATCGTCGGCTCCTCGCTGATGGTCTATTCCGGATTCCGCTTCGTGCAGGCTGCCGCGAACCGGCAGATCCCGATCGCCGCGGTCAATCTCGGACGCACCCGCGCCGACGATCTCCTCACGCTCAAGGTCGAGGAGCGCTGCGAGGCGGCGCTTGCATTCCTGCTCTGAGCGCGTGGGCCGCACCCTTCTACCGCATAGGTGCCACGCAAAACGGCTCGGACGCTTCACCCCGGGCGTTGTCGCTGGTATGAAAATTGCTGCGGTTTTCGCACAGTTTGTCGATCAGCACGGAGAATTTGGAATGCTTGAGGGAGCCGAGGTGCGGCTTGCCGTTGATATCGGTGGCACGTTCACCGACATCGTGCTGGACGTGGGGCAGGATCGCAAGACGCGCAAGGTGCTGACGACGCCGCAGCGGCCCGAGCAGGCGGTGCTGGATGGCATGCGTCTCATTCTCACTGACGCGCGCGCGCATATGAGCGACATCGACGTCTTCATTCACGGCACGACGCTCGCGACCAATGCGATCATCGAGCGCCGCGGCGCCAAGACCGCGCTGATTGCGACCGACGGCTTTCGCGACGTGCTCGATATCGGCACCGAGAGCCGCTATGACCAGTACGATCTCAGCATCGACAAGCCGAGGCCGCTGGCGCCGCGGTCGCTCCGCTTCACCGTGCCGGAGCGGATCGACGCACACGGCGCCGTTCGCCTCCCGCTGGACGAGGCGGCAGTGCGTGCACTCGCGCCAAAATTGCGCGCGCTGAACGTCGAGAGCGTTGCGATCGCCTTCCTGCACTCCTACGCCAATCCCGAGCACGAGCGCCGCACGGCCGCGATCCTCAGCGAGGAGATGCCCGGCATCTCCGTGACCGTGTCCTCTGCGGTGTGTCCGGAGATCCGCGAATACGAGCGCACGTCGACCGCGGTCGCCAACGCCTATGTGCAACCCCTGATCGACGGCTATCTCGCCCGCATGGCGGATGCCTTGCAGGTCGAGCAGTTCCGCGGCGCGATCTATCTCGTCACCTCCGGCGGCGGCGTCACCTCGATCGAGACGGCGCGGCGCTTTCCGGTGCGCCTCGTCGAATCCGGTCCCGCCGGCGGCGCGATCTTCGCGGCGCAGATCGCAGCGCGGCTCGGCGAGAGCAAGGTGCTGTCCTTCGACATGGGCGGCACGACCGCAAAAATCTGCCTGATCGAAAAATACCAGCCCGAGACCTCGCGCGTGTTCGAGGTCGATCGCGCGGCGCGCTTCCTGAAGGGCTCCGGCCTGCCGGTGCGCATCCCCGTGATCGAGATGGTCGAGATCGGCGCCGGCGGCGGCTCGATCGCGCATGTCGATGCGATGAAGCGTGTCACTGTCGGCCCCGAGAGCGCCTCGTCGGAGCCGGGACCTGCCTGCTACGGCCGCGGCGGCCAGCGTCCGGCCGTGACGGATGCGGACGTTGCGCTCGGTATGATCGATCCTGATGCCTTTGCGGGTGGTACGATCAAGCTCAGCCCGGAGCTTTCGAAGGCGGCGCTGTTGCGCGCCGTCGGTGAGCCGCTGGGCCTGTCGGCGGAAACCGCGGCTTACGCCGTGCACGAGGTCGTCTGCGAGAACATGGCGAGCGCGGCGCGCGTGCATGCGGTCGAGCGCGGCGAGATAGTCGGCCAGCACACGCTGATCGCCTTCGGTGGCGCGGCGCCGTTGCATGCGGCGCGCGTCGCCGAGAAGATCGGCGTCTCGCGGGTCATCGTGCCCTCGAATGCCGGCGTCGGCTCGGCGGTCGGCTTCCTGGCTGCTCCCATTGCCTATGAGCTGGTGCGCAGCCGCCATGTCCGCCTCGATGATTTCGACACCGAGGGGGTCTCTGAGCTGCTCCAGGAGATGGTGACTGAAGCGCGCGCGCTGGTGGAGCCGGGCGCGGCCGGTGCGCCGGTGCGCGAACGCCGCGCGGCCTTCATGCGCTATGTCGGCCAGGGCCACGAGATCTCGGTCGAACTGCCGAACCGGCGGCTGACATCGGCCGATCTCGCCGGGCTACGCCAGAAGTTCGAGGCCGACTATTCGGCGATGTTCGAGCGGCCGATCCCGGGCGCCGCGATCGAGGTTCTGAGCTGGTCGGTGCTCGCGACCACCGATGCGCACAATCCTTCTGTCGTCGCTTCCGTCGCGCGCAAGCCCGCCGGCAAGGCCTCGGGCAGCCGCAAATTCTTCGACGGACGCGCGGGGGAAGTGATCGAGATCCCGCTCTATCGCCGCGAGGACATGGCACCGGGCGCGACCATTGCGGGTCCCGCCGTGATCGCCGAGGACGAAACGTCCACCTTCGTCTCCAACAGTTTTGACGCCCATATCGACGGTGCCGGCAGCATCGTCATGGAACGAAAGGCGGCCTGACCATGAGCAAGGCAAATGGCGCGAGCCTGATCGACCTCCAGATCATGTGGCACCGGCTGATCGCTGTGGTCGAGGAGCAGGCGCAGGTGCTGCTCCGCACCGCCTTCAGCCCGATCGTGCGCGAATGCGGCGACCTCTCTGCCGGCGTGTTCGACCTCAGGGGACGGATGCTGGCGCAGGCGGTGACCGGCACGCCCGGCCACGTCAACTCGATGGCGGAATCGGTCAAGCACTTCATTGCGCATTTCCCGATCGAGACGATGGAGGAAGGCGACGCCTACATCACCAACGATCCCTGGATGGGCACAGGTCATCTCAACGACTTCGTCGTCACCACGCCCTGCTTCAAGGACGGCAAGCCGGTCGCGCTGTTTTCCTGCACCAGCCACCTCATGGACATCGGCGGCATCGGCTTCGGCCCTGATGCCACCGACGTGTTCATGGAGGGGCTCTACATCCCCATGCTCAAGCTGATCGACCAGGGCGTCGTCAACGAGACGCTGATGGCGATGATCCGCACCAACACGCGGCTCCCGATCGATACCGAGGGCGACACCTATTCCCTGGCCGGGTGCAACGACGTCGGCTGCGAACGTCTGGTCGAGATGATGACCGAGTTCGAGATCGACACGCTCGACGAGCTCGGCGACTATATCTGCGATCGCTCGCGTGAGGCCGTGCTGGCCGAGATCGCAAAGCTGCCGAAGGGCAGCTGGCGCAACAGCATGGTCGTGGATGGTTACGATGCGCCGGTGACGCTCGCCGCGACGCTGACGATCTCCGAGACGGGCATCCATGTCGATTTCGACGGCACCTCGGCCGCTTCGAAGTTCGGCATCAACGTGCCCCTGTCCTACACCACGGCCTACACCGTGTTCGGCCTCGGCTGCGTCGTCGCCTCGCAGATCCCGAACAATGCCGGCTCGCTCTCGCCGCTGACGGTGTCGGCTCCCGCGGGCGCGATCCTGAATGCGCCGAAGCCGGCGCCCGTGGCGTCGCGTCATATCGTCGGACAGATGCTGCCGGACGTGGTGTTCGGCTGCCTGCGCCAGATCATTCCGGAGCGCGTGCCGGCGGAAGGCACCTCCTGCCTGTGGAATCTCAACGTCCGCGGACAGACCCGCTCAGGTGCCGGCGGCAATTACGGGTTCTCGATGGCGGTGACTTCGAATGGCGGTACCGGCGCGCGCTTTGCGAAGGACGGGCTGTCGGCCACCGCCTATCCGAGTGGTGTGCGCGGCACGCCGGTCGAGATCGCGGAGACGCAGACGCCGCTGATCTTCTGGCGCAAGGAGCTGCGCCCGGATTCCGGCGGGGCAGGGCGCACCCGCGGCGGCCTCGGCCAGATCATCGAGGTCGGCAGCGGCATCGATGCGCCCTTCGACATCCTCGCTGCATTCGATCGCATCGATCATCCGCCGCGCGGTCGCGACGGCGGCAAGAACGGCGAGGCCGGCTATGTCGGATTGAAGTCCGGCCAGAAGATGCGTGGCAAGGGCTTTCAGACCATTCCACCGGATGACCGGCTGCTGGTGATGACCCCGGGCGGCGCCGGTATCGGCGACCCCAAGGAGCGCGATCGTGCAGCGATCAAGGATGACGTTGAGAGCGGTCTCGTGTCGGCTGACAACGCTGTTGCCGTTTATGGGTAGCTAACGCTCCGGCAACGACTGCGGCGATTACCCGCCGCAGTCGTTCGGCGCCGGCTTCCCGGTAAAGCGGTCGGTCATCCAGTTCACAGCGGCCATCGTGCTCGCCTGCGCGGCGCGGCCGTGTCCGATGTTGGGAAGGGTGACCATTTTCACGGGGCTGCCCGCCTTGCACAGCCGGCCCATATAGGCGCGCGTCACCGCGGGCCGGATGATCTGGTCGACAGTCCCTTGAGCGAGGAACACTGGCATGCCGGCGGGCAACGTGGCGGCGCTGTTCTTCTCCAGCAGCGAGCGCCAGGGCTCGCGCTTGGTCGGATCCGGCACGGTCAGAAAATATTTCTGGAGCGGCCGCTCGGTCCGCTGCCGGATGAAGATATCGAAGGGACCTTCGATGCATTCGCGCGCCAGCCGGTCGATCGCCGGAAGTGCGCGCGGATCGACGACACCGTCGAGCGCGGCGTCGTAGACGCGATGCCATGACCACAGCGTCATCGCTGTGATGTTCTTGCCGCCGACTGAGTTGATGTCGTCGCTCATCAGCGTGGCGAGATCCGTCGCGGGCGCCGCAGCGGCAACGCCGAGCAGATGGAGATCGGGCGCATAGGTCGGCGCCAGCTGCCCGGCAAACAGCACAGCCTGTCCGCCCTGCGAGTGTCCCCACAAGGCAAAATTCTTGGCCCCGCCGGCGCCCGGCAGATCGCGCGCGACGCGCACGATGTCGAGCACGGCGCGGCCCTCGCTCTCGCCGACGAGATAAGGATGCGGACCCGGCGTGCCGAGCCCGGGATAGTCGGTCGCCGCGACGATGTAGCCACGCGCCACCATCGAGCGCAGTCCCTGGATCTGCTGGAACAGGAAGATCGCGAGCGACGGCGCGCAGCGCGGCACGATGCCCGAGGTCGGATGCGCCCAGGCGACGATCGAGCGGCCGCCCGGTGGCGGCGGTCCTTGCGGCACGATGACGACGCCCGAGACGAGAATGGGCTCGCCCTTCAATCCGGTCGAGCGATAGAGCACGCGAAAGGCCGATGCGCCGAGCGGCGCGCCATCCATTGGCTCTTGCCGCACCAGACTGCCAGGCGGTCCGTCCGCAAGCGATGCCGGTGCGTCGTAAAATGCCGATTGCGCGTGGGCAGTCACGATGCCGGCGGCGAACATGACGAGTGCGGCCATCAGAGCGCGGGCGGCGACAAGCATTTGCGATCCGCTCCAGCGCACGATCACATCCCGTACAGGATTTTCAGCTCGCCGCTCGCGCGCAACGCGAGTGTGATCCCGTCGGCAAGCAGCAAGGCCTTGTCGAACTGCACCGAGGAGAGCTTGCCTTCCATACGGAAGCCGTCCTTGAGCGGACGCGTCAGCCGCTGGTTCGCCGCCATCAGCAGGTTCTGGTAGGAGACGCCATAGTCAATGTTCACGGCCTGCTTCAATTGCGCGACGATCGACTGCAAGCCGGGGTTTGCCTCTCCGTCCTGCGCGGCGAGATCGAGATCGGCAAGCGCGACGCTCTTGCTGGTATCGTCCACCTTCAGTGCGCCGGAGAGATAGCTCCATTGGCCTGCATTGGGGTCGCTGTCCGACGTCTTCGCAAGACGCAGGCCGATCACAAGCTTGCCCGCCGACGGATAGACCTGAACCTCGCGCAACGCGCTGTCTTGCGCCGGCAGCGCGGCGATCGCCTGGCTGATCTTGTCCTTGATCGCGTCATAGCCGAGCCGGACCGGAAGGATGACGTCGAACGTTCCCGGCGTGGTCACGTCGGTGCCAAGCGGCGGCAGCGATGTCGGGGTGACGCTCGTACCCTGCTGCCCAATCGACGTCACGGCGCTGCCGGAGAGTTCGAGCGAGCCGGACAACACCTTGTCGTTGGCCCGCACGCCGGCAAATGCGGCAGCTTGCGGCGTCACTTGCAGCCACACCGGCGGCTCGTCGGCGAGCTTCATCGGTTCGAACGCATGCGTCCAGGCAGCGGCCGCCTTGTCGCGCAGATTGAGTTTCCTTGCTGCGGCCAGGGCACGTGATCGCACGCGCGCGAGCTGCGTGCGGATGCGCGGCTCGACGTAGGGCGCAAGATCGACCTCGCGGCCGAGCACATGCAAATAAGGTGCTTCGCTCCAGTGGAAGGAGTCGCTGAAATTCAGGTCGAGCGACCAGTCCTTGCGCAGCGCGGGCCGTGCCTCGGCCTCGATCGTCGCGCGCGCTTCGGTCTGGCCGCGGATGCGCGCGGTGAAGCGGTTGGCGCCCTGGCCTTCGGCCGCGCCGTAGATCGAGACTGCACCATAGACTCGGTCGCCGCGGCCATAGAGCGAGACGCCGCTGGTGCGATTGACGAAGCCAAACACGTCGCAATTGGCGTTGACACGGAACATCAGTACGCGGCGGTGCACGCAGTTGACGCGCTCGTCGATGGTGGCAAGCCGCTTGGGGATATCCTGCTCGATCGCCTTGGCGAGCGCGGGAAGACCGAACTCGATGGTTGCGGACACTCGCGAGGTCGCGGCGAGCGGCGCCGGCGGATCGGGAGCGAGCGGCGGCTTGTCGGCGGCGTGCGCGACTTGCGCGAGTGCGGTGAGGGCGAGCGCAACAAGCCCGGCACGTTTCGTCGAACGAACAATTCGCAAAGAAACGGGCATTCTTCTTATTCCAGCTTGGCCCTGCTTCGCGCCCAGGCCGCCGGCCGCGGGGCCATTCGGTCTTCAGAGCAAAATCGCGGTAGGAGAGGGCGGTCGGTGGATCAATTATTGCTTGTATTCAATGGTCGCGTATCGCGGCACTTGTATGGCGCGGCGTCGCGCTTTGAGCAAGGCTTTGTATATCGCTCCGGCATGATGGCCGTTCTTGAATTGCTCAAAAGAGATTGACGCCGCCCCCGTCCAAATGATCACGCGATGAAGCTTCTCCGTGGGCGCTGCGATTTTTGAGTCCGAGATCTGCGGCCAAGACGAAACGGTCAGCGCAGCTGACGTTTCGAATTCGTGCTGCGCGTTAAATTCGCGCCGCTCGCGCATTCCATCTTTGCGCCCTCCCTCATCCGGCGTACTCTGTGAGAGCGAGCAGGAGTGCAACAGCAACCAGTCCAGGAAACGTAGCTCCTTTTGGCGATGTCCGCCGAGAGAGATCGAGAGCTGTTGGCAGCTCATATGCGATGGAGAAGAACCGACACTTAGCGAGCTGCAAACATCCCTCGCAGCGTCTGCGAGACACGAGTTCAACAAAACACAAAAGCGGGAGGAACGGATGAAGAAGCGTTGGTGTAATTCTGGTCTACCTCTTGTTGTCGGCGCGACACTTGCGGCGTCGGCGGCGTTGGCCCAATCCGTGGATACTGCCCGGATCGAGAACGCCGGTCAGAACGATTGGCTCACCTATCATGGTTCATACAAATCCCATCACTACAGCCCGCTCGCGCAGATCAATGCGAGCAACATCGGCAATCTGGGCGTAGCCTGGACGCACATTCCCGGACGATCGACGCGCGGCCTGCAGTCAATGCCGCTCGTGGCCGACGGCGTGCTCTATTATTCGGGTTCGTACAGCCGGGTCTTTGCGCTGAACGGCGCGACCGGCGAGGTCATCTGGTCGTTCTTTCCGGAACTCGATGAGGCGCTCATCAGCCGACAGACCCACTCGCCCTACAACCGCGGTGTAGCCCTTGGTGAAGGCAAGGTCTTCGTCGGTACGATGGATGGTCGTTTGTTCGGGCTCGATGCGAAGTCGGGAAAGGTTCTCTGGGAAACCAGGCTGATCGACTCGCAGAAGCTCACGGTCGGCTTCACCGGCGCGCCGCTTTACGCGAAGGGAAGCGTCATCATCGGCTCGCAGGGGGGTGAATGGCCAGGTCGCGGCCCGATCTTCGCCGTCGATGCCACCACCGGCAAGAAGAAGTGGGAGTTTCTGACGGTCGCGGGCACCGACGAGGCCATGAAGACCTGGGGCAACGATTCCTGGCGCACGGGCGGTGGCGGCGGCTGGATGCCGGGCACCTACGACTCCGAGACCAACTCCGTCCTGTGGGGCACCGCGAACCCGGCGCCGCTCTACGATTGGTCGGGCGCTGATTACAAGACGCAAGGTGCGCGTCCCGGCGACAATCTCTATACGAGTTCGGTCATCGCTCTCGATATCGATACCGGAAAGCTGAAATCCTACCATCAGGAACTGCCTCACGACGCCTGGGACTTCGACAGCGCCGTCGGCGAGTTCGTGATGCTTGAGCGCGATGGCCAGAAATACGTGGTTCATCCGAACAAGGGCGGCTTCGTCTTCGTCTACGACCGTAATCTTGGCGTGAAGAACGTCTGGCGGCTGGTTGAGAACATCAACTTCGTCAAGGATATCGATCCCAAGACGGGCGCGCTGATCGGCCGTCGCGATTTCCCTGTCGGGAAAGTCACTGAAGTACCGCTGTGTCCCTTCATTGGCGGCGGCATCAGCTGGAATGCCGGCTCGTACAACCCGAAGACCGGTCTTTATTACAAGATCGGCCAGGAATGGTGCATGACGCTGGATATTCAGAAGACGACGCCGGTCACCGCGCCCCAGGTCCAGCTCAACATCGGCGCCGACTTCAAGATGGTGCCGCCTCCGAGCGGCGAGATCTACGGACATCTCGACGCGCGCGACCCGATAACGGGCGCGAAAAAATGGGAGGTTCGCTTTCCCGAGCCGCCGCTTGGGAGCGTTTTGTCGACCGGGGGTAATCTTGTGTTCGTACCCGACTCCCGTGGCATCCTTCACGCCTACGATGCCGAAACCGGGGCCGAGTTGTGGAAGCACAACAACGKCACCGGCCACCAGGGCGGTATCGTCAGCTACTCCGTCGGCGGCAAGCAATATATCGCCGTGGCGGCCGGCTTCGGCGGCATGCTGGCGGACGAATATGCGCCAAACTTCGGCGGCGTCTACAAGAGCATGCCGCGTGACGACGGCGCCCTCGTCGTCTTCAGCTTGAAATAGTCTGTCTCAAACGATCTGCCGAGGAGCGGGTGGCAAACCCGCTCCTCGGTCGATTGCAGCGGCGGGCGTGATTCAGGAATGGAGCGGACGTGTTGAAACTGCATTTGAAGTCGCTTCCGGCGGTGCTGGGCGCTTCGTTGCTGTGCGTTGTGGTGGCTCGAGCTCAATCTGCCACGCCGGCGCCGGACAACGGGTCACTGGACGTCGAGCAGTTGTTCGCAGGCACCTGCGGCTTTTGCCACTCCGACGGCGGCCGAGCTGCTGGCAGGGGACCGCAACTGATGAATTCGCAACGAGACGACGAATTTCTGCACAACCGTATCAAGATCGGCAAGCAAGGTGCGATGCCGGCATTCGGCGAGAGCTTCAGTGACGCGCAGATCGACCAGATCGTCAAATATATCCGCGCCTTGAAGCCGCGCGAGGGCTGACCCGCCGGGACCTGATCCATCCAGATGAGACGCGGCATGAAGGCAATTGTCCTGATTATCGTCGGTGCCGCCATCGGGCTGTCCGGACCGGCGCAGGCGCGAACCCTGGAGGCGATCCGCGCGAGTGGCGCGCTCGGACTCTGCGCGCATCCCAACTCGCTTCCTTTTGCGCGCAAGGGCGGCGATCCATCCGGCTTTCAGGTCGAGTTGGGACAGGTGCTGGCACGCGAGCTCGGTGTCTCGCTACGGCTCGACTGGATCATCACGCAGTACCAAATGCGCAGCGCCAATTGTGACATTCTTCTGGATGTCATCGCCGATCGCGAAGCGCAAGGCGAGACCCGCTTGAGGATCTCGAAACCGTACTATCGCACGGGCGTCGCGCTCGCGGTGCCGTCATCCAGCGCGCTCACATCGTTCAAGAGCCTCGGCGAGCATACCAAGGTGGGGGTGCAGGTCGGCTCTGTCGCCGCCATGATCATCGGTCAGCGGCACGTGCCCATATCGATCTTCGGCTTCGAGACCGACAGCCTCGACGCCGTATCAAACAAGGAGATCGATGCGGCTGCGGTCACGCCCACCGCGGCGGGCTACTTCAATCTGACGCATCCTGACAAGGCACTCCGGATTCTGGATCGCGACGAGGGCGTGGCCGATCTCAACTGGAATGTCGCCGTCGGCATGGTCCGCCCGGATGATGCGTTGCGCGAGGCGATCGACGGAGCGCTGGAACGGCTGCGCAACGACGGCACGATCGATCGGATCTACGGTCGCTATGGGATCGTGCTGCAAGCGCCGAGGTAGCTGAATTGCCGAACGAACGACGCCGTCCCGGTTTGGCCAGGACGACGTCGTTATGAATATCTCGCTTTGGCTTAGGCCGCCGCTTTCTTCCGCGCCTGCTCGGCCTTGTACAGCTCGAACTCTTCGGCGATCGCCTTCGCGACCGACGGCCGCTGGCGCAGGCGGTCGTGGTACGCCTTCACGTTCGGCCATTTGGCGAGCTCGATCGGCGGGGTCGCCATGGTCCAGTTGATGACCGTGACGAGATAGGCATCCGCCACGCTGAAATGGTCGAGCAGGAAGTCGCGCCCCTTCAGGTAGTTCTCGAGATAGTCGAGCCGCGACAGGTTCTTCTCCAGCGCATAGGCCTTGGTTTCCTGCGGCGCCTTGCGGTCGAGCAGGGGGATGAACAGGCCCTTGTGCAGCTCGGTGCCGATGAAGCAGAGCCATTGATGCAGCCGGGTGCGATCGATACCCTGGGCCGCACCGAGGCCGGATTGCGGGAACCGATCCGCGACATATTGCAGGATCGCGGCGTTCTCGGTCAGCACCACGCCCTCGTCGGTGCGCAGCGTTGGCACGAGCCCGATCGGGTTGACCGTGCGGAAGTCGGTGCCGTCGTTCAGCACTGTCTTGGTCGGCGGATCGACTTCGAGATAATTCGCTTCGGCGCCGGCTTCATACAGCGCGACGCGGGTCGCCATCGAACAGGCGAGCGGCGAGAAATAAAGATCCATCTTGGGCCTCCTTGGGCAATTCCTCTTTGGGTGTCGCTCAACCTGGCCAGATTGATTTTTGTACCATCTTGTATAATATCGCGGCGGTCAAGGATTAATTTGCGAAATGGTACAAAAATCGAAGCCGCCAGCTGCCGCCAATGAACCGAAGCGGCGTGGCCGTCCGCGCGCCTACGAGCCCGACGTCGCGCTCGGCAAGGCGCTCGACCTGTTCCGCCGGCAGGGTTTTGCGGCGACGTCACTGGACGATCTCAGCGAAGCGACCGGCATGAACCGGCCGAGCCTCTACGGCGCCTTCGGCGACAAGCGCGAGCTCTACATCAAGAGTTACCAGCGCTACCGCGAGGACGCGCGCGCCTCGATGGTCGAGATCTTTCGCCAGGAGATGCCGGTGCGCCAGCGGCTCGAGCGCATCTTCGCGTCCGCGCTGAACATCTATCTCTCCGGCGAGACCGGTCCGCGCGGCTGCTTCACGGTGGTGACCGCGGCGTCCGAAGCCGTCGGCGATCCCGAGATCCGTGCCATGGTTCTGGATGGACTGACCGAGCTCGACAAGGCCTTTGCCAGTTGCTTCCGCCGCGCCAAGGAGAAGGGCGAGCTGCCCGCGAGCGCCGACCCGGCCGTGCTGGCGCAGCTCGCCTCCGCAACCGTGCATTCGATCGCCATCCGCTCCCGCGCCCGCGTGTCGCGCAAAGAGCTCGAGGCGATCGTGAAGGGTGCGATTGACGTGATGGTGGGGGCCAAAAGTTAGGCCGTCGTCCCGGGGCGCGCGCAGCGCGAGCCCGGGACCCATAACCACAGGGAGTGGTTTGGCGACGACTGGTCGTTCGGTACTGCGACCATCCGCAACGATAAATCACGCGGTATGGGTCCCCGCGTACGCGGGGACGACAGCGAGAGTGGGGCGCGTGCGTGCCTCTCTCAGTCTGCCGAAGCGTCTAATATCCCCGTGCCCGGTCCACCACGTTCTCCAGCGCCCCGCCGGCCTCGAACTTTGCGATTTGCTCGGCGACATAGGCCGAGATTGCATCCGCGTCGGTGTCGGCCGCGTTGTGCGGGGTCAGCAGCACCTTGGGGTGGGTCCAGAACCGGCTGTCGGCAGGCTGCGGCTCCTGCACGAAAACGTCGAGCGAGGCCGCGCCAAGCGTGCCGTCGTCGAGGCAGGCCAGGATGTCGGCCTCGTTCTGCAAGCCGCCGCGACCCGCATTGATCAGCACGGGCGCGCCGAGCGGGCTGTTGCGGTTGAGCTTGGTGAAGACGTCGCGGTTGAGGATGCCGTGCGTATCCGGCGTCAGCGGCAACAGTGAGACCAGGATGTCGGTCTTGCGCAGGAACGCATCGATCTGTGCGGCGCCATGGAAGCATTCGACGCCCTCGATCGTGCGCGGGCTGCGGCTCCAGCCGGTAACGCGGAAGCCGAGCCGGCGCAGCACGTCGGCGGCATCCGCCCCCAGCGTGCCAAGCCCCATCACGCCGACGGTGACGGCGCTCGCCGGCCACTGATATTGCGGCTCCCAGCGTTTTGCGCGCTGCGAGTCTCGCAAGTACAGCTCCTGGCGGTGGTGCATCAGCACGTGCAGCACGACATATTCGGTCATGCGATTGGTGAGATCAGGCACGGCGACGCGCACCAGCGGCACGTCGGGCAGGCTCTTGTCGGCCATCAGCGCGTCGACGCCCGCGCCCAGGTTGAAGATCGCACGCAGGTTCGGAAAAGAGCCGAGGTCGCCCGGCACCGGCTTCCATACCGCGGCATAGTGCACCTCGGCCGGATTGAGATCGGAATCCGGCAGCAGAACCACACGGCGACCGCCGCAGACCGCGTCGAACCGGGCCTTCCAGCGCTCCGGCAGCCAGTTCTGCTCCGTGCTGTTGATCAGGACGGCCAGTGTGCCCATGCTCATTCGAAGTGCCTCGTCGGTTCCGTTTTGAAAACCCTCCTTGGCACGATCCGACGGATTTTTCTCGCAAATTTTTTCCGCAGCCCTGTCGGGGCGGGGCATATTGGATCGTCTTAAAAACAAGCGTTCAGGAAGGTGCTGCCCATGCTTTATGCGATCCTCTGCTATCACGACGAGGACTTCGTCGGCTCCTGGAGCAAGGACCAGGACGAGGCCGTGATGAAGAAGCTCGCCGTGGTGCAGGACAAGCTCACACAGCAGGGCCGGCTCGGTCCGGTGGCGCGGTTGCTGCCGACCACGGCCGCGGCGACGCTGCGCAAGGAAGACCCGCCGCTGGTGCTCGACGGCCCCTATGCGGAGACCAAGGAGCAATTGCTCGGCTTCTACATCGTGGATTGCAAGAACCTCGACGAAGCCCTCGACGTCGCGCGCGACCTCGGCGCGGCCAATCCCGGCGGCGCCTATGAGGTGCGCCCCGTCGGCGTATTCCGGCCCGGAGGAATTTCGACGTGAGCGAGGCCGACACCGCCTGGATCGAGACCGCGCTGACCTCGGCGCGACCCCAGGCGGTCGGCGCGCTGCTGCGCTATTTCCGCGATCTCGACACCGCCGAAGAGGCCTTCCAGAACGCCTGCCTGCGCGCGCTCAAGACCTGGCCGCAGAACGGGCCGCCGCGCGATCCTGCGGCCTGGCTGATCATGGTCGGCCGCAACGTCGCCATCGACGAGGTCCGTCGCGCCCGCAAACAGCAGCCGCTGCCCGAGGACGACCAGGCCATCTCCGATCTCGACGACGCCGAGGGCGCGCTCGCCGAGCGGCTCGACGGCTCGCACTACCGCGACGACATTTTGCGGCTGATGTTCATCTGCTGCCATCCGCAGCTGCCGGCGACCCAGCAGATCGCGCTGGCGCTGCGCATCGTCTCCGGCCTCACCGTGAAGCAGATCGCGCGCGCCTTCCTGGTCTCGGAAGCGGCGATGGAGCAGCGCATCACCCGTGCCAAGGCGAAGGTCGCCGAGGCCGGGGCGCCGTTCGAAACGCCTGGCGCGGTCGAACGCTCCGAGCGGCTCGCCGGCGTTGCCGCAATGATCTACCTGATCTTCAACGAAGGCTATTCGGCCAGCGGCGACACTGTGGAGATCCGAAAGCCGCTGTGCGAGGAAGCGATCCGGCTGGCGCGGTTGCTGCTGCGGCTGTTCCAGAGCGAGCCGGAGATCATGGGGCTCGCAGCGCTGCTGCTGTTGCAGCATGCGCGCAGCGCCGCGCGCTTTGCCGCGGACGGCGCGGTGATCCTGCTCGACGACCAGGATCGTACGCTGTGGAACGGCAACATGATCGCGGAAGGCCTGGCGCTGATCGACAAGGCGATGCGCCATCGCCGCAGTGGTCCCTATCAGGTCCAGGCCGCGATCGCCGCGCTGCATGCGCGCGCGTCGACGCCCGAGGAAACCGACTGGACGCAGATCGACCTGCTCTACGGCGCGCTCGAACTGATGCAGCCTTCGCCGGTGGTGACGCTCAACCGGGCGGTTGCGGTCTCCAAGGTGCGCGGGCCGCAAGCGGCGCTCGAGCTGATCGAGCCGCTGGCGCCGAAACTCACCAACTACTTTCATTTCCACGGCGTGCGTGGTGCCTTCCTGATGCAGCTCGGCCGTAACGACGAAGCCCGCATCGCCTTCGACCACGCCATCGCACTCGCCAATACTTCGGCGGAAGCCGCCCATATCCGCATGCACATTGATCGCCTGATCCGGGACAGCCAGCCGAAGGGCGCCAATGGCGGCGCCAGGCAGGGCGCAAAGGCAAAGTGACGGCCAAAAATTTCGTCCCGCCGATTGTCGGCTCCCGCCGTTCCCCTTCGTCTTAATTCCATATCCAGGGAGCCACTCATGCTGAAAGCCATTGCCATCATCGCCGTCGTCCTCGCCGTCGGCATAGCCGCGGTCCTCGTCTTCGCATTGACAAAACCCGATACGTTCCGTGTCGAGCGCTCGCTCGCCGTGAAGGCGCCGGCCGATGCGATTTATCCGCACGTTGCCGATTTCCATTTCTGGATGAGCTGGTCGCCCTATGAGGATCGCGACCCCGGCATGAAGCGGACCTTCGGCAGAACCGCGTCAGGCAAGGGCGCGACCTATGCCTGGGATGGCAACAATAATGTCGGCGCCGGGCATATGGAGATCCTCGAGGCGAGCACGCCGTCGAAGCTTCGGATCAAGCTCGATTTCGAGCGCCCGTTCGAAGGCCACAATACCGCCGAGTTCACCTTTGTGCCGCAAGGCGATGCCACATTGGTCACATGGGCGATGTACGGTCCGGCGCCGTTCATGTCCAAGGTGATGCAGGTGTTCATCAACATGGACAACATGATCGGCAAGGACTTCGAGGCCGGCCTCGCCAGCCTGAAGAAGCTCACCGAGAAGTAACGAGGCTAGCTGCCCCAAGGAGCAGCCAAGGAGCAGCCAGGAAATCGCCAAGAAACTGCGAGGAACTGCCAAGGAATCGCCAAGAAAACGAAGAGGAGAGAAACGATGATCAATGCCTATCTGTTCTATCAGGACACCTGCGAAGCGGCGTTCAACTTCTACGCCAAGGTTTTGGGCGGCAAGATCGACGCCATGATGCGCTCATCGGAAGCGCCGCCGGACATGCCCGCCGCGCCCGGCCGCGAGAAGATGATCATGCATGCGCGGATGTCGTTGCCCGACGGCAGCGTGCTGATGGCCTCCGACGCGCCACCCGAGCATTTTCAGAAAGCCCAGGGCTTTTCGATCTCGCTCACGGTCACGGACCCCGCGGATGGTGAGCGCAAGTTCAACGCGCTCGCCGACGGCGGCACCGTCACCATGCCCTTCAGCAAGACGTTCTGGGCCAAGGGCTTTGGCATGTGCGTCGACAAGTTCGGCATTCCCTGGATGGTGAACTGCCCGGCCGAGGGCATGTGACGGGCGCGTCGGCCTGACACGCCAAGCCGCGATCCCACTCCCGTTGTTACGGGAGTGGGTCACTCATGCCGTCGTCATGTCACACGGCTGATCGCCGCGTGCTCGTTCACCGGAGCGATCCGGTCGCGTCATCGCTTGGCGGCGGCGATTCAACGCAGCGAGGGCAGATCACGAGTTTCGTGCCAAGCTGCCTGTCGTTCTCCGCCTCGATTTCGTCATGGACCACCCACCACGCCTCGGAGAACGGGCGCAACGTGCCGAGCACTCTTTCCCGCTCCTGATTGGGATTGTCCTGCGCAGGCGCCGGGTTCGCGGCGCGCCGCTTTGTGACAGAGGAGCGGTGAGGGGCCTGGTTCGGATCCCGGCCGAGGCCGTCCCATGCGATCGGTCGGCGCTCCTGCGCCGGCGCCGCCGCGCATCCGAGGAGCGCTGCGCAAAAAGTGAGCAAGACGAAGCCGTGACGCAGCATGCCGGACCCTTGGTGCGGTACGCGACACGCAAACTCCGCATGCGGAGCCTTGCGTCGCGCCGGTTAAATGGAACCTAAGGGAAACGACGTGGCCGCCATGGCCCAATATGGAATCGTGCTGTCGCATCACATTGCGAGAGCAGTGAGGCCGCTTCGTGAAATCATGCGGATCGCATCGCACAACAACTGGCGAAATATTAGGCTGTAAACTCCACGACAGAATCGCTAATAATTTCTTCATAAATTCTACAAACTGGGGTGGGCGTAACTTGGGAAGGGAGCGACCGATGGCAGCGGCGCTACAAATCAATTTTGCACTTTGGGGCATGCTCATCTGCGCGACCTTGGAATTGGCGCAGACCATCCAGAGGCTCTACTAGGCCCGACGAAATGCGTGACCGGCGCAATTTCGCCGTCGCGCTTGCCTGCTAGCTCACCAGCAACGCGATGAGCGTGAAGCTGACGCTCGCGATCACGATCATCGAGAGGATGTAGTTGCGCGGCCGCGCCGTTCGCGCACGCGGCGGTCTCCGCCGCTGCAGTGGCTCGCTCGCCTGCCATGCGAGCTCCGACGGCGCGAGCGCAGCCTCTGCGCCCGAGCCGATATATTTCACATAGAGCTCGAGCAGCCGCAGCTCGGACGGCAGGTCCATCAGACCCTCGCGGTGGCGCCGCGACAGCAATTCGAATTCGACGGTTTCCTGGGAGCTCAACTGGCCAAGGACAATGCGTCCTTGGTCCGACAGGCGGTAGTGAAAATCGATGGGCTGCACGGCCTGCGACCGGTTTGAAAATGTGTAATCTTGAAAAAGCGGAACCATCCTAGTCTGTGACCATTGCTGAGATTATGACGGCCCTGCAGCCATCGTGACCCGAGCGGCCTCAATCTGGACGGGGACCATCATAGACGGTCGGGAAAGGCCGCAAACCGCGTAAATTGGGCAGGCATTGCCAAGCGGTTGAGCGGATTTCGTGTCCGGATCGTCGGAATTTTGCAAAACTGCCTAATCGCCGGACAGCGGCGGATGCAACCGGTCACATCGCTGGCGGCCGCCTGTTGCTCAGCGGCAGCGCGGATAGATCGCCGCAAGGTCGCGGCCCTTCAGCAAAAGCAATCTGGACGAGAGGCCACCGTGCCGGCTGATCCAGTCGCGCACCGGGCCGGGATAGGCCTGCAGCACCGCGTCGGAGGCTTCGGGCTCGGCATAAAAACGCCCGCGCCGGTCGACCGAACGCGCCGCGTGGAAGCCGAGTACCGCGCGTTTGGTGACGCAGATGCGCTCGCCCGGCACGATGCTGAGCACCAGCGTGCAGGCGGACAGGCACGGACCGTCGATCACCACGCGCTCGCCGCTCTCGCGCACCTGCTCGAACAGGTCGAGGAACGGCCCGACCTGTCCGCCCGGCGACTGGATGATGCGGATTTCGGCCATGGCGGGGGTAGTGGTAAAGAGCGCAGATGCGAGCATCCAGGCACCCACAAAGAACATGCGTCGCATGGAGCACTCCACTAACTCGATCCCGTAGGGTGGGCAAAGCGTAGCGTGCCCACCAATGGCATCGCAAATCTGGAGGGAAGGTGGGCGCGGCGCTTGCGCGCCTTTGCCCACCCTACGACGTTCACCCGTTCCGCCGTTCGCCGCGCAGCGTCGGCAGGCCGATGCCAGCCGCATCGAAGCCGCCATCGACGGCCAAAATTTGGCCGGTGATGTAGCTCGATCGTTCCGAGCACAGGAAATAGATCGCTTCGGCGAGTTCCTCCTCCAGGCCGTAGCGGTTGAGCGGAATGGCGTCGTGATAGTCGGCGCGGATCTCCCTGCTGTGCACCTGCTTCGCCATCGCGGTGTCGACCGGCCCCGGCGCGACTGCGTTGACGCGGATGTTGAGCGAGGCGAGCTCGACCGCGAGCTGCTTGGTCAGGTGCGCAAGGCCCGCCTTGCTGGTGCCATAGGCCGAACGCAGGGTCGAGGCGCGCACCGCCGAGATCGAGGTGACGTTGACGATGGCGCCGCCGCCTTGCTCGCGCATCAGCGGCGCGGCCGCCTTGGTGCACAGGAACGGGCCGGTGAGATTGACCGCCATGATCCTGTTCCAGTCGGCGTCGCTGGTCTCCAGCACTGGCGCGAACACGGCGACGCCGGCGTTGTTGACGAGAGCATCGAGCCGACCGAAGCGGCTCATGACCGCCGCCATTGCAGCTCCTACGGCGGCCGCGTCGGACACGTCGCAGGTGATTGCCAGTGTGTTATCGGGATTCTTCAGGGCCGCCGTCGCGCCCGCCTGCAGCTCCCCCTCGATATCGAGCAGCGCGACGCGCCACCCTTCGGCCAGGAATTTCTTGGCCGTCGCCAGCCCGATGCCTCGCGCGGCTCCGGTGACGAGGGCGACGTTTTGTGGGGCCTGCGGCATTTGCTAATCTGTCCTGTGTTCGAAAGGGGGCGCGCACGAGCGCCGGCTCCTTTTACTTCGCTTTCGTCCCGGCAAGAAGGGCTCCAGGCCATGCTCATCGATCCCAGCACGATCCCGCTCGAGGAATGGCGGCCAGGTGTGAAGACCCGCATGGTCACATCCGCGCGCAACGGCGCGACCGCGCTCTGCATCTTCGAGCAATGGGTCGATCCCGGCGCCGGCGCGCCGACGCACAGCCACACGGTCGAGGAGGTGCTGACCGTGCGGGCGGGCGAGGCGGAGATGTGGATCGAAGCCCGGCGGATCACGGTGACGGCCGGACAGGTGCTGCTGGTTCCCGCCGGCCGCAAGCACGGTTTCCGTAATTCGGGAGCGACCATGCTGCATGTGCATGCGGTGTTGGCCTCGCCGGTCTTCGAGATGCTGCCGGAAGGGGCGAGTGAAGCGACGCGACGCTGGGAGCGGTAGGATAAGAGCGTCGGTCTCTCTCTCTCTCTCTCTCTCTCTCTCTCTCCGTCACCCCTGAGGTGGCCGCTTCTTCAGCGGCCCTCGAAGAATGACGGGGATAGTGATAAAACCAGAGCCTACGCCAGCTCTGCCGATGCGCGCTGCATGTTCGACGACATGTCGGAGGTCACGATGCTCTGCTCCTCGACTGCGGCCGCGGTGGAGGCGATGAACTCGTTGACGCCGGCGATCGCGGCCTTGATCGCGGTGAGCGAGCTCGCAACGTCGCCCGAGATGGTGTTCAGCGCGTCGATTTCGGAGGTAATCGTGTCGGTGGCCTGCTTGGCCTGGCTGGCGAGGTTCTTCACCTCGGAGGCGACCACGGCAAAGCCGCGGCCCGCTTCGCCTGCCCGCGCCGATTCGATCGTGGCGTTGAGCGCAAGCAGGTTGATCTGACTGGTGATGCCCGAAATCATCTCGACGATGCCGCTCATGGCCTGGGCCGCTGCAGTCAACTTCTGGGCCTGACCGTCCGCGGACTCGACCCTGGTGGTCGCGACCTTGGAGGTCTCGCGCGATTTCGCCATGGTCTCGGAGATCTCGCGGATCGAGGCGCTCATCTGCTCGCTGCCGGCCGCGACCGCCTCGATCAGCCCGCGCGCATTGTCGGCCTTCTTGCGGCCGATCGCCTGCGCGGTGATGTCGGTGGCGTATTTCACCACCTTGTAGGGTTTTCCGTTGAGATCCAGAATCGGATTGTAGGACGCCTGGATCCAGATCTCGCGGCCGCCCTTGGCGATCCGCTTGTATTCGGCGGCCTGGTATTCGCCGCGGTTGAGCGTCTCCCAGAAATGGCGGTAGGCCGCCGAATTCTTCTCGTTCGGCTCGACGAACATGGAATGGTGCCGGCCCTTGATCTCGGCCAGCGAATAGCCCACCGCCTTGAGAAAATTCTCGTTGGCGGTTCGGATCGTGCCGTCCATGTTGAACTCGATCACCGCCTGCGACTTCTGGATCGCGGCGAGCTGGCCGTCATTGTCGGCGGCCTTCATCTTCTGCGCGGTGATGTCGGTTGCGAACTTCACCACTTTGAACGGCTTGCCGGTCTCGTCGAGGATCGGGTTGTAGGTCGCGAGAATCCAGATCTCCTTAGCCCCCTTGCCGAGCCGCTTGTACTCGGCCGCCTCGAACTCGCCGCGGTTCAGCCTGGCCCAGAACGCGGTATAGGCCGAGCTCGCGCGGTCCTCGGGCGTCACGAACATGCTGTGATGCTTGCCCCTGATCTCGTCGAGCGAATAGCCCATCGCGCCCAGGAAGTTCTCGTTGGCGGTGACGATGGTGCCGTCCATGTTGAACTCGATCACGGCCTGCGCGCGGTTGATCGCGGCGATCTTGCCGGAGTCTTCCATGGTCTTGATCTTGTACGCCGTGATGTCGGTGGCGAACTTGATGAAGCTGACCACCTTGCCGTTCTTGTCCAGCAGCGGGGCGTAGGAGGCATGAACCCAGACTTCCTTGCCGTTCTTGCCGAAGCGCTTGTATTGCGTGGTCTGGAATTCGCCGCGGTTCAGGCTGGCCCAGAAGTCGCGGTAGCGGGCGCTCTCGCGCTCAGTCGGGCTGACGAAGATGCTGTGATGCTTGCCCTTGATCTCGGCGAGCGAATAGCCGCTCATTTTCAGAAGGTTCTCGTTGGCATCGAGGATGGTGCCGTCGAGATCGAATTCGATGACGGCCTGCGAGCGATCGAGGGCGTCGACTTCTGCGAGCGCGTGCTGGATCCTGGCCTTGCTGTTGAAATTGAACACTTGAAGGTCCCCGGAATGGTTCAACTATGCGTCGGCCCAGCTGCAATTGGCCTTCCCGAAAAAGTTGCATGCACGCGTTGATCAACTGTAAACCCTTGCAGCAAGCTGCGCGGTCTCCGTAGTTCCGCGTGCGCCGGCCATGTTGTTCTACGCGCGAAGATTCTCGTCCTATAAGCACGGCGGTGGACATAGTCGGTCCGTAATCGTACGGACCCGCCTCGCGATATTTTCGCATGGTCTCTGTTGAAATTCGGCACGCAATGTCGGGGCACGCGTTCGTGCATCGTCTTCAAGAGGATCTTCTCTGCGGAGACCATCAATGCCTGACGACCGCGAGCGCCTGATTCGAGACCTCTTCGCAGCCTATCTCGGCAACGACCGGCAACGGGTCGCCGACGCATTGGCCGATGATTTCCGCTTCACCAGTCCGTTCGACGACGACATCGACAAGGCGGCCTATTTCGAGCGCTGCTGGCGGGACACCGGCTGGATCGCGCGACACGACATCGAGCGGATTTTCGTCCGGGGCGACGAGGCCTTCGTCACCTATCTCTGTCTGGCGAAAGATGGCAGGAGCTTTCGCAACACGGAGTTCTTCGCCTTTGCCGGTGGCAAGGTCAGCCGCATCGACGTCTATTTCGGCGCGGCCCGGAAGGATGGGCGTTTTCTGCCGCAGCCGCGCTAGCGGCCGGCGCAATGACCTCCGGAATAATTTTCATCACCTTGTCGGTTCCGTAAAGGTTGGTTCGTCTTAGAAGTAAGGGTGGGCGGCCCGGGCCGCCGCTCCCGTCCTTCCGGGGGTGGCGCCGCGCCGCGCAAACCCGAAACGACAAAGCAAGCAAGGACTGCTCATGCGATTCATGATGCTGATGATTCCGCTCGGCTACGAGACCGCGCCGCCGGACGTGCAACTCGATCCCGAACGCGTCGCCGCGATGATGCGCTACAACGAGGCGCTGAAGGATGCCGGCGTGCTGATCACGCTCGACGGCCTTCACCCGCCGTCGATGGGCGCGCGCGTCTCGTTCGCGACCGGCGAGCCCATCGTGACCGACGGTCCCTTCGCCGAAGCCAAGGAAGTCCTTGGCGGCTACTGGATGATCGAGGTTGCCTCGCGCGAGGAGGCGATCGCCTGGGCGAAGAAGTGCCCGGCTTCCGCCAATGAAGTCATCGAGATCCGGCAGGTGCAGGAGATGGCCGACTTTCCGCCGGAGGTGCAGGCAGCCGCCGCCGGCTTCGACGATCTGAAGACGTAGCCGAGACGGCCGCGGATCAACTCGCGGCTCGTCAATCCATCATCCATCAACAAAGGAGAGTACCAATGAGCACCGATACCTATCTCGCCGTTTTCCTCGGCAGCAAGACCAGCCCGCAATGGGCCGCATGGAACGCGATGTCCGAGACCGCGCGGAAGGCGAAGGAGCAGGAGGGCATGGCGGCCTGGAAAGGCTGGGTCGAGAAGCATCAGGGCGCGATCCAGGCCATGGGCGGCCCTCTCGGCAAGACCAAGAAGGTCGACGGCAAGGGCGTCGCCGACATCGCCAACGAGATGGGCGCCTTCACCGTGGTCCGCGCTGCGTCCCATGAGGCCGCAGCCAAGATGTTCGAGAACCACCCGCACTTCGCGATCTTCCCCGGCGAACGCGTCGAGATCATGCCGGTGCTGCCGATCCCCGGCGGCTAGGCCGTGTCATTCCGGGGGTGCGCACACGCGCGAACCCGGAAATCTCGAGATTCCGGGTTCGGCTCGTCGAGCAGCCCCGGGTCGAGCCGCCCCCGGAATGACGAGTTGGCCGGTTAATCAAATCCGGCCTGCGCTAGTGACTTCACGCCCGGCTCATGTAAAAGCTGTTCACATGAGCTGGCGTAAGGACCAGGGCCGCACCGAGCGCGGCTATCACCACGGCAATCTGAAGGAAGCCCTGTTGCAGGCTGCCCTCGGGCTGATCGCCGAGAAGGGCGCGGCCGGCTTCACCTTTGCCGATGCCGCGCGCATGGCCGGCGTCAGCGCGGCGGCGCCTTACCGGCATTTCCGCGACCGCGAGGAGTTGCTGTCCTCGATCGCGCAGCGCGGCTTCGAGCAGTTCGAGCAGCGCCTGACCGCGGCCTGGGACGACGGGCGCCCGGATACGGTCACGGCGTTCGAGCGCGTCGGCAAGGCCTATCTCGCCTTTGCCCGCGAGGAGCCTGCCTTCTACAACGCGATGTTCGAATCAGGCGTGCCGGTCGATTCAAATCCGGCCCTGCAGGCCGCCAGTGAACGCGCCTTCAACATCATTCGCGCCGCCGCCGAACGGCTTGCGGCGCTGGCGCCGCCCGGCACGCCGCGGCCACCGGCCATGATGATGGCGCTGCACATCTGGTCGATGGCCCACGGCGTGGCCTCGCTGTTCTCGCGTGGCGACGCCGCGCGGCGAAAACTGCCGATGTCGCCGGATGACCTGCTCGAAGCCGAGGTGCTGATCTATCTGCGCGGCCTCGGCTTCCCGACCGACCGCCGTCCGCCGGCACGAAGCGCCGAGCCGCCGCCGGTGCCACCGGAGGCATCCTCCGGTTCTGGCCTGCCGCCCGGCGGCCCCTGGGGCAAGCCGAAATAAAATTGCGCAAATAATTCGGCGACCCTGTCAGGCGGCCGGCTTGACAAAATCGCGGGATGGTCTAGCTATGTAAATGTTATTTACATTCACAACGGCGCTGGTGCCGTGATGGAGATGGAAATGGCCTACACCGCTGATGTCAATCGATGGCGCGGTTCCTCTGACGAACGCTATGAGCGCCCCCACATGCTCGATACGCCCTGGCATCCCGGCTGGATCGCCGTGACCATCCTCGGCTTCATCATCTGGTGGCCGATCGGACTTGCCCTTCTCTTTTTCACACTCGGGAGCAGAAAAATGGGTTGCTGGAGCCACCAGGATCGCTGGCAGAACAAGATGGAGCGGATGCAGTACAAGATGGACCGCATGCGCGGCCGCATGGAGCGCCGTGGTTTCGGCTTCGGCTTCGGCCCGCCCTCGAGCGGCAACCGTGCCTTCGACGAATACCGCACCGAGACGCTGCAGCGGCTCGAGGAAGAGCAGGTCGAGTTCAGGAACTTCCTCGACCGTCTGCGTCACGCCAAGGACAAGGAAGAGTTCGACCAGTTCATGGCGCAGCACAAGACGCGCCCGACCCCGCCGCCGACCGACCAGCCGCAGGGCTGATCTAAATAGGCTGATCCGGGGTCTGCCTCTCAAAGCCTTCAGGCGCATGCCCCCAAAGTCCTGATGGCCCCGAGCCGCCCGCCTGCGCAACCCGCAGGCGGGTGGTTTGGTTTTTGGGGACCCGAACCAACCGCCGAGGATCCGACACCAAGACTTGCGCGTGCCACCTCAATCCGCCGCGCTGCTGGACGACACGCATCATGGACCTCTACACCCGCCTGCTGCTTGCCGTGACCGCCCTGGCGGTGCTGGGCTACATCGGCTTGGTCTATGGCAGCTGCGCGTCCGATCCCGATTGCCATTTTCGCCTCTGCGCCGGCGGGCGTGCGTTCTGCGGCGTTGATCACGTACATGTGCAGGATCGGTAGAACCCGATCCGCACCACGCCCGACCAAGCCCTGACGGCGCATCTCCCGCGCGCTGACGGGTACGACCATGACCAACGCCGAACGCAAAAAGATCAGCCATAGCATCGCGCTCCTTGAGCGCGCCTCGGCGCTGTTCGACCGGTTCGGAAACACCGTGCCGGTGGCGATCGCGTTCCTCAATGGATGGCAGACGGAAGTCCAGCTCTATCCGCAGTGGCAGCTCGGCGAATCCTGGCGGTTCTTTCTCAGCCTTTATCTCTATTGGTTCGCCTCGTTCGCACTCAGCCGCGCGGTCTCGTTTGCAAAGGGGAGCATCGCCCCATGATCCTGCTCCGCGATGTCGCGCTCTTCGTCCTGCCGGTGCTCATCGCGGCGGGCGGCTGGCTCTACGCGCTCAGCCTGCGCAAGCGGGCCCGGCCCGGTCTTGAGGGCGAAAGCAAGCGCGTCCCGGCGGCGTGACTGGCGCCCCGACCCGGACCGCCTATATTCGCCTTCACAAGAGTGGGCGGACCGGAGGCGACAATGGCGGAAGCTGCGATCACGGCGAGCGACGGCCTCTGGCGACAGATCCGCAGCGAGGCGCAGCGCGCGGCTGATGCAGACCCCGTGTTCGGCAAGGCCCTTGCGAGTGCCATTCTCGCTCACGATGATTTTGCCGCCGCTTTGGCCGATTTGATCGGGCAGCGGCTCGGCAGCGGCTCCACCGGGCGCACGCGCTTCACGTCCTGTTCCCGCGACGCCTTTCAAGGCGAGCCAGAGCTGATCGAAACCGCCAGCCGGGATTTGCAGGCCATCGCATTGCGCGATCCCGCCATCACCGACCTGCTGCCGCCGCTGCTGCATTACAAGGGCTACGTCGCGCTGCAAGCCTGGCGCGTCTCGAACTGGCTCTGGCGTCATGACCATCGCGACGCGGCGCTGCTGTTTCAGAACGAGGCGTCCAACCTGCTGCAGATCAGCATTCATCCGGCCGCATCCATTGGATCGTCCGTCTATCTCGACCACGCCACCGGCATCGTGATTGGTGCGAATGTGGTGATCGGTGACGAGGTCACCATCCTCCAGAGCGTCAGCATCGGCCGTCGCGGTGAATTGCCGACGCGCTCGCCGCGTATCGGCCGCGGCGTCTACATCGGTGGCGGCGCGACCATTCTCGGTGACATCAATATCGGTGAATTCGCCAAGATCGGCGCCGGTGCTGTTGTGACCGGTGACGTGCCCGCCGGCTGCACCGCGATCGGCAATCCCGCGCGATTGACCAATTGCCCCGAGCCCGCCTCGGCGGCCTGACCCTATCAACCTTCGGAGAGTTGCAATGAAGACGGCAATCGTGATCGGCGTTGGACCGGACCGCGGGGTCGGGGCCCGGCTTTGCAAGCGTTTTGCGGCCGATGGGCTCAAGGCGATCGTCGCGGGCCGGACGCTGTCTGCCTTGCAGGCCGTTGTAGACGACATCACGAAGGCGGGCGGCGCAGCCGTGCCCTTCGTTGCCGATGCGACCAGGGAGGGGGACATCGTCGCGCTGTTCGATGCCGCCGGCGACAACCTCGACCTCGCCATCTACAACGCCGGCAACAACACGCCCGGCAAGATCATCGAGATGGACGCCGACTATTTCGAGAATGCCTGGCGCGTGGTCTGCTTCGGCGGCTTCCTGTTCGGCCGCGAGGCGGTGCGGCGGATGGTGCCGAAGAAGACCGGCACGCTGCTGTTCACGGGCGCCAGTGCCTCGCTGCGCGGACGCTCCGGCTACGGCGCCTTCAACTCGTCCAAGGCCGGCCTGCGCACGCTGGCGCAGGCGATGGCCAAGGAATACGCGAGCGACGGCATCCATGTCGGCCATGTCGTGGTCGACGGCGCGATCGCCGGCGACAAGATCTTTTCACGATTCCCGGATGCGGCCGGCCGCGAGGACAGCCTGATCGACATCGATGGCATCGTCGATGCCTTCGCCTTCCTCTATCGCCAGCCCGAGCGCGCCTGGTCGTTCGAGCTCGACGTGCGGACCTCGAAGGAGAAGTGGTAGAGGGGCGGCCCTCGACCATTTCTACCGCCGTCATTGCCCGCGAAGGCGGGCAATCCAGTATTCCAGAGACAGCATTGAGATGCGGAGGAGCCGCAGTGTACTGGATACCCCGCTTGACGCCTACGCTAAAGCTTCGGCGCCCCTGGACCGCAGCCCCGGCGAAGCCTTGGCGTAGCCGGGTCGCGGGGTATGACAGTCGTAAGGGTGGCGTAGATCAATACCCCGCCGCCAGCCCACTGTTGCGGCGTGGATCGTTCGCACCGTAGTAACGATTATTGCCGACTTGCTCGCCGTTCAGTGACGGCGCGCCCAAGATGATGACCGCCAAATGGTTCGCCGGTTGCGGCGGCCCGAATTTGTGCCCCATCCCTTCTAGAATCTTCTGCGTGTCCGGCGACAGCGCATAGTTCTCCACGTTGGTCATATCAGGCAGCCATTGCTGGTGGATGCGTGGCATGTCGACGGCCTCCTGCGCGTTCATGCCGTAGTCGATCGCATTGATCATGGTCTGCAACACGGCGGTGATGATGCGGCTGCCGCCGGGCGTGCCTACCACCATGACGGTCTTGCCGTCCTTGGTGACGATGGTCGGGCTCATCGAGGACAGTGGACGCTTGCCGGGAGCAATCGCGTTGGCCTCACCCTGCACCAGGCCATACAGGTTCGGCACCCCGACCTTGGCCGTGAAGTCGTCCATCTCGTCGTTCAGCAGCACGCCGGTCTTGGCCGCCGTCACCTTGGCGCCGAACCAATCGTTCAGCGTGTACGTCACCGATACCGCGTTGCCGTCCTTGTCCGCGATTGAATAGTGCGTGGTGTTGCTGCCCTCGTGCGGCGCGACGCCCGGCTTGATGTCCTTGGAGATTGCGGCCTTGTTCGGATCGATCACGGCGCGGATCTTGGTCGCGTAATTCTTGTCGAGCAGGCGGTCGAGCGGATTCTTCACGAAATCCGGATCGCCGAGATAGCTGTTGCGGTCCACGTAGGCATGCCGCATGGCCTCGATCTGCACGTGCACGGCCTGCGCGGAATGGTAGCCCAGCTCCTTCAGAGGATAGCCCTCCAGGATATTCAGGATCTCGCAGATGACGACGCCGCCCGAGCTCGGTGGCGGCGCGGAAATCACGTGATAGCCGCGATAGTCGCATTCGACAGGCGCGAGCTCGCGCGTCTTGTAGCCGTCGAGGTCGTCCTGCGTCAGGAGGCCCTTGCCGGCCTGGCTCGATGCCACGATGGCGCTGCCGACCCAGCCCTTGTAGAAGCCGTCGGTGCCCTTGCTGCTGATCTCGCGCAGGGTTTTCGCCAGTTCGGATTGCAGCAGTCGATCGCCCACGCCGAACGGCTGGCCGTTGTTGAGGAAGATCGCGCTCGATGCTGGATCGTCCTTGAAATCGTCGGTTGCCGTGCGCAGCAGGTCGATGTCGCCCTGGTCGAGTACAAATCCCTGTTCGGCGAACTGGATCGCGGGAGCGAGCAGGTCGGCGCGCTTCATGGTGCCGTATTTTTCGCGCGCATATTCCATGCCCGAGACGGAGCCTGGCACACCCACAGCCAGATGTCCCTTGGTCGAGATGCCCTTGATGACGTTGCCATCCTTGTCGAGATACATATTGGCCGTCGCCGCCTTGGGCGCGGTCTCGCGGAAATCGAGGAAGGTCTTGCGGCCGTCGGCGAGCTGGATCGTCATGAAGCCGCCACCACCGAGATTGCCGGCGGCCGGATAGACGACGGCCAAGGCATAACCGACGGCCACAGCGGCATCGACGGCATTGCCGCCGCGCTTCAGCACATCGACGCCCACCTGGGTCGCCAGATGCTGCGCGGACACCACCATGCCGTTTTGCGCGGCGACCGGTGCGACCGACGCCGCGCGCGCGGCGCCGAACGTGACGAGGCTGACCGATATGATCGCGGCGGCCATCCACCGCACATTGGTTTGTGGTTTCGGCACTGGACGCTCCTCAGGCTGGGCCGGTGATGCCGGCACGTTGTTGTCCGCGAGCGCAGCCTATCAGCTCGTGCCCGCCGTGAGATGCGAGATGGAGCATGTGGTCGTGGTGTAGCTGTGGCGCACGCTAAGCTCCCTGCGATTTCGGGCTGGGCAGGGGAGGAGGTTCCAGAAGGGGCGTCCGTTGTGCCCGGTGTCATAGCGCCACGAGTCCGACTGCGCTCCCTCCCCCTTGGGGGGAGGGGGGGCAGAGGGGTAACCCAGGAAAAGTGCTCGTTGCGTGCGTCCGATTTCATCACGGTGGGAGCCCCCGTGTGGTACCCCTCTCCCTAGCCCTCCCCGCAAGGGGGGAGGGAACCGACCTCGCCAGTGGACCCGGCTCCGATCCGTCGCCGCCATGTCCCGCGGCAAAGCGGCCAACCGCCTGCGCTGCCTACCTTTCCGGCAGCCAAATTCGGCCGTGGTAACCGCACGTTAACCATCGGCGGGCTCTGTAATTGCGGACAGTCGTGCCCGGAGCCGTGCTCGAGGCCCATAGTTTTGACATCTTGGCAGGGAATGCAGGCGGCCGGCTTTGGACGAGCCCCTGTACCCCAGAAAGACAAGGCTTTGAGCGGGCTTGCCGGCCGCGCCGGTGCTAGCGCGGCTGTTGGGGAACCGGCAGCCATTTGCTGGCCGGAGAGGTCAGGGAAATGATCGCCTTGAGAGGATACTGCTTATGAATCCGGCCGACGTGGCTCAGTCAGCCCTTCCGGTTGCCGCTTCCGCGGACGTGTCGCTGATTGCGCTGTTCTGGCAGGCTCACTGGATCGTGAAAGCGGTGATGCTGGGGCTTCTCGCCTGCTCGGTCTGGGTCTGGGCCATCGCGATCGACAAGATCTTTCTTTACGCGCGCACCCGCCGCTCGATGGACCGGTTCGAGCAGGCCTTCTGGTCCGGCGAGTCGATCGAGGAGCTTTATCGCACGCTCTCGGCCAAGCCGACGCATTCCATGGCGGCCTGCTTCGTCGCCGCCATGCGCGAGTGGAAGCGCTCGTTCGAGAGCCACGCCCGCTCGGTCGCGGGCCTTCAGATGCGCATCGACAAGGTGATGAACGTCTCGATCGCGCGCGAGGTCGAGCGGCTGGAACGCCGGCTGCTGGTGCTCGCCACCGTCGGCTCCGCCGGCCCCTTTGTCGGCCTGTTCGGCACGGTCTGGGGCATCATGTCGAGCTTCCAGTCGATCGCAGCGTCGAAAAATACCTCCCTGGCGGTGGTCGCGCCGGGCATCGCCGAAGCGCTGTTTGCGACCGCCGTCGGCCTTATCGCCGCCATTCCTGCCACTATTTTCTACAATAAGTTCACTTCCGAGGTGAACCGGCAGGCCCAGCGGCTCGAAGGTTTCGCCGATGAATTTTCCGCCATTCTGTCGCGTCAGATCGACGAGCGGGGCTGACGGACGGCATGTATAGTGTGAGGGGCAATTTGGGCACTCGATCATGGCGATGAACGTAGCTAGTTCGTCCGGAGGCGGCGGGCGTCGTGGCCGGCGCAAGCCCGTCGTGGCCGAGATCAACGTCACGCCGATGGTGGACGTGATGTTGGTGCTGCTCATCATCTTCATGGTGTCGGCTCCGATGTTGACGGTCGGTGTGCCGCTCGACCTGCCGCAGACCCAGGCCAAGAGCCTCGAAAACAACGACCAGAAGCCAATCCAGATGTCGGTCGACATCAAGGGCAAGGTCTTCATCAACGACGCCGAGATCGCGATCAACGAGTTGATCCCGAAGCTGAAGGCGATCACGGACGCGCGCGGCGGGCTCGAGGAGCGCATCTATCTTCGCGCGGACAAGAAGGCGGATTACGGAACGGTGGCCAAGGTCATGGGCCTGTTGTCCGGCGCGGGCTTCAAGAAGCTGGCGCTCGTGACCGAGGCGGATCAGGGGTAAACCGGTGAAGGTGAACGTCGACAAGACACTCGTTGCGTCGATTGCCCTCCACGTCCTCGTGCTTGGATGGGGACTGGTCACCTTTAGCAGCAAGGCCTTTGTCGCGGAAGAGTCGCTTCCGATCGACATCATCTCCACCGATCAGCTTGCGCAGATGATGTCGGGGCAGAAGACCGGCAAGAAGGAAGAGCCGAAGCCCAAGGTCGAGAAGATCGCCGAGGCCAAGCCCGAGGAAGAAGCGGTCGGCAAGGTCACCGAGAAGAAAGAGCTGATCAAGACCAACTCGACGCCCGAGCCGCCGCCGAAACCCGTCGAGAAGCCGGTCGAGAAGAAGCCCGAGCCGCCCAAGCCCGTCGCCGAGGCCAAGCCCAAAGAAGAGCCGAAGCCGCAGGAAAAGAAGCCTGATCCGGCGAAGGAAGATCCGATCGCCGAGCTCCAGAAGAAACTGGAGACCAAGAAGCCTCCGCCGAAGCCCGTCGAGCAGAAGGTCGCGGCGGTGCAGCCGCAGCAGCAACCGAAGCCCAAGGAGCGCAGCTTCGATCCCGCGCAGATCCAGCGCGACCTCGACAAGCGCGCGGCGACCCGGCACGAGCTCTCCGGCGCGGCGCTGAATGCATCGGCTGCGCTGGGATCGACGACCGGGACTGCTGCCAACAACGTTGCGACGTGGGGAGGCGCGTTCACGAATGCGGTCCGGCGCTGCTTCACGCCCACCTATAACGGGCAAGACGCCGAGCAATACGAGGCTGACATCGATATCCCGATGAAAATCGACGGCTCGCTTGCGTCCGAGCCGGTTATCGTCGCGGTTCGCGGCCCGTCTCGGTCGATTGCTCAGGCGGTGGCGGAGAGCGCCAAGCGCGCCATCGTGCAGTGTCAGGTCTATTCGTTCCTGCCGAAGCAGCAGTATGACACCTGGAAGACCATTCCAATGCGCTTCGGCCTGAAAGATATGTTGTGACATCCGAACAAAAGAATTTTGCGATGAATGACGTCCTATCGATGAACCGCCGCCGCTTCATGACGCTGACAGGATCGGCGCTCGCGACGCTCGGGGGCGGACATGCCCTGGCCCAGGGCCAAAAGCGGCTCGAACTCAATCCAACGGAGTTTCGGCCGATCCCGATCGCGATCTCCAACTTCGTGCCGGGCTCGCCCGCCGACGGCGACGTCAGCAACGGCGTCACCCAGGTCATCACCAACAATCTGAAGCGGTCGGGCCTGTTCGCACCGATCGACCAGGCCGCTTTCATCGAGCGCATCAGCAACATCGACGTCGCGCCGCAATTCCAGAACTGGAAGACCATCAACGCCCAGGCCCTCGTCACCGGCCGCATGACGCGGGGGCAGGACGGAAGGCTCAAGGCGGAATTCCGCCTGTGGGACGTCATCACGGGCCAGCAGCTTGCGGGCCAGCAATATTTCACCTCGCCGGAATATTGGCGCCGTATCGCCCACATCATCTCCGACCAGATCTATGAGCAGATGACCGGCGAAAAGGGCTATTTCGACAGCCGCGTGGTGTTCGTAGACGAGACCGGTCCAAAGGAGCGTCGCGTCAAGCGGCTCGCGATGATGGACCAGGACGGTGCCAATGTGCGCTATCTGACCCGCGGCTCCGACCTCGTGCTGACGCCGCGCTTCTCGCCGAACTCGCAAGAGATCACCTACATGGAGTTCGGCCAGGGCGATCCGAAGGTCTATCTCTTCAACATCGAGACCGGCCAGCGCGAGATCGTCGGCAATTTCCCCGGCATGACCTTCGCGCCGCGCTTCTCGCCGGACGGCCAGCGCGTCATCATGAGCCTGCAGCAGGGCGGCAATTCGAACCTGTTCGTGATGGATCTGCGCTCGCGCTCGACCACGCGCCTCACCGACACGCCGGCGATCGACACCTCTCCGTCCTACTCACCCGACGGCACCCGCATCTGCTTCGAATCCGATCGCGGCGGCAGGTCGCAGATCTATGTGATGGCCGCGGGCGGCGGACAGGCGCAGCGCATCTCCTTCTCCAAGGACGACACCAACGCCACCTATTCGACGCCGGTGTGGTCGCCGCGTGGCGATTACATCGCCTTCACCAGGCAGGGCGGCGGGCAGTTCTCGATCGGCGTCATGAAGCCGGACGGCTCCGGCGAGCGTCTGCTCACCTCGGGCTATCACAACGAAGGGCCGACCTTCTCGCCGAACGGCCGCGTGCTGATGTTCTTCCGCGATCCCGGCGGCAGCGGCGGGCCGTCGCTGTTCTCCGTCGACATCTCCGGCCGCAACGAGCTCAAGGTGCCGACGCCGGGCTTCGCCTCCGACCCGGCATGGTCGCCGCTGCTGTCCTCGACACCCGGCTAGAGCGCTTGCGAGCGAAGCGGATACAGGTTCGCGTGAAACATCGGGGCTAAGACATTGCGCGTTCAGACGCGCGATGTTTTCGAAAAAACATGCCGATTTTTTCGGGGTTTGGTGCAGGACGCAAGCTTTCCTTCACCTTGTGCCCGGCAACGCTTGCCTAGTTGCTTGATATTTCAGCGGAAACATGTTCGCTATTGCCGAAAAACAACTCGACTTTAACGATGTTCCCTCAGAAAGGCTTCATCAGGTCTGGGTAAAAGTACGCGCCAAACAGGACGCGTAACAAGCCGATGCAGCTGGCCGACCAGAAGCAGAGCGATCGAGACGAGCTGGAGCCGATACTCTACGCCGCTCTCATCAACTCTATGGTGCAGAATTTCTGGGCGATCTTCCTGGGCTCGGCCTCCGCGGCCGTGGCCGCGGTCATGACTGCGCTGAAGACAGGCGATGCCTGGCTGTGGCCGCTCGCATTTCTGCTGATCGCGATCGGCACCGCGCGCGCGTTCCAGATGCGCGGATACGAAAACCGCACGCACCCACTGTCGTTCGAGGAAGCCAAGCACCTGGAGCCGCGCTACTGGCTCGGCGCGCTCAGCTATGCGGCGGTGCTCGGCCTGTGGTCCTTCGTCGTCATCTACAACAATGACGATCCGATTGCCGACATGCTCTGTGTCGCCATCGGCATCGGCTACACCGCGGGCGGCGCCGCCCGCAATTACGGCCAGCCCCGGGTGATCCAGTGGCACGTCGCGCTCGCCTGCGCACCGATGTCGCTCGCGCTGCTGCTGCATGGCGGCTTCTACCACATCGGGCTCGCCGTCCTGCTCGTGTTCTTCTTCGTCGGGCTGAAGAACATCAATCTCAGCCTGCATGCGATCTTCGTCAAGGCGCTGACCTCGAGCTTTCGTGAGTCCGCGCTGGCAAGCCAGTTCGACACCGCGCTCAACAACATGCCGCATGGCCTGTGCATGTTTCGCGCCGACGGCCGCCTTGCGGTGATGAACCATCGCTTCGGCGAGCTGATGGCGTTGCCCGAAGATCTGGTCAAGCGTGGCGCCACCGCTGCCGACATCGTATCGGCCTGTATCGCCGCCGGCTCCATCTCGGCGGAGAGCGGCAAGCAGATCCTGGCCGAGATCGAGCATGCGCGGATCTGCGAGATCGTCACCACCGACCCGGATTCCTCGCGCGGCCGCGCGCTCGCCTGGACGTTCCAGCCGATGACTGGCGGCGGCACGGTGCTGCTGCTGGAAGACATCACCGAGCGTACCAACGCGGAAGCCCGGATCACCCATCTCGCCCGCTATGACGAGCTCACGGCGCTGCCCAACCGGGTCTCGTTCCGCGACGAGATCGAACGGCTGCTGGCGATCTCGCACGACGCCGAGCGTCTCTCCGCGCTGCTGTTCGTCGATCTCGACCAGTTCAAGCAGGTCAACGACACGCTCGGCCATCCCTGCGGCGACCAGCTCCTGTGCGCGGTTGCCAACCGCCTGCGCGAGATGCTGCGTCCCGAGGATTTCGTCGCCCGCTTTGGCGGCGACGAGTTCGTCGTGTTCCAGCAGAACATCAGCTCGGCCGAGGATGCCGCGAGCCTCGCCCGCCGCATCGTCGAACGCCTGAGCGAGCGTTATCGCATCGACAATCACCTGGTTGAGATCGGCGCCAGCGTCGGCATCGCGCTGACCTCGCCGGACGGCGACGTCAGGGCCGACACGCTGCTCAAGAACGCCGACATGGCGCTCTATCGCGCCAAGGCCGACGGCCGCGGCACCTTCTGCTTCTTCCGCGACGAGATGGCGGCCACCGTCGAGGCCCGCCGCATTCTCGAGCTCGACCTGCGCAAGGCGCTGGCCAACGAGGAATTCGAGCTGTTCTACCAGCCGCTGGTCAATCTGAAGTCCGGCAAGATCACCACCTGCGAGGCGCTGCTGCGCTGGAATCATCCGGTACGCGGCACGGTCTCGCCGGTCGACATCATCCCGGTCGCCGAGGACATGGGGCTGATCGTCGATCTCGGCCGCTGGATCCTGCGCCGCGCCTGCATGGAATGCATGAAGTGGCCCGACGGCGTCAGCGTCGCCGTCAACTTCTCGCCGCAGCAATTCCACCAGCGCGACGTGCTCAGCGAAATCCGCTACGCGCTCGAGGTCTCGGGGCTGCCGGCCCATCGGCTGGAGATCGAGATCACGGAGTCCTCGCTGCTTCGTAACACCCAGCTCACCCACGACACGCTGTCGCAACTGCATGCGCTCGGCGTGCGCATCTCGCTCGACGATTTCGGCACCGGCTATTCCAGCCTCAGCTATCTGCACAATTTCCCGATGCAGAAGGTGAAGATCGACCGCTCCTTCCTCGAGGGCATCGACACCGACCGGCCGCTGACGCTGCTGCGTGGCGTGGCGCGGCTGTCGGCCGACCTCGGCATGGCCGTGGTGGTCGAGGGCATCGAGACCAACGAGCAGCTCGAGCTGATCAGCGCAGACGGCACCGTCTCCGAGGCGCAAGGCTATCTGTTCAGCCGTCCGGTGCCCGCCGTGCGGATGCGCCAGCTCCTCAACGCCTCGCATGGACGGCGCGGCGAGGGCCTGCTCCAGGTTGTCAGCTCACGCTCCTTCGCCTGATTCCACATCCAGAAATTGCACGTCGTTTCAGACAGTTGCTGAACCGACCGTAGTGCTACGGGGGTTAACCCTATCGCGTCGATTGCTTTGCATCGTCGTTAAGGAGGTGTTAATAAATCGTCACGCGCGCGCAAGTTGTTCAGCGGCAAATGGCCCAGGTTCGCGTGGTGTTGTTGGTGGTGGGTAAGGAGTTCGAATGCAGTCCTCAGCCAGATCTGTCATTTCGGCTGTTGGACGGGGAGCGGAGCTTCTGACCGACGTCGACTATCATCTCGCGGCGACGGACGCGGAGAAGGAGCAAATCTACAACCTCCGCTACCGCGCCTATCTGCGCGAGGGTGCCGTCAGGGAATCCGCGGAAGCCCGCGTCACCGACCGCTACGACGAGCTGCCGAACGCGTGGACCTTCGGCGTCTATCTCCGTGGCCAGCTCTGCAGCTCCGTGCGCATCAGCGTGCTGACTTCGGAATGGCGCGAGTCCACCTCGGCCGACGTCTTCCCCGACATCCTGCTGCCGCGGCTCGATCGCGGCGAGGTCATGATCGACCCGACCCGCTTTGTCGCCGATCCCGACCAGGTGAAGCGGGTTCCGGAATTGCCCTATCTGACGACCCGGCTCGCCTACATGGCGTGCGAGCACTTCAATGCCGATCTCGGCCTCGCCATCGTGCGTCCCGAGCATCAGGCCTTCTACCGGCGGGTGTTCCTGCACGAGACGATCGCCGAGCCCCGCCTGGTGCCGGGTCTCACCAAGCCCTTCGGACTGATGGCGGCGGATTTCCCGACCTTCCGGAAGAAGGTGTTCGAGCGCTATCCGATCATGCGCTCCACCGCGTTCGAGCGGCGGATGCTGTTTGGGCGCGGCGGGCAGCGCGAGATCCCGCAGCGGTCGTCACTGGTGCCGGAAGCCGCTCACGTCTGATTGCCTGCCGTCACCGCCTCGAGCCGCCGCGCGCCTTTCGGCCGGGGCTCCGTTCATCCCCATCATCGTCCGAGCCCAAAATTCCAGCAAAAGCCTGCACTTTTGCCGGTTGCTGCAGGTTGCTTCACCCTCGCGCCACATTTAGAACCCATTAACCATGACGGTTGCTTTTCGCGGTTTGGGGGCATTTGACCGGCTGAAGCAAGGTTCCATCAAGGTTGACGGAACGTTCGCTTAACCAACCCCCTGTAGACCGGACAGCAGTGGACGAACGTGAGCGTGGAGGCTCCGGAATGAAATACCCTATGCGTATCCTCCAGGGATTGAAGCTGGCTGCGGTGGTTGCGATCGCGCTGTCGATGGGCGCATGCGCGAACAAGAACGCAGCGACGGATGCGATGGCCAATGCTGCGACGCCTGGCAGCCAGCAGGATTTCGTCGTTAACGTGGGCGACCGCGTGTTCTTCGAGAGCGACCAGACCGATCTGACGCCGCAGGCGATCGTGACCCTGGAGAAGCAGGCGCAGTGGCTCCAGAACTATCGGCAGTACAGCTTCACCATCGAGGGGCATGCCGACGAGCGCGGCACCCGCGAATACAACATCGCACTCGGCGCCCGCCGCGCCCAGTCGGTGCGTTCGTTCCTCGCCTCGCGCGGCATCGATCCGAACCGCATGCGCACGATCTCCTACGGCAAGGAGCGGCCGGTCGCCGTCTGTAACGATATTTCCTGCTGGTCGCAGAACCGTCGCGCCGTCACCGTGCTGAACGCGAGCTCCTGACGATCAGTCAGGCGCCGTTCATCTTCAGGAACCGATTATGCCGGCGCCCTCTCGGGCGCCGGTTTTGTTTCAGCCATCTGTGACCGAAACCCCGTGGTGCCAGTCACATTTTTGGCGTACTGCCTTTCAATGTGTGGCGCGTCGCATGTTCCGTCGCA
The DNA here is from genome assembly GCF_056402655.1 of Bradyrhizobium sp. P3_C3. Taxonomy (NCBI): domain Bacteria; kingdom Pseudomonadati; phylum Pseudomonadota; class Alphaproteobacteria; order Hyphomicrobiales; family Nitrobacteraceae; genus Bradyrhizobium; species Bradyrhizobium sp. P3_C3. Next base: position 99,479 of record NZ_JBFUGY010000018.1, on the reverse strand, counting down.
GATTTCGTTTTCGTCGTCAGGGCAAGATGTCATCCAGATCCAAGGTCTTTACCGGCACCGTGGCGATCGCCGCGCTGTTCTCTTTGTGCTCGCCTGCACTGGCGCAGTCGGACGATGACCCCGAGATGCGGATCGAGCGGTTGGAGAACCAGCTGCGCCAGCTCACCGGCCAGAACGAGGAGCTGCAATATCGCAACCGCCAGCTCGAAGAGCGGCTGCGGGCGCTCGAGGGCGGCGCGCAAGCCGCGCCCGGACAGGTGCCGGTCCAGCCCTCGGTCGCAGCCGTACCGCCTGCGCAGTCCGCGCCGGCCTATCGCCAGCAGCAACAGGCTCAGCCGAATTACGAGCAGCCGCAGATCGCTGCTCCCGCGCCGATCGTTCAGGAGCAGCCGGCGCCCGGTGCGCCGGGCGTGCGCCGCCGCGGTGATTCCTTCGATCCGAACCAGAACCCGAATGCGCCCGGCGCGCCGCGCGCGCTTGGTGGCGGGCAGCAGCCGATGCCGGCAGGCGCCCCTGGCGGCGCGCCCGGCGGGCGCGCTGCCGGCGAGCCGCTCGATCTCGCCAACACCAGCCCGCGCTACCAGCAAGGCGTGCCGCCGGCAGCCCAGCCCGGCTATCCGCCGGCACAATCGGGCTATCCAGCGCCATCGGGCGGCACCGGCCTGACGACCCTGCCGCCCTCGGCAACGCCGCGCGACGAGTTCGACCTCGGCATCGGCTACATGCAGCGCAAGGACTATGCGCTCGCCGAGCAGACCATGAAGAATTTTGCGCAGAAACATCCGAGCGATCCGCTGCTCGGCGACGCGCAATACTGGCTCGGCGAAAGCTATTTCCAGCGCCAGCAATATCGCGACTCCGCGGAAGCCTTCCTCGCCGTCACCACCAAATACGACAAATCCGCCAAGGCGCCGGATGCCCTGCTGCGGCTCGGCCAGTCGCTGGCCGCGCTGAAGGAGAAAGAGGCCGCCTGCGCCGCCTTCGGCGAGGTCGGCCGCAAATATCCGCGCGCCTCCGCCGGCGTCAAATCCGCCGTCGATCGCGAGCAGAAGCGGGTGAAGTGCTGACGCGTGGTGTTTGCGCCCTGACAATGCGGATGGCGCCGCGCTAAATAGTCTGGTGATTGCCTGGGCAGCGTCATGTCGGACGACGACAACTCACCGATCTCGGCGCGCGCGGCGAAGCAACTCTTCGCCGAGCTCAGAAGTGCGCCGGCGCTGGTGCTCGCGGTCTCCGGCGGACCTGACTCGGTCGCGCTGATGTGGCTCGCCGCGCGCTGGAAGCGCGGCTTGGCACGCGGTCCGCAATTGACCGTCGTCACCGTCGATCACGGCCTGCGCCCGGAGGCGGCGCGCGAGGCGCGCGAGGTCAAGCGGCTTGCGGCCGAACTCGGGCTGGCACACCGGACCCTGCGCTGGCGTGGCGCGAAGCCGAACACGGGACTGCCTGCCGCTGCACGCGAAGCCCGCTACCGCCTGCTTGCACAGGCCGCGCGAAACGCCGGCGCGAGCCATGTGCTGACCGCCCACACCCGCGACGATCAGGCCGAGACCCTGTTGATGCGCCTTGTCCGCGGCAGCGGGCTTGCCGGGCTGTCGGCAATGACGCGCCTCACGGAGCGCGACGGCGTCGTGCTGGTGCGTCCGCTGCTCGATGTCCCGAAGTCGCAGCTGATCGCGACCTTGAGGCGGGCGAAGATCGGATTTGCCGATGATCCCACCAATCGCGACACCGCCTTCACCCGGCCGCGGCTGCGCGCGCTGCTGCCGCAACTCGCGGCCGAGGGGGGCGACAGCCGGAGCCTGGCGCGGCTCGCAGGCAGGCTGGCGCGCGCCAATGCGGCGGTCGACGTGCTGGTCGATGGCGCCGAACGCTTCCTTCAGCTTCGGGCGCGCGGCGATGCGCCGCAGGCGGGCGGTCGCAGCTTCGAGGCCTCGGCATTCGCCAATCTGCCGGAGGAGGTCCGGCTGCGGCTCCTGCTGCGGGCCGTCAATGCCCTCGGTCATGAGGGGCCGGCGGAACTCGGCAAGGTCGAGACTCTCCTGGCCGCGCTCGATCAGGCCATGGCTGCAAGTTTGGCTGAAAGCCCCCGCGCAGCCGCAAATGGCCGGCCGTTCCTGAAGCAGACCCTTGCGGGAGCCTTGATCAGCCTTGCCGGGGGGCGTATCCACATCGCACCGGCGCCGGCCCGGCGGTCCAAGGGACGGACGAGGGCGGATCAGGGCGGATCATGACACCGGCCGTTTCCGCCGCGCGCCGTCAGGACACCTTAACCAGGCAGGAAAAACCCCGGGCAGATCGCCATTATTTCAGCGGGAATCGCTCTAAGATGGGATAAATAGTCCCATCTCGTTCCCTTGGCAGCGACCGGGGCGGCACCTAAATTGTATCCGTCTAACCAAGAGGATTCCTTGGGGATTTCCTCGCACTGACAAAGTAACTGCTACCGCCCAAGGATCAGGCCGCGATCCGCGCGACCATGAAGGAAGATCGATGAACGCCAATCTGCGCAATTTCGCCCTCTGGGTCATCATTGTCTTGCTGCTGTTGGCGTTGTTCACGCTCTTCCAGAATCCGGGTCAGCGCGCCTCATCGCAGGACATCGCCTYCTCCCAGCTCTTGAGCGAAGTTGACCGCGGCAATGTGCGCGATGTCGTGATCCAGGGGCCGGATATCCACGGCACCTTCACCAATGGCTCAAGCTTCCAGACCTATGCGCCGAACGATCCGACGCTGGTGAAGCGCCTCTATGACAGCAAGGTCCAGATCACCGCGAAGCCGCCCGGCGACAACGTGCCGTGGTTCGTCTCGCTGCTGGTCTCCTGGCTGCCCTTCATCGCGCTGATCGGCGTGTGGATCTTCCTGTCGCGGCAGATGCAGGGCGGCGCCGGCAAGGCGATGGGCTTCGGCAAGTCGCGCGCCAAGATGCTGACCGAGGCCCATGGCCGCGTCACCTTCGAGGACGTCGCCGGCGTCGACGAAGCCAAGCAGGACCTGCAGGAGATCGTCGAATTCCTCCGCGACCCCGGCAAATTCCAGCGCCTCGGCGGCCGTATTCCGCGCGGCGTGCTGCTGGTGGGCCCTCCCGGCACCGGTAAGACCCTGATCGCGCGTGCGGTCGCGGGCGAAGCCAACGTGCCGTTCTTCACCATCTCGGGTTCCGACTTCGTCGAAATGTTCGTCGGCGTCGGCGCCTCCCGTGTCCGCGACATGTTCGAGCAGGCCAAGAAGAACGCGCCCTGCATCATCTTCATCGACGAAATCGACGCGGTCGGCCGTCACCGTGGCGCCGGTCTCGGCGGCGGCAATGACGAGCGCGAGCAGACGCTGAACCAGTTGCTGGTCGAGATGGACGGCTTCGAGGCCAACGAGGGCGTGATCCTGATCGCGGCGACGAACCGTCCCGACGTGCTCGATCCCGCGCTGCTGCGTCCGGGCCGCTTCGACCGTCAGGTCGTGGTGCCCAATCCCGACGTCGTCGGCCGCGAGCAGATCCTCAAGGTTCACGTCCGCAAGGTGCCGCTGGCGCCGGATATCAACCTCAAGACCATCGCGCGCGGCACGCCCGGTTTTTCCGGCGCCGACCTGATGAACCTCGTCAACGAAGCCGCCCTGACCGCCGCCCGCCGCAACAAGCGGATGGTGACCCAGGCCGAGTTCGAAGAGGCCAAGGACAAGGTGATGATGGGCGCCGAGCGCAAGTCGCTCGTCATGACCGAGGAAGAGAAGCTGCTGACGGCCTATCACGAGGGCGGCCACGCCATCGTCGGCCTCAACGTCGTCGCGACCGATCCGATCCACAAGGCGACCATCATTCCGCGCGGCCGCGCGCTGGGCATGGTGATGCAGCTGCCTGAGCGCGACAAGCTGTCGATGTCGCTGGAGCAGATGACCTCGCGCCTCGCCATCATGATGGGTGGCCGCGTCGCCGAAGAGCTGATCTTCGGCCGTGAGAAGGTGACCTCGGGTGCATCCTCCGACATCGAGCAGGCGACGCGTCTGGCCCGCATGATGGTTACGCGCTGGGGCCTCTCGGAGGCGCTCGGCACCGTGTCCTATGGCGAAAACCAGGACGAGGTGTTCCTGGGCATGTCGGTCTCGCGCACCCAGAACGCATCGGAGGCGACGGTCCAGAAGATCGACACCGAGATCCGGCGTTTCGTGGAAGAGGGCTACAACGAAGCGACCCGCATTCTCACCGAGAAGCGTGCCGACCTCGAAGCTCTCGCCAAGGGCCTGCTCGAGTTCGAGACGCTCTCCGGCGACGAGATCATCGACCTGCTCAAGGGCAAGAAGCCGAACCGCGAGTCCGTGCTCGAGCCGGCTACGCCGCGCGCCTCCGCCGTGCCCCCGGCCGGCAAGTCGCGGCCGCGGCCCGATCCGGATCCCGGCCTGGAGCCTCAGCCGCAGGCGTAATCGAGAGGCGCAGATCGAATTGAAAAACGCGGCGGAAACGCCGCGTTTTTTGTTGGCCGATGTTGATGCAGTTGCGCTTCAGACTGCGGTCTCGTGCCCCGGACGCAGCGCACCGCCCCTTCGGCGGTGCGCTGCGGAGCCGGGGCCCATGTCTCCGCATCTTGCCGTGTGGCCTTCTGGATCCCGGCTCAGCGCAGCAGCGTTGCACGCAGCAGCGCGTCCGGGACACGAGAGAGGTGCGTGTCGTCGGCCCGCAAACTCCGTCATTGCGAGCGTAGCGAAGCAATCCAGAATGTTTCCATGGCAGCAGTCTGGATTGCTTCGTCGCTTCGCTCCTCGCAATGACGGCGTGGATGCAGTTGGGCTCGTAATGGCTCTGCACCGGTCGCGTAGGGTGGGCAAAGGCGCGTAGCGCCGTGCCCACCATCTCTCGGCAATTGCGATAGACGCGGTGGGCACGCTTCGCTTTGCCCACCCTACGATATCTCACTTCGCTGCCGCTCCGGGCCACTCACCGCCACGTTCCAGAAAATGCAGCACGTCGTCGCTGAACTGCTCGGGATCCTGCAGGAACGAGAAGTGACTGACCTCCGGCTGGATCAGCAGTCCGGCGCCCGGAATGTTCGCCGCCATGAATTCGGTGTTCTCGCGCTTGATCGCCTCGTCGTGGTCGCCGTCCACGATCCAGGTCGGGACCTTGATCGTCGCGAGATCCGACGCCGTCCATTTCGGCTGGCTCTCCCACATTTTGGTAATCTCCGCGACGAAGCCCTTGTACTCGGTCGGGGTCGGCGACAGGCGCTTGTACTCCTCGCCAGCTCTCGCGATGTAGGCGTTGAAGACGTCGCTCGACGCAATGTCCGCAACGCCTGACGGATCCGAATTCGCCGCGAAGGCGAACAGCTTGCTCACCCGTTCCGGGTGCTTCATCGCGATGTCGAGGCCGATGATCGCGCCGTCGCTCCAGCCGACGATCGCAGCTTTCCTGATCTTCAGGTGATCGAGCAGGGCGACCACGTCCGAGGCCATCAGATCGTAGCCATAGGGCTCCTGATTGCGGCTGCTGCGCCCATGCCCGCGGCTGTCCATGACGATGACCTGATAGTGCCGTTGCAGCGCGCGGACCTGGCGGCCCCAATAGTTGGCGTTGGCGAGGCCGCCATGCAGCAGGATGACAGGCTCGCCGCGGCCGAAAATTGCGTACCAGACCTTGATGCCGTTGACGGGCGCGAAGCCGCTCTGCGTCGCCCTGGGCAGTGTCGGCGTCGGCGGCAGGTTCAGCCATTGCGGTGCCGCATGTGCCGCGCTGATCGCGATCGTGACGAGAAGCGCGGCGAGAAGATTGCGAAACATCATGATACGCCCTCCTGTTCGATCGGATATTTGCGCACGGCAAGTTGGGCGCGTCACGTCGCAACACGGTCCACCACCGAGACGTGAAGCCTCGTGATCTCCATTGCCGGGCAGACGACATCGATCCCACAACGCAACATCCGGGCTCAACTGGGTCGCGCGCTCGGTCTGACCTGTGTCATCGCCACGCCTGCGATCGCGAGCAGCCCGCCGGCGATCAACTTCGGGGTCATGCGCTCGCCAAGGAACAGCACGCTCGACGTCAAGGCGAACACCGGAAGCAGCAGGCCGAAGGGCGCGACGCGGCCCATGGAGCAGCGGGCGATCAGCCAGAACCAGAGGCCGAACCCGACAATTCCGCCGATGAAAATCGTGTAGGCGAGCGCCAGCCAGCCGCGTCCATCCGCCGTGACGAGGCTCGCCAGTTGTCCGTATTCGAGCAGCAGCGACATCAACATGACCTGCGGCACTGTGAACAGCGACGACCACCCCATCAACATCAGGGGATCGAAAGGGCCGTAGCGTTTCGTCAGGACGTTGGACACCGCGAATGCGAAGGCCGCCCCGACCACTAGCAGCAGCGGAAGCCCGTTGGCCGACAGGCCAGGCTCCGCTGCCAGCACGACAACGCCGGCGAATGCGAGCAGCACTCCGGCGGTCGTGGAGAGAGACGGCCGCTCGGCGAGCAACGGCCAGGCCAGCAGGACGGTGAAGGGCGTGGCGAGTTGATACGCGACGGCCGACATGCTTCCCGAGCCGAGCCCGAGGCCGACATAGAACAGCCCGAAGTTCAGACCGCCCAGGAAGATCGAAATGGCTGCGACAGGGCCGAGCTGCGCGCGCGTGGGCCTCTTCACGAACGGAACGAGCAGCAGCGCGATGGCCAGGAAGCGCAGCGCGAGGAAGAACAGCGGCGGAAACTCCGCGACGCCCACCTTGATGGCCACGAACTGATAACCCCAGAGCAGGGGAACGGCTACCGCGCAGACGATCTGGATGGCAGACATGGCATCCTTCCTTTCACGACCGATCGGTCCATATATTGACGCGCCAGGTGCGGAGGCGTCCGGGGGTAGTTGACCTGATTGGGTTGCTACCTGACGAACCGGTCGAGCAAAGCGTCAGCGGTGGCTTGCGATGTGGCCCGCGCCGGCGCCGTCTTGCCGACCACGCGCAGGCCCTCGACGAAACAGACCAGAATTTTGGCGGCACTCGCGGGATCGACACCGTCGGCCAGCTTGCCCGCCACCTTCGCGCGGGACAGGGCATCGGCCAGGCGGGCCTCCATGGCCCTGAAGAAGCCCGCTACGCGACGACCAATCGCGGCATCCTGGCCGGCCAGCTCCATGGCCGTGGCCACCAGCAGGCAGCCGCGCCGGCCGTTGGCACCGCTGGTGCGATCGACATAGCCGGCAAGATAGGCCCGCAGGGCGTCGACCGGCTCCCTGCGGGGGGCGAGTTCGACATCCATCCGCGTCACGGCATCGGCAATGTAGCGATCGAGTGCGCGCAGGAAGAGCGAGTGCTTGTCGCCGAACGCGGCGTAAAGGCTGCCACGCGAGAGTTTCGTGGCCCGAAGCAGGTCCGGCAGCGCCGTGGCGTGATAGCCGCGCGACCAGAACACCCCCATCGCGCGTTCGACCGCGGCATCCACGTCGAAGCTTCGGGGGCGGCCACGGGGCGACTGCACTGGGGTTGGGCGGCTCATCATCGACATATAGACCGATTGGTCTTTAAATCGCAAGTGCCCGTTTCGGGGCGAAAGCCGATGTCAGCTTTGAACGCGGAAATGGCTGCTATGGGCCAGTTGCAGACATCCGACAGCCGTGTGACCATGGCGGCCGTTGTTGCAGCCTACGATCGAGAAATTCCAAAAAGAGTTGGTTGGCTGAGACAAAGGCTCCGCGAGATCGACGAGTCATCGAGGCCCGACGGAGGGCATGCATTTGAGAAATTCAAGCAACGCTGCGTGTCCTAGCGAAGGTGCAGTCCAGATCGGCGGTCGATCACTGGCTTACCTTCAGGTCGGCGATCCGAACGGTCCGCTCGTACTTCACAATCATGGCGGACCATCGAGCCGGCTCGAAGCCAAGGTTTTTGCGTCTCACGCGCTCAAACTTGGTTTGAGATTTGTGTGCGTGGACCGTCCAGGCCAAGGCAAATCAGATCCTCAACACGGTCGCACCTTCGCAGGCTGGGCCGCAGACCTGGAAGCGATTGCCAACGCTTTTGAGACCGATCGCTTTGCGGTCACAGGCTGGTCTGAGGGTGGTCCTTGGGCGCTCGCGGCAGCGGCGTACCTTGATCCCGCGAAGCTGGTACACGTGACCAGCATCGCTCCCGGATCCTACGGCGCATTCGGTACGAATTGGGCAGCGAAGGATCTGTCCTCGACCGACGCCATAGGCGGGTTCCTTGCACTGCATTTCCGGCCGGGTTTCCAGCTGATGTATGACCTGATCGATCTCGCTGCGACGCGGTTTCCGGAGCAGTACAAGAAGGCATTGCTGAAGGCGAGCTGCCCCGCTGACCTCGCGGCGCTTGCTGATGACGATGTGCTGAGTGCCATCGTGGAGTCTGGACGCGAGTGTTTCCGGCAAGGCGTTGACGGTCTCGTGGCCGATGCGCAGATGCTCTATCAACAGTGGCCATTCGACGTCACGGCGATCCATAGGCCGGTTCATCTGTGGCAAGGCAGCGCCGATACGTTTGTGCCTTACGCAGTAAACAAACCGCTGGGTGAGCGGATGCCTGGAGCGGTATGGCACGAAGTCGCTGATGGCGGGCACTTTATCGCGAGTTCACACGCCGCCGAAATATTGGCAGTCGTTGCCAACGATCTGGCAGCAACGGCGTGATTTCGGTCTCCCATCGTCCCGATGGGAATGTCCGCTACGGGCCAAAATGCGAAGAACGCAGAGCGGGCAAAGTCAGTCCGCTCTACTCCACCAAGCGGACCTCAATGAAAGGTGTCGCCATTTCGCTGATGGGCCGAGAGCGGAAGTTGCGGCTCTCACTCTCTTGCCGCACCGTGGCCGTAGAGGTCATTCGGGCAGCCCGGCTCGCCGCAACCCTTCTTCGTATCGAGCGAGATCTTCGGCACGCCGATAGGGGCCGAGCACGCTTTTGAGATTGGAGACACGCACCGAAGGATTCAATTGCCGCAGCCGAGCCACCGCCTTTTGTGCCTGCTCCAGTCGTCCGGCCATTGCCTTGCTTGCGGCGTCCATACGTAACGCAGGTTGAAAGTCCGGATTGTCCTGCAACGCCATTGCAGCCCACGATGCCGCGTCGCCATAGTGGCCCAGGAAGAAATGGGCATGCGAGGTCCCAGTTCGTACCCCGCTCATAAACGGATCAAGCGGGTTGAGGCGGATGGCACGGGCGAAGCGCTCGATTGCCGTTTCCGGCTCGCCTAGCCAGTTCTTCACCCAGCCACTCCAAAACCATGCCTCGGCCCAATTGGAATTGAACACGAGCGCGCGATCGATCAAGGCGGCGCCTCCCCCGAGATCGAGTAAAACAAACGCTGATACATATCCGCTCGCCGCGAGGGCGATCACGTCGTCTTTTCCTAGCTCAACCGCTCTCTGAACGAGCTTTTCTACTTTGGCAGTCTCGCTCGGTGTGACTGAAATCCAGCCATTGGTCTTGGCAAAGGTGTAGCAAAGGGCGGCACGACCGTAAGCTGACGCAAAACCTGGGTCGAGCTTGATCGCCCTGTTGAATAGGCGTAACGCCTCTTCGTTCGCTTGCCGGTTAGCAAACTGATAAGAGCTGGCCAAACCGCGTAAGTAGTGATCATAGGCATCAAGACTCTCGGTAGGCTTGCGTTTGGCGCGCTCGATCTCGGCTTTTTCAACCGCCGGCGCGATCGCTCCGACTATGCTCTCGGTGACCTGGTCCTGCAGGTCGAAGATGTCGGTGAGTCCACCGTCAAACCGGTCTGCCCAGAGATGTCCTCCCGTAGGGGTATCGACGAGCTGTCCCGTGATGCGCACCCGGTTTGCCGCCTTGCGAACGCTTCCTTCCAGCACATAGCGCACGCCAAGCTCGCGCCCCACTTGCTTGATGTCGACAGCGCGTCCCTTGTATGTGAAGCTCGAATTGCGGGCGATGACGAACAGCGCCTTGAAACGGGACAGCGCGGTGATGATGTCCTCCGCTATTCCGTCCGCGAAGTATTCCTGTTCGGGATCGCCTGACATGTTCTGGAACGGCAGCACGGCGATGGACGGCTTGTCGGGCAGCGCCAGAGCCTGGGTGGTCTCGACCGGCGACCTTTTCGAGATTGCCGCAGAACCGTCCGCGTTTATCCTCAATCGCCACGCGCGCATCGGCTCAACAATGTTCTTCAGATTCTGCGGACCCATGTCCTCGAAGGCGATATCGACCTTGCCGCGGATTTGACGTTGCGTGTCCTCGGAGATGCAGATGCCGCCGGGTTCCGCGATGCCTTCAAGGCGGGCGGCGATATTGACGCCGTCCCCGAAGATATCATTTTCGTCGATTATGATGTCGCCGACGTGGATGCCGACGCGAAATTCGATCCGCTTGGCCTGCGGCACCGCGGCATTTCGCTCAACCATGCCGCGCTGCACCTCGATGGCGCATCGCGCTGCATCGACGGCGCTGGCGAACTCGACCAGCATGCCGTCGCCGGTCGTCTTGACGATCCGTCCGCGATGCGCGGCGATGGAGGGATCGAAAAGAGACTTTCTGGCGGCCTTGAGGCGAGCCAGCACGTCTTCTTCGTCCATACCCATCATGCGGCTGTATCCGGCAACATCCGCCGCCAGAATCGCCGCAAGCCTCCGTTCCACGCAATTGTTGGCCAAAACGGCCCCCGCGAGATCGGTAGATTCCGTCCCACGTATCAAAGCACAGGGTGTTCCTTTTGGGCTAGGGTCAATGTCAGGTCAGGGTCAAAATGCGAAGAACGCAGAGCGGGCAAAGTCAGTTCGCTCCACCCCACCAAGCGGACCTCAATGAAAGGTGTCGCCACTTTGCTGATGGGCCAGGAGCGGACTGGTGTTGGCGCGGGACACAAAGAGAGCCCTCCTCGCGTAACGGGGAAGGGCCAAGTCTTGCGCTCAAGCCTTGTGTTTGATCTTCACGGTGTTGATGGTGCCGGTGAAGGCGTTTTCCCAAGGATCGTAGTCATCGCACACTGGGGAGTAGGCATCCACGCCGATGTCGGCGGTCTCACCGGCCAGCGACCACACCGCGCCCTGCGTCTTATTGATGCGGCCTTCGCCGACTTTCCTGCCGTTGATCGACAGCACGCCGGTGCCGCCCTTGTGCAGGCCGCCGCCGTCATAGGTGAAATCATAGACCAGCGTGACCTTGCCTTCCGGTAGAGCCTCCTTGCCTTCGATGAAGTATTTCTCCCGCGCCAGCCAGTTGTAGGCGAGCTTGGGTCTTCCGTCCTTGACGTAAAGACTCCAGCCGCCGAACAGGCCACCCTGCGAGACCACGACGCCGTTGGCGCCGCCTTTGGGAATGACCAGGTCGGCGGTGACAACATAGGAACGGCTGAGCGTGTCGATGAAGACATTTTCAGCCATGCCGGTCATCCCGGCGTAGTAGGTCACCTCGGTACGGCCGGCCATAATGTCGGGCCGTCCGGCATTGGTCGCATTCAGCCGTGCGAAGGAGCGGTCATCCATCGGATAAACGCCGAACTTGATCGCCTCCTGATGGAATAGGTCCTGCAGTTCTTTCAGCTTCGCGGGATTTTGCGCGGCGAGGTCGGTAGCCTGTCCGAAGTCCACGGCCACATTGTAAAGCTCCCATTTGTCCTTGGCGTAGTCATCGACGCGGGGGCTGCTCTCCCATGGCGCGCGGTGCATCACGCAGGCCATCCAGCCGTCCTTGTAGATGCTGCGATTGCCGCTGCACTCGTTGTACTGGACGGTGTGGCGATCCTTTGCCGCCGCATCGTCGAACGAGTAGATCATGCTGGTGCCGGCCATCGGAATCTGCTCGACGCCGTTGACTATCTTTGGCTCGGGGATGCCGACGGCTTCAAGGATGGTGGGGCCGACGTCGATCAGGTGGGTATACTGCCTGCGGATTTCCCCTTTCGATTTGATGCCGCCGGGCCAGCGAATGACCATGCCCTGATTCTGGCCGCCGCCCTGACAGGCATTGATGCACCAGGTTGCCGGCGTGGAGCCGGCCATTGCCCAAGCCACCGAATAGTTAGGGTAGGAGTTCGGTCCGCCATACTCGTCCATTCGGGTCTTGAGATACGGGATGTCTTCGGGTGCGTCGTTGAGGTTGGACCATTCGTTGAAGGTTCCGTTTAGACCACCGATCGCGGTGCCGCCATTGTCGCCGGCGATATAGATCACGATGGTGTTGTCGAGTTCGCCGAGATCCCCGATGGCGTCGATCAAACGCCCGATCTCGCGGTCGGTATGCTCGGCATAGCCTGCATAGACTTCCATTTGCCGCGACAGCACCTTCTTCGCGTCGTCCGAAAGGGCGTCCCATTTTGGAATTTCAGGAGGGTTTTCAGCAATCTTGGTGCCCGGAGGCATCAGGCCCATCTTTATCTGACGCGCAAGAATTTCCCCGCGTAGCTTGTCCCACCCCTGATCAAATTTCCCCTTGTAGACATCGAGCCATTCTTTCGGCGGCGTGTGAGGCGGATGCGCGCCGCCCGTGGCGTAATACATAAAGAACGGACGATCCGGGGTCAGCGAGCGCGTACCACGTATCCAGCCTATCGCCTTGTCCGTGATATCGACGTTGAAATGATAGTTTGGGTCGCGCGGCACGCCGAGTTCGGTAGTGCCATCCACGAGGTAGGGCCGGAACAAGTTCTTCTCGCCGCCGATGAAGCCATAGAATTTTTCAAAGCCCTGTCGCGCTGGCCAGCGGTCGAACGGGCCGCTCATGCTGGTTTCCCACGGCGGCGTCTCGTGGCTTTTGCCGAACATCGACGTGCAATAGCCCCACTGTCGAAGAATTTCAGCGATAGGCGCAACGCTCTTTGGCCGCATGCCGGTGTCGCCGGGATATGAGGTCGCACCGTCAACTACAGCGGCTTGGCTATTTTGATGTTGATTGCGTCCGGTCAATAGCGCGGTGCGGCTCGGCGAACACAGACTGTTGACGTGAAAGTTCGTGTAGGTCAGCCCCTCTTTGGCGAGACGATCCATGGTCGGGAAGTTGATCGGTCCGCCGAAGGTCGATGGGTCCGCATAGGAAGTCTGGTCTTGAAGAATGACCAGGATGTTGGGGGCGCCCTTCGGCGGCCGGATCGAGACTGGCTTCGGCTGCGGCACCTTGCGCCAATCCGGCTCGGTGATGACAGGACGCGGCGGCTGCGGAAACGGCAGGATCTCGCCAAGCTTCGGCCCCGTCGATGCGGGTGCTGCTGCGGGTGCCGGTGCAGCCTGTTGCACTTGAGCGGTCGCTGGCGCCGTCGCCGCCAAAGCCGTCATCGCAGCGAGCGACGAACCACCCAACAAAAGGTCGCGTCGTTGCATGCCGTCATTGCCGCGCCTATTTTTTTCGAATGCGTTTGAGGAGGATTCGTTCGGGGGACCGTCTTCTGGATGATCGCTCATAAGCGTCCTCTCTTGTTCGACGATTGAACCAAACTTCCCGGATGTACCTCGCGTTGATCTAGATCAATGGAAGACCGCTATGGGTCAAAATGCGAAGAACGCAGAGTGAGCAAAGTCAGTCCGCTCTACTCCACCAAGCGGACCTCAATGAAAGGTGTCGCCATTTCGCTGATGGGCCATAAGCTGATTTTCGGATGATGACCTTTGGTGTTTGCTCATCCGGGAAAGGCTGCCTTGGAAATTGGTGCGACTGGCCTGAACGACGTGTGGGTTAGCCGGACAAGAACAGAAATTGATGCTTGAAAAGGGTTATAATCCCGCCGCGTTGAGCCGTGCCTGATTTACTTCATCCGCAGAGGACGAAGCCATGACCCAGCTGTATTTTGAAGATGCCGAAATTGGTATGACTAGCAAGGCTGGTCCTTATCTGGTCTCGAAGGAAGAGATCGTCCAGTTCGCCAAGCAATATGATCCAGCGCCCCGTCACCTCGATGAGGAGGCAGCAGCACGTTCAATTTTTGGGGGACTAACCGCATCGAGCGCCCATGCGTTTTCGATCTTCATCTCGCTCACGCCGAAGCTCCAGCCTCGGCTCCATGTCCTCGCCGGAATGGGTTGGGATGAGTTAAGGCTGCCGAACCCGGTACGCCCAGGAGATGAACTCGATCTTGAGATGATTGTTCTGGAGAAGCGGGAGTCTAAGTCGAAACCTGATCGAGGCATCGTGCGCAACCAAATCAGAGTGCGCAATCAACAAAACGAAATCGTCTTGCAGTGTATAGCCAATATTCTCGTTGCGAGACGAGCGGGTCCATAGCAAGGAGCCATCGTCCGTCTTGGCGGCGCTTGCCAACACAAAATGTTCACGTCCGCTATGGGTCAAAATGCGAAGAACGCAGAGTGAGCAAAGTCAGTCCGCTCTACCCACCAAGCGGGCCTCAATGAAAGGTGTCGCCACTTCGCTGATGGGCCACAAGCTGACATCGCTGATGCCATACTCAATCACTTCATCTGCGATGCCCAGCGTGGGCGGTATCGTTACCCCCTAGCGCCTTCGCGGTCTTGCGGAAATTAGCGCGCGAATTTGTAGTAAGCGAACGCCGCMGAAGTGACCGTAAGCAATGCCGAAGCAATCCAGATCGGCCCCAGCATAAAGATGGCTATCGCGCCCTGCCCACAGGCACCGCATGCAACCCAGAACAATATTGGAAAAAAACATAACAGGATGACTACGGCAAATCCTGTACTGAGCCAAACTCCTCTCGACCCCCATCGCGCACCCAAAAACCATGGCATGGCGGGAAAGCCGAAGGACAGAATAACCAGGAGGGTCATCAGATCGTCGAACATGATTGGCTCTTGGTCGTTAACACGAGGCAGATGGTTCAAGCCCATACGAAAACCGCGCGAGCCCTTGTCATCGCTGCTACGCTGACTCCGGGCGCATAAGTCGAATTAACAGCAACTGACATTGCCGCTTGACGACCGCCTTGGGGCAAACGGCGAAATGGCCGGAATGCGTGCCTAGGTCCGCTTCACATCTTTAAGCGAACGTCGGATCTGAGAGGACGCGCCGGAAGTCGCTTCCTCACTTCGACGGCGGCGCCGCTCCGTCCGCATTGTCCCGCACATGGATCACCGCGATGTCATCCGTATAGATCCGCTTCCAGCCCTTGAGCTGATCGAGGATTTGCGGGCCCGGCGCATCGGCGACCAGGAGCGTCGCGTCGATCTTGTACTGGTCGAGCAGGCGCGGCAGCAGCTCGGGCTTCTTGCCTTCCGTCGCCTTGAAGAAGTCCATGACGAACTTTTCGCCATAGAGCTCGGCGCGGCCGTCGACGTACACAGGGACGTCGCGCGAGATCAGATAGCCGCCGAACTGATAGGCGTTGAAGATGCGCTGCACCCCGAGTTTTTCGAGCAGGTCGACCGCCGCAACCGGCGTCTGCGTCATCGTGAACGTGAAGCGATGGTGTCCCATGTAGAGCGAGGTCGAGGTCCAGCTCGCGGCCACGATCATGAGCGCGCCGAGCGCGGTGACATAGCGGGCCGGCCAGCGGTCTGCGTCGGCGGTGTCCGCTGGCGGGCGCGGGAACATCTCGCCGAGCGGCTTTGCCAGCACCAGCGGCACCAGGAAGGCGAAGGCCTCGATATTCCTGACATGGGTCAGCGCGGTCCAGGTCAGGAACAGGATCAGGAAGATCCGCGGCGCCGACAGCACGAGGCCGCGATAATAGCCGAGCGCGATCAGGCCGAGCAGTGCGCCTTCGAACCCGGTGAAGGTGGCAAAGTTCGCCGGCATCCATTCGAAGATCAGTGACAGCAATTCGCCGAGGCTGAGGATGTTGGTCGCGCCCATCAGCGTCCGCCAGCCGTAAGGCGTGCAGCAGGCAGCGATCAGCGCGCCGACGCCGAACAGCACCCAGCGCATGAACAGCTTCAGCCGCTGTCCCTTCTCGGCATGCTCGACCGCTTCGAGCGAGATCGGGCCGATCAGCGCGAGGCCCAGCACGAAGCCGCCATGCAAATTCGCCCAAAGCGCCATCAGCGGCAGCCAGGTCCAGGACGGCGCGCTTCGGCGGTCGGCAGCCGCCATCAGCAGGCCGACCCACGCCACCATGACGGGCAGCGCCAGAATATGCGGACGCGCCAGCACGTGATGGATCGACAGCAGCAGCGCCAGCATCGCGAACAGCACCGCGCGCGGCGCCTCGATCTGCGCGTCAAGGAGATAGACGAAGACCGCAGCGGTGAGCGCCATCCCGGTCGCGGTGAGGATCACGGGTCCGGCCCAGCCCCATTGCGCGTAGGAGAAGGCGAACAGCACCTGTGACAGCCACGACGTCGAGATCCAGGATTCCCCTGGGCGCGTGAAAGAATAGAAGTCGGTGTAGGGCAGGGCACCGTGATCGAGGATCCATTGCCCGATCCTGATCTGCCAGAACGAGTCGGAGTCCTGAAGCAGCGTGTCGCCGACGAAGAGGAAGAACAGATAGGTGCCGGCACCGACGCAGAGCGGCAGCAGTGCGCGCGCGCGGCTCTGCATCGCAATGCTGTTGGCAAAGGAAAGGGACATGCCGCCTCGTCGTCCTGCTTGTTCTTGTCGGTCGGAGCATGATCCGGAAAAGTGTGTAGCGGTTTTCCGAGAAGATCATGCTCAAACAATAACCTGAAGCGCGATGAACGATTCATCTCGTCGTGCTTCAGGCCGAGCGGGCGGCATTGGACCATGCGCGGTCATAACTTCGGGTAAATCGCGCCGCAGCGGCGTCGCCGCGGATAGCTACGATTTAACGGATTGTTTTCAATTCTCCTTTACCATCGTCGAATACGTGCAATCCGCTTCGTGTTTCCGCAGTCGAATTAACTGCGGCGCAATTCTTTGCCTCTAGGTTCGGTTCCATGGTCGGGCGGCGCTGGGAAGCCGAGAAGACCAGACCATTTGTAAGCCTCGTGTACTCTTTGGGAGCAGTCTATGAAGAACCTCGTTTCGCGTTTCGTGAAGGACGAATCCGGCGCCACCGCCATTGAATACGGCCTGATCGCTGCCGGCATCGCGCTGGCGATCATCACCGTCGTCAACAACCTCGGCAGCTCGCTGAACACCAAGTTCGGTTCGATCTCGTCCAGCCTCAAGTAAGACCGGACGATCTGAGAGTTTCGAGAGCCCCGTCCCGGACGGGGCTCTTTTCTTTTGCGGGGTGGAGTGAGCCGGAGGCTGCTCGGCCTGCATGGTTCGCCCGGCGATGCGGAGCATCGTCCGGAGATGCCCGCTTTGGCGAGCTCCTCACCAAGAGGGTCTGATATCTTGCCGCGAAACGCGACCTCATCCCGAGGGCCCGCCGTAGGCGGGCGTCTCGAAGGATGGGCCCGCAGGCAAGCTTCCCCGCACGTTCTTCTTCAAAGCCCTCCAGCCGGCGTCAGCAGGCTTGGCGCTCCCGTCCGTCTGGCGTGACGTTCTACGCATTTGCATCTTGTCATTCACTTTGAATAGTTGTTCAGTCCTTGCGGGACGATTTGCATCTATTGCAGGGACGACGCGTTCGGCCGCGCGGGGCGTGCGGCTGGCGTGTGGGACAGGAAGCGCGCCATGGTTTATCGGCGAACGCATCAAGTGGTGAAGCGCCTTGCGGCCAGGCGCAGTGCGATTCTTGCTGCAGCGCGGGAAGCTGCGGCGGAAGGCGGGATGGCGGCGGTGCAGATCGCGCCGGTTGCGGTCCGGGCCAGTGTCGCGGCCGGAACGGTCTACCGCTACTTCCCGTCCAAGTCCGAGCTGATCTCCGAATTGATTGCCGAGGTGTCGCGCGACGAGCTCGCGGCGATCCGCCGGGCGGCCGATGCCGCGCCCGGCCCATCCTCGGCGCTGGCGGCGGCCGTCACCACCGTGGCGGTCCACACGCTGTCGCAGCGCAGGTTGGCCTGGGGCATCCTGGCCGAGCCGGTCGACGTCGATGTCAGCGCGTCCCGCCTCGCCAGCCGCCGCGAGATCGCCGGCGAGATGGCCGCGCGGATCGACGCCGCCGTGCGGGCCGGCCATTTGCCGGCGCAGGATACCGCGCTGGCGGCCACCGCGCTGTTGGGGGCGCTGCATGAGGCCCTGGTCGGGCCGCTCGCGCCCGACAATCTCGACGATCCCGCCAGGATGCGCGATGCGGTGCAGACCGTGACGCTGCTGGCCCTGCGCGCCGTCGGCGTGATGGACGCCCGCGCCCGCGGTCTGGTGGTGCAGCAGACGCTGCTGCCGACCGCGAAAGCGCTGGTCGGGGCCTGAAGAGCAGGTCGCGACCGGGGCCGAGACCCGATTCCGCTCAGGTCATTGCCCGAGCGCGCCTTTCCACAAAACCCGAGCACCTTCGCCGGCAACGCCGGCTACTGTGCATGGGGTTGTTTTCGTCTTTTTTTGTTTGCCGGGCTCCCGCGGACTAGATATCCGCGCCGCCCTCGGGGCCGACCGAGGCGATGCGCACCATGTTGGTGGTGCCGGGGATGCCGAGCGGCACGCCAGCGACGATGATCACGCGCTGGCCGGCGCGGACAAAACCGTCGCGGAAGGCGATCTGGCCGGCGCGGCTCACCATGTCGTCCTGGTCGCGCGCGTCTTCCGCCACCACACAATGCACGCCCCAGACCACCGCCAGCCGGCGTCCGGCCGCGATGTTGGGCGTGATCGCCACGATCGGCGGCTTCGGCCGCTCGCGCGCGACGCGCACTGCAGTCGAGCCCGAGCTGGTCCAGCAGATCAGCGCCGGCAGATCGAGCGTCTCGGCGATCTGGCGGGCGGCGTCCGCGATGGCGTCGCCGGCGGTGGATTCCGGCGCGGGGCGCTGCGCGGTGAGCACGGAACGATAAATCGGGTCGCGCTCGACCTCTTCGCCGATGCGGTTCATGGTCGAGACCGCCTCGACCGGGAATTTGCCGGCCGCCGATTCCGCCGACAGCATGATGGCGTCGGCGCCTTCATAGACGGCGGTGGCGACGTCCGAGACCTCGGCGCGGGTCGGCACCGGCGACTGGATCATCGATTCCAGCATCTGGGTCGCGATCACCACCGGCTTGCCGGCGCGGCGCGCCATGCGCGTCATCTGCTTCTGCAGGCTCGGCACGCGTTCCAGCGGCAGCTCGACGCCGAGATCGCCGCGCGCCACCATCAGCGCGTCGGAGGCCTCGATGATGTCGGCGAGGCGGTCGATCGCCTGCGGCTTCTCGATCTTGGCCATGACAGCGGCGCGGCCGCGGATCATCTTCTTGGCCTCGATCACGTCGTCGGCGCGCTGCACGAAGGACAGCGCGATCCAGTCGACGCCGGTCACCAGCGCGGCCTCGAGGTCAGCGCGGTCCTTCGGCGTCATCGCGGAGACCGGCAAATCGGTGTCGGGCAGGCTGACGCCCTTGCGGTCGGACATCCGGCCGCCGACCACGACACGCGTCACCGCGTGCTCTTTCGAGGTCTCCTCCGCGATCAGGCGCACCTTGCCGTCGTCGAGCAGCAGCGAATGGCCGGGCCTGAGTGCAGCCAGGATCTCCGGATGCGGGAGATTGACGCGCGTGGCATCGCCCGGCGTCTTGTCGGAATCGAGCGTGAAGATCTGGCCGTTCTGGAGCTGGACTGCGCCTTCCGCGAAGGCGCCGAGCCTGAGCTTCGGGCCCTGGAGATCGACCAGGATGCCGATCGGCCGGCCATAACTGCTCTCGACGTTGCGGATCGTCGCGACCAGCTCCCGCATCTTGTCATGCGGGGTGTGGCTCATGTTGATGCGGAACAGATCGGCGCCGGCCTCGAACAGGCGGCGGATCATCGCGAGGTCCGAAGAGGCAGGTCCCAGGGTCGCGAGAATCTTGATACGGCGAAGACGCCTCATGGCTTATTTCCAGACGGTGGCGAGGGAGCTGGCGGAAGGCCAGGCGCGGCGGGGGGCGTACCACCGGGCGGACTATTGGGCAAACCCGGAACGCCGCCACCCGGGCCGACAGGGCCCGGCAGGCCGGGCACGCGCTGCTGCTGTGACGGCTGCTCGTTGGCGTCGGTCAGCTGCACTGTCCAAGCCCGCTGCTCGCCGGTATCGACCTCGAAATAGCCGGTCCGGTCGTAGCCGCGCGCGAGGCAATCCTCGGTGCCGCGGATGGTGAATTCCTTGTCGCGCGAGCACATGAAGGCCTGGCCCGACCATTCGCCGCCGCGGTCGTAGTCGATCGCGTAGATGTAATAGTAGCGCGCGACCAGCGTTCCCCGCAGCAGGGTCTCGCAGGAGCGGGACGAGATGTTCCACCAGCCCTCGGTGGTCCAGCCCTCGGCGTCCTTGTAGCCGAGCGCAATGCCGACCCGGCTCGAGGTGTTGTTGCAAAGCCGGAAGTCGGCGGAGGCCGGGCTGGCCCACAGGCACAGCAGGCCACCCACCAGCACCGGGACCAACCGGGCGAGCAGGCGAAGGGGGGCGCGGGGAGATTCGGCGATCATTGTCGCGGAACGTATACCAGATGATTGACGATTTGGCGTAGGGCCGGGGAACCGGCCTTCGGGTTGGCTCTGGCGCCGTTTGCGCCGTGATATGGCAAAATCTGTGACAAGGGCCCACCTGATCCCGTAAGGGTGACCCCCATCGGGGGCAGAACCAATTCAGGCCGAAGGGATCCAGCCATGGCAATCGACGACAAAACCAGAACGGAGCTCGAGGCGGCCGCTTTCCGGCGCCTGGTCGATCATCTGAAGACGCGGACCGACGTCCAGAACATCGATCTGATGAATCTGGCCGGCTTCTGCCGCAACTGCCTGTCGAACTGGCTCAAGGACGCTGCCGACGCGCAGGGCGTGAGCTTAAGCAAGGACGAGAGCCGCGAGGCCGTCTACGGCATGCCCTACGAGACCTGGAAGTCGAAATACCAGGGCACGGCCGCGCCCGAGCAGCTCGAGGCGATGAAGAAGGTTCACCCCGGGCACTGAACGGCCTCGCCGGCAGTCCGGCGGTGAGTCGCACCACACAACTCTTTCTTGGCCTCGCCGCAGGAAGGTGTGGGCGCGCTGTGGACGAGCGCGATGCTTGCTTGAACGCGAGAGCCGCGAACCCTAAGGGTCAACCAGCACGCGCGGTGAGGATGCCGGCGTCACCTCGTTTTGCCAGTTCCATTGGGAGTACCAAGATGGCCACCTCCGCCGCCGTCCGCGACGACGAGCCCGCGACGAAATTTGCCAAGGACCAGCTCAAATCCATCATCGAGCGCATCGAGCGGCTGGAGGAAGAGAAGAAGGCGATCTCCGACGACATCCGCGACGTCTATGCCGAGAGCAAGGGCAATGGCTACGACGTCAAGGCGCTGCGCACCATCGTGCGCATGCGCAAGCAGGACCCGAACGAGCGCGCCGAGGCCGAGACCATCCTCGAGACCTACATGCAGGCGCTGGGAATGCTCTGAGGCGATGCGCCTCTAGCACTGCTGCCGTAGCCCGGATGGAGCGCAGCGAAATCCGGGTTCTCGCAGTATGGAAGCATTCCCCGGATTACGCTTTCGCTCCATCCGGGCTACAAGCGTGGCGTGTTGCACTTCGTTTGTGAACGGAGACCGCTGTGACTGCGCCGCCGCTGCCGCGCGAGGTGAGCCGTGCCTTCGGCGCTCTTCCGGCGCCGATCGGCAAGCGGTTGCTCCAGGTACGTGAGCTGATCTTCGCGACCGCTGCGGCACATCACGATGTCGGCAAGCTCACCGAAACGCTGAAATGGGGCGAGCCGGCTTACCTGACCGATGAGACCGGCAGCGGCAGCACGATCCGGCTCGGCCGCCTGAAGGACTCCGAGCGCGCCGCCATCCTGTTCAACTGCAAGACGACGTTGATCGATACCTTTCGCGAGCGCTTTCCCGATGAGTTCGAATATCGGCAGACCAGGGCTTTGCTGTTGCCCCTATCCGGCGCGCTGCCGAAGCAGGAGCTCACCGTCTGCCTCTCGCTGGCGTTGACATATCATCTGGATCGGCGGGTCAGGAAAGCGAGATAGAAGCTGCAGGCTTCGACACTGTAGTCTTGGAAGTGGCGAGGACGCCATTGCGCCGGTCCGGCACGCAGCCTCGATCCGCAAGATTGTCGGTCTCGGTCTCAATTGCCGCGTCCGCGTTTGGCGTCTCGTCGGGCCTGCGCCCGCTTGTTGGCCTGCGAGACTCTTCCGATTTTTTCCGGTGGGAGTTTCTTGAGCCGGCGACGGCTTGGGATGGACCGCATGCCGTCATGCGAAGTTGGGGTCGTCTGCGGGCGAGAAAACTGACGCGCCCGACGGAGTGCTAACGCCCGTCGCGCCGCTTCCCCGAGCTCCCGTCGTGCTTCAAACTTCCGGATGCGCCTCAGCTCGTTCTTGACGCGCTTGATGGCGGCAGCGAAAACCGATTGGCGCCGGTTTGCATGCTCTGCCGTGCCGGAGAAACTCTTGCCGCGCGGGTCGGCTGTTCCCTTTGTTTCGCGGCGTCGATGCCGCGACAATGTACGCTCCCTGTCGCGCAGATCCCGAAGTCGGGCGCGAAGGCTCTCAAGTCCATCGCGCTCCATCTCTCCGACCACGGGATGGTGCGTGCTCAATATGACTTCGCGCTCGTCGTGGTTCAGAAGGCTGAGCTCAGACTTGCATGGAACTGACATCGCATGCTCCTACTTCGCTGTGGCGACTTCCCTTGAGATGCGGCGCCGCTGCGGAAACGCGGAACACCAAGGCAAACGCAATCGCGTCCTCGGACTTTGTCATCGCGTCCGTTCTGGGCGCATTGCCACAATGCGCGTTTGGAATGCGTAGCGATACCGGGTGGATTACCCGTTGGAAGTGGGGGAATCTCCCTTAGTGCGGATGCGCACCAGGCCGGGACGACACTTGAGCGTGTGGCGCTGTCGTGCCCCAGGATTGCGCTGCGCTTCATCCCGGCTTGCGGGACTACCGAACGGCGTGAGGGGAAAGATCTCAGCGCAGCGCCGCGGTGCGCATGACGAACGACGTCGTCTCGAGCTTCGCGGTCGCACTGCCCGTAAAGCTATCGCAGGACAGGCCCTGCATCGGATCGTCGGCAAAGCCCATCGCGATCACGGCCTGCGGTTTGACGAAATAGCCGCGCAGGGCAACGGTATCCAGCTCGCCCATCAACGTCACCGACATCGCGCGGCTGGCGCTCGGCGACAGCATCACGATCTTGAGCCAGATGCTTTCGCCCCTGGCGGCGGAGAGGCGGGTCGCGGTTGCGATCCTGCCGTCGATGCTCTTGCCGACCACCGTGTTGATCTCGGTCGCGGGCGCAAGGCCGCGCGTCGTGGCAACGGGGCGGCCTGTGCGCGGGACCAGCGCGGAGGCGGCGACGACGTTGGCGCGGTCGACCGGGGAGGCGGACGCCGGCGCATAGGCCAGCGCCTGATAGGCCGCGCTGGAGACGGACGCGGTTGCTTGCGGCTCGGTGGCGGCGGCGAGCGCCTGGCGGGCCTTCAACGCCGCCACTTGAGCTGGCGTCGCCTGCTGCGGGGTCGCAGGGGCATCCCAGAAGCCGCGGGCATTGATGATGTCGGCCGGGGTCTCCGGCTTACCGGCCGCAGGCTTGTCAGCCACGGGCGCGGGCTTCGGCTTGGGCGGTGCAACGAGCTGCGCATCGGCCGAAGCGAGCTGGATCGCAGCGGCGATCTGCGGCTTGGCGCGCGGTGTCGGCACCGGATCGGCCGGCTTGGCCGCGGCGGCAACCACGGTCGGCGCAACAGACTTCGCGGCCGGGGCGGGCGCGCCCTCGTCATCCTCGTCGCTGCTCGTGGCGGCGGGAGCCGACTTGCTCTTGAACAGAGCGGCAAAGAAACTCGGCTTGCTGCCGGAATCGTCGCCGGTGCCGCGGCGCTCGATGTCGGCCTTGGCCAGCTCATAGCCCTTCAGCGGCGTGCCGTCGGTCGGAACGTGGACCGTGCGGCCATCCGGGAACACGCGGGCGAGCTGGTCATGCGTCATGCGCGGCCAGTGCCGGATGCTGCCGGTATCCAGATGGACGAAGGGCGAGCCGGAGGTCGGATAGAAGCCGACGCCGCCGCGCTGCAGGCGCAGGCCGGCGAAGCGGATCTGCTCCAGCGGCACGCCCGGAATGTGGAAGTCCATCGCATGCCCCAGCATGTGCTGGCTGAAGCGCGCCACGCCGGAGGAGCGGCGGCGGAGCATCGCGTTGGTGGCGGGGGAGCGGTAGGAGGAAATGATTTGGATCGGCTGCTTGCCGTCGACGTCGCGATAGACTTCCCAGAGGATGTCGAACAGGCGACGGTCCATGACCGTCTCGTCCTGGGTCCGCCAGTCGCGCAGGAAGTGGTTGAGCTGCTTCAGCGCGGCCTCGTCGAAGCGGCCATCGCGCTTGAAGGTGACGGTGAGGTCTTCGCCGGAATGGGTGTGGTGGAACGAGAGCGTCTTGGTCTCGTTCAGCGCGGCGGCGTCATGGACCGAGCCCGCGGCAGCAAGCAGCAGTGCGGAAGCGAGGCCGATCCGGGATCCGGCCTTCACTCCCGCATGGGACAACGACAGCACTGCGAATTTGCGTGCGAAACCTGTCAGCACGAATGAGCCCACCCAGTCGACGAGCGTTCAAAATGGACTCTCCCGGCAACCCCGTTAGCGCGCGAAAGAGGATGAACGCTTTCTTAAAGCGAGAAGGTTAATTCGAGGTTGACCTTCTCGACCCCAAACCAAGTCAGAATACGAACCTAAGCGGTTCAGTGTGGCAAAAAAACGCCCGCTGCCGGAGTTCGGGTGGAGAATGGTTAACGTTAAGCGACCCCATCCAGGGGGATGAGGTCGCTGATCTTACTAGAGAATTTCCGACAAAGACCGATCGGGGAGGCCTCAGCGGGTAAACACCCGCTGCTGCTGCGGCCGGCGGCCGACCGGAGCCGGCGGCGGGGTCGGCGCCCCGAACAGCCGCTCGAAGAAGTTCGGACCCGACGAGCCGAAGCCGCCGCCATTGTTGGCAATCGCCACGCCCGAGGGCAGCGTCGTCGCCGGGCGTGAATAGCTCGGCTGGGAGTGAGCAACGACGTTCTCGAGGTCCTTGCCGCGGCCGTTCTTCAGGATGTTGATCATGGTCGCATCACGGCCATAGACGTCCTTGCGGATTTGCAGCTTGCCGCCATCGTCCACGAACGCGGTCTGGTAGGTGATGTTGACCGGGATCGGCGTCGGGAATTTCAGGTCGATCTCGCTCTTGCCGTACATGCTGCGCACGCGCTCCGGCGTGTACTTCTCGTTCGGCATGGCGATGTTGAGCAGAACGGAGGCGTACTGATCCGGGTTCTGCACGCGCATGCAGCCATGGCTGAAGGCGCGATCGTCCCTGGCGAACAGGTTCTTGTCCGGCGTGTCGTGCTGATAGACCAGGAACTTGTTCGGGAAGTTGAAGCGGATGCGGCCGAGCGCGTTGGCTTCACCGGGCGGCTGCGAGATGTGCACGGAGCCGTCGCGGTTCTGCTCGAGCTTGAGGCCCATGCGCTGGAGCACGGTCGGGTCCTGCTGAAGCGCCGGCAGGTATTCGTTGTAGACGATCGACGGCGGCACGTTCCAGGTCGGATTGACCGTGATGTACTTCATCGTCTCGGTGAGCAGCGGGGTCGCATGCGTGCCCGGCTTGCCGGTGACGACGCGAGTGGTCCAGACCTGCTGGCCACGCTGCATCACCTTCAGTGTGTAGTCAGGAATATTGAGGATGACATAGGCATCGCCCAGCGAGGGGACGCCGAGGTCGCGCGGCAGCCAGCGCCAGCGCTCCATGTTCACCAGCACAACGTCGATCTGCTTGTCGCGCTTCGGCGTGTTGATCGCCTTGACGGTCTTGTCGTCGAGGATGCCTGTTACCTTCATCTCGGCGCTGTTCTGGAATTTGCGCACGGCTTCGGCGACGGTGGCGTCATAGCGGGTGTCGCTGGCGTTCTCGGCGAGGCCGAGCTTGGCGCGGAGCTGCGGCACGCGCGGATCGTCAACGACGATTTCAGCCTGCTTCTTGCCGGCCGGGGTGTATTTCAGCGCCGGACCGTCGGCGATCTCGATCACCGGGCCGCTGCCCTGGCCGCGCAGCTCGGCGAGCTTGGCCTTCAGCTCCTTGTAGAGCTTCTGCGGCGGGTTGTAGCTGTCGAGCGCTGCGGAGGCGTCGGCTGCGGTCGTGACCTTGGCGAGCACCTCGCTCGAATCGACCGGATGCTCGGGATAGAGGATGTCGCCGCTGACCTGCGACCAGTGCATGCGGCCGCTCTGGGCCTGGCGCGCATAGTCGAACATGCTGGCGGTGAGCTTCAGCTCGGCATCGGCGAGCGCATCGGGCGTCGTGGCGGCGGCGAAATCCGGCACCGGATAGTCGGCGGGATTGAGACCATCGGAGGCCGCATCCTTCAGCCGCGCGATCACGCCCTTGGCCGCGGCGGTCAGGCTGCCGGCCTGGGTCCAGACCGGCGCGAAGTCGCGTGCACCGTAAAACTTCTCGATCGCGGCGCGCTCGTTCTTGCGGTCGAAATGGCGCGAGGTCTTGGCGCCGATGATGTCCTTGAGCTTGTCGGCGACCGGCTGGTCGGCGGCGGGAACGTTGCTCGCGGCCTTCACCGGCTCGGCGGCCGGAGCCGCAGCGGGGGCCGCAGGCGCGGCCGGCGTTGCCGTCGCGGTGTCGGCCTTTGCCGGTTCGGATTTGGCAGGCTCGGTCTTGGCGGTTTCGTTCTTCGGCGCCTCAGCTGCAGGCGTGGTGGCGACGTCGGAAGGCTTGGTCTCAACCTTGTCGGGGGCTGGCGCGGCTTCGGCCTTCACCGGTTCCTTGGTCGGCTCCTTTGCGGAGTCCTGAACCGTCGCGGTGGTGTCGAGCTTGATGTCGGATGCGGTCGGGGGCGGGACGTTGGCGGGCTCGGGGCGCGGGATCGCGGCTTCGATCGCGAGTTCGGCGGCGCTGCTGCGCACCTGATCCTGCGCCAGGGCCGAGCTGGCCGATACCGTGAGGAAGGTCGCCGCGACCGTCATCAAGACGCGGTCAAAGCCCGCACGGTGGTTCAAACAGTCACGCATTGTGTCGCACCCCTCGGGTGAACTGTCCCTCGTGGAACAGCTTCATTATCGCCTAATGAGCTTCGGGCTAAACTGCGCCGGCCGCTCGAAAGTTGCACGCCTGCACGCAACGATTCATACGCGGACGAACGAATCCTACGCAGACGATATACAGGCCCCGTTTGGGCGGCCAGCGCTACCCGGGACAACTCACGACAAACTGACTTCAAGAAAGCCCGTTTGCAACGGATTGTGCGGCTTTGGCAGACGCTTTTCCATGTGTCTGTCACTTCCAAGTCACGGTTCACGTCGCAGCCGGATTTTGCCGTAATGCGAAGGGCTTGCGGCGTCATCGCAACGCCAGGCGAACCTCCGTTCGCATGAGGCTCAGGGCGTCTCCTCACCGCTTTTGCCGCCATGTCCGGGAACCCCGGCTTCGTCGAGCTTGCGGTAGAGCGTGGACCGGCCGATTTTGAGGCGGCGGGCGACCTCGGACATCTGTCCCCGATAATGCGAGATCGCGAAACGGATGATCTCGTTCTCCATGTCGTCCAGCGGGCGGACGTCGCCGGTGGGGGTCAGCATGGAAAGGGTCCCCGCCAGCGGCAGCGGCGCGATCGGTATTTCACCACCCGACACCACCGAGGGCGCCGCGATCGGCTCGAGCATCAGCGGCGCGGTCGGGATGTCGGTCTCGAGATGCGGCTGCGGGGTGAGCAGGGGGAAGTCGGCAAGGTCAAGCTGGTCGCCCTCGCTCATCACCACCGCGCGGTAGACCGCGTTTTCGAGCTGGCGGATGTTGCCGGGCCAGTCGAGCTGGGCGAGGTGCGCCACGGCCTCGCCGCTGATGCCGGTGATGAGGCGGTTCTCCTCGGCGGCAAAGCGCGCCAGGAAATGCCGGAGCAGATGCGGGATGTCCTCACGCCGCGCCCGCAGCGAGGGGATCGTCAGCGGCAGCACGTGGAGGCGATAGAACAAATCCTCGCGGAAATGGCCCTGCTTCACCCGCTCCAGCAGCCTGCGGTTGGTCGCGGAGATGATCCGGACGTCGACCTTCAACGGCTTGCGCCCGCCGACTGCTTCGACCGCGCCTTCCTGAAGTGCGCGCAGCAGCTTGACCTGTGCGGTGAGCGGCAGCTCGCTGACCTCGTCCAGGAACAGCGTGCCGCCATGGGCCTCGACGAACTTGCCGGTGTGCCGTTCGGTGGCGCCGGTGAAGGCGCCCTTCTCGTGACCGAACAGGATCGACTCGACCAGATTGTCGGGGATCGCGCCGCAATTGACCGCGACGAACGGCTTTGCCTTGCGCTCGCCGCTGCCATGGATGGCGCGTGCGAACATCTCCTTGCCGACGCCGGACTCGCCCTCGATCAGCACGGGGATCGACGAGCCCGCGGCCTTCTGCGCGGCGCGCATCACGGCCGCCATCGCCTCGGCGCGGGTGATGATGTCGGAGAAAGTCAGCCGGCCCTCGCGGCTGTGACGGATACGCTGCAACTCGCCCTTGAGCGCGGAGGCATTGAGTGCGTTGCGCAGAGAGACCTGGAGCCGCTCCAAGCCAACCGGCTTGACGACGAAATCGGCCGCGCCCGCGCGCATCGCCGAGATCACGTTGTCGATGCCGCCATGGGCGGTCTGCACGATGACGGGGACGCCGAGGCCGGCCTCGCGGATTTTCGCCAGCACGCCCATGCCGTCGAGGCCGGGCATCACGAGATCGAGGATGACGGCGTCGATCGCCGGTGCATCGGGGGCGGTGAGGGCGGCGATCGCGGCGTCGCCGGAGTCCACGACGACCGTCTCATAGCCGCATTTCTGCACCATGTTCTCGACCAGCCGGCGGGCTACTGCGTCGTCGTCGGCGATCAAAATACAGGCAGCCATGGTGTTCCCCGCACGCTACTACTATCTGTCTCGAATCGGGTCACTCTGGCCGAAGCCGATTAACGCACTCTTAAACCTTGATGCCCCCGCCCGCCGTCGCGCTTGTTGAACACAGGTTTCCCACACAATGAATTCGCGCTCCAAATCTGCTCTCAAGAAATCTGCCTCCAGCAAGCCCGCTCTCCGCAAGCCAAGCACCAGGAAATCCGCCGCCAAGGCAAAGTCCTCCAAGCCCGCAAAGCCTGCGGGCAAGACCGGCAGGCTTCCGGAATGGAACCTCGCCGACCTCTATTCCGGGATCGATGCGCCGGAAGTGGCGCGCGATCTCGAAAGGATGGACGCCGATTGCGTCGCGTTCGAGACCGACTACAAGGGCAAGCTCGCCACAGGGACAGCAAACGAAGATGGCGGAAAATGGCTCGCCGAGGCGGTGCGACGCTATGAGGCGATCGATGATCTCGCTGGGCGTCTCGGCTCCTATGCCGGCCTCGTCCATGCCGGCGACAGCGTTGATCCCACGATTTCAAAGTTTTACGGCGATGTCTCCGAGCGGCTGACGGCGGCGTCCACGCATCTCCTGTTCTTCGCGCTCGAGCTCAACCGCGTCGATGACGATATTTTGAACCGCGCGATGCAGGCCGCCGAGCTCGCGCATTACCGTCCCTGGATCGAGGATCTGCGCAAGGAGAAGCCGTACCAGCTCGACGACAAGCTCGAGCAGCTCTTCCTCGAGAAGTCGCAGACCGGCTATTCCGCCTTCAACCGGCTGTTCGACCAGACCATCTCCGGCCTGCGCTTCAAGGTCGGCGCCAAAGAGCTCGCGATCGAGCCGACGCTCAATTTCCTGCAGGACCGTGACGGCACAAAGCGCAAGGCTGCGGCCGAAGCGTTGGCAAAGACCTTCAAGGCCAATGAGCGCACCTTTGCGCTGATCACCAACACGCTCGCCAAGGACAAGGACATCTCCGACAATTGGCGCGGGTTCAAGGACGTCGCGGATTCTCGGCATCTGAGCAATCGCGTCGAGCGCGAGGTGGTGGACGCGCTGGTCGCCTCGGTGCGCGCGGCCTATCCAAAGCTGTCGCATCGCTATTATGCGTTGAAGGCGAAGTGGTTCGGCAAGAAGCGGCTGGCTTATTGGGACCGCAACGCGCCGCTGCCGTTCGCCGCGACCGACGTCATCGGCTGGCCCGATGCGCGCAACATGGTGCTGACGGCCTATCGCGGCTTCTCGCCAAAAATGGCCGATATCGCCGAGCGCTTCTTCACCGATCGCTGGATCGACGCGCCGGTTCGCCCCGGCAAGGCGCCGGGCGCGTTCTCGCATCCGACCACGCCGTCGGCGCATCCTTACGTGCTGATGAACTACCAGGGCAAGCCGCGCGACGTGATGACGCTCGCGCATGAGCTCGGCCATGGCGTGCACCAGGTGCTGGCCGCGAAGAACGGCGCGCTGATGGCGCCGACGCCGCTGACGCTGGCCGAGACCGCGAGCGTGTTCGGCGAGATGCTGACCTTCCGCCGGCTGCTGGCGCAGACCAAGAGCGCCCGGCAACGCCAGGCGCTGCTCGCCGGCAAGGTCGAGGACATGATCAACACCGTGGTGCGGCAGATCGCGTTCTATTCGTTCGAGCGCGCGGTCCACACCGAGCGCAAGAACGGCGAGCTCACCGCGACGCGGCTCGGTGAGATCTGGCTGTCGGTGCAGGGCGAGAGCCTCGGGCCGGCGATCGAGATCAAGGCGGGCTACGAGAACTACTGGATGTACATCCCGCACTTCATCCATTCGCCGTTCTACGTCTACGCCTATGCCTTCGGTGATTGTCTCGTGAACTCGCTCTACGCCGTCTACGAGAACGCGGCCGAGGGCTTTGCCGAGCGCTACCTCGACATGCTCGCCGCCGGCGGCACCAAGCATTATTCCGAGCTGCTGCGGCCGTTCGGGCTCGATGCCAAGGATCCCAAATTCTGGGACGGCGGTCTCTCGGTCATCGCCGGGATGATCGACGAGCTCGAGGCGATGGGCTGAGGCGAAGCGCGAGTTCCTTCCCGGCGCACGGAATGCGGGTGTTGCAAGTTTTTGCGGCCCCAGTTCCATCCGTGGGCGCGGGCGATCTTCGCGGCGGGGGCTGGCAATTTGCTACGTGGGATTGAACGTTCGCGCGGCCCGCAAGACTAACTCAACAGATACTCGAAAGATAATTTTCTACTATTGATTGTGGATTGATCGGTTTCTCCCTGGGGAGGCACCCATGCTCCATCAAGGGCCCGCCACGCCGGTTCCGATGGCGAGAAATGCTGCCGCCGTCGATCAGGAAACGCCCTGGTGCGAGAAGCACCATCAGATCGTCTGCGATGAGATCGAGGCGATCAACACCCGACGCGAACCGGAACGGCGCCTCGATGCCGACGGCCTGCAACCCTGCCAGTTGCTCGACGTCACAGGGCTTGCGTTGTCCGGCGGTGGCATTCGCTCGTCGGCCGTTTGCCTCGGCGTGCTCCAGGCACTGAACCACCACAATCTGATCGGCCGGATCGACTATCTCTCCACGGTGTCGGGCGGCGGCTATATCGGCACCTCTCTCAGCGCCACCATGACAACCGCACGGCGCTTTGTGTTCGGCGAAAGACCCGCCGGCGGAACCGTCACGTCCGCCGAGATCAGCGATACGCCGTCGGTCGGACACCTGCGCAACTATTCCAACTATCTGATCCCTGCCGGTGCCCGCGATCTTCTGACCGGAGTTGCGATCGTCGTGCGGGGACTGGTCGCCAATATCGGGTTGACGTTACCCATCGTGCTGCTGCTTGCCGCCGTCACCATCTGGTCGACGCCGCTGCGGAGCTGCCTGACGGATGCGAACATCTTCGGCATCAGTCTCAACAACAGGTCGTTGTGCGAGCTGCATGATTTCAGCGACATCGATCGTTACGGTTTCAGCACATTCGGCCTGGTCGTCGCGCTGGTGATGTTCGCTTGCAGCGGGCTCGCCTATTTCACCTCCCGCTCGGTCCGCGGCAGCGGTCCCAGTGTCGTGTTCGCCTATATTGGCGGGATCGCGCTGTTGCTGGGCGTCGCGTGCGACTTCGCGCGGTTTCTCAAGGTCCAGCATTTTGCGCTGAGCCTGTCGATCGCAATTATCGGCGGCGTCCTGTTCTTCGGATGGGCGCTCAAGCAGTCGCTCGCGAGCCCCGGCAAGCGGCAGGAGTTCCGTTCGCACTGGCCGAGCATGGGCGCGACCTTCCTGGTGCTGCTGGCGGTGATCGCCTTCTTCGAGTTTCAGCCCTTCATGCTGGAGCAGATGTTCGATGTCGCCGAGAGCAGCGCAATCGGTGGACCGGCTGCTGCGGTTGCGATCACCTGGATCAAGTCGCTCGCGGCGGTGGCTGCGCCAATCGGCGTCTTCGTCACCGCGTTCAGGCAGCAATTCGTGGAATTGCTGAAGGGCAACAGCGCATCCTCGCAATGGGGTTCGCTTGTGCTCGCGGTCGTCGCTAAGGTCGCGCTATGGATCGCTGGCCTTGCGCTTCCGCTCGTCATCTGGGTTGCATACCTCTATCTGTCCTATTGGGGCATCGCCAACGATCTGTTCGAGAGGTGCCCGTCCGTCATGGGCGCAACCTCCCAGCGAGAGTGCCTGGTCAATGCCAAATCGAACGCGCCGTCCGGAAGCCTCGCAGGCAGGATTCAGTTCGATGTCAGCAAGGGGACCTTGTCGGCGGAAATCACGCCGAAAGCCGCGCCGCAGGTCGTGGCAGATGCCGAGCAGTTGACGCCGACCTGGCACACGCCCGCCTGGCTCCTGTTCCTGGCTCAGAAAGCGGGGCAGGTGGTTCAGGTGCGTTTTCCCAGCCTGTTCCAGGGCAACGCTTCGGAGCTCGCCTACTCCTACAGCCTGCACATGGTGATCCTCTACACGTTCGCCGGCGTCCTGCTGTTCGCTATCTCATTCTGCCTGACGCCGAATGCGAACTCGTTGCATCGGCTCTATCGCGATCGCCTGAGCAAGGCCTTCCTGTTCGATCCGACGCGTTCGGCCGACGGGCGCGTCGCGCCCGCCGAAGCCAGTCTCGACCAGGGGCGCGATTTCAAGGCGCTCGATCGCATGAAGCTGACGGATCTCTACGCCGCTCCGGCCGCGACGGCCCGGATTCCAGGGCAGCCGGCTGCGCCGAAGCTGCACGCGCCCTATCAGCTCATCAATACGGCGCTGAACATTCAGGGCTCCGACTTTGCCAACCGGCGCGGACGCAACGCGGACTTCTTCGTGTTCTCCGCCCTGAACGTCGGCAGCGAGGCGACGGGCTATGCGCCCACCGATCTGGTGCAGGACGACGAGCAAAGTCTCGATCTCGCCACCGCAATGGCGATTTCCGGAGCCGCGGCCTCCTCGAACATGGGTTCGAGCTCGATCAAGGCGCTGACGCCCACGCTTGCGCTCCTCAACGTCCGGCTCGGCTATTGGCTGAAGAACCCGCGTTACGTCGATGAGCGTGTCCGGCCGCAGCGCCGCTCCACGCCGATCTATTTCTGGTCGGAGATCTCGGGGCGCCTGTACGAGAACAGCGACAGCGTCTATCTGACGGACGGCGGTCATATCGAGAATCTCGGCGTCTACGAGCTGTTGCGCCGCCGCTGCAAGGTGATCATCGCGGTCGATGCGGAAGCCGATGCGCCGATGAATTTCGGTTCCCTGATGACGTTACAGCGTTACGCCCGCATCGATCTCGGCGTCCGCATCGACCTGCCATGGACGCCGATTCGCGAGCGCACGCGTGCGCTGATGGCGCGCAATGCCGACAAGGCGGGTGATCCCGGCGCGGCCGACGAGCGCGACGACATTGCGCGAGACCACGTCCACGTCGCGATCGGCACCATCGACTACGGAGGCGACGAGCAGGGTTATCTCGTTTACGTCAAATCGTCGCTCAATGGCGACGAGAACGACTACATCCGGGACTACGCGCGGCGAAACGACCGCTTCCCGCACGAGACCACGGGTGACCAGTTCTTCTCGGAGGAGCAGTTCGAGGTCTACCGCGCGCTGGGCTTCCACATGGCGCACGGTTTCCTGTCCGGTGACAATCCGGTCGCGGTCGGGTCCGGCGTCGATCCGCATATGGCCCGATTCACTGAAGCGGGCGAGCCGGCGATCGACGCGGTCCGCGAGGCGCTCGGTCTTCCGGTACCTCGGCGGCAAACCGCGAGCGTCACCGCCACGATGATCGATCAGGGCTGAGCAGCGCGACAGCCGGATTCCCGACAATCGGAATTCCAAATCACCTGATTTGCCCGAAAACCGGCCATCGGTGCCGTTGCCCTGCCCGAAGGTTTGCGGTATCCCAGCCCAAGAATTCGACTTTCGACTGGGGACAATACATGGCTGACCATAGCGAAGTGGCGTACACCACCGCCGACGGCAACGACTACGTTGCCCACGAGCAGACCTATGAGGGCTTCATCAAGCTGGTGAAGTACGGCACGGCCTCGGTCGCGCTCATCGTGATCCTGATGGCGATCTTCCTGACCTGACCTATCGGCAGCTGCACACGTCAGCAGCAGCTGCCGCCTACAAAATTTGCATCCAAGCCGGTCCCAAAACCGGTATCGAACGCTGCGGGAGTAACGCTTAAGTTTGCGCGCGCGCTGTCCCGCGTCGCCGGAGGGCCTATGAAGATCGCCGTTGCCAAGGAAATCGATCCGTCGGAGCCGCGTGTCGCCGCTTCGCCTGATACGGTGAAGAAGTTCAAGGCGTTGGGCGCCGAGATCGCCGTCGAGCCGGGCGCCGGCCTCAAATCGGGCCTGCCGGATTCCGAATTCACCGCCGTGGGCGCCACCGTCAGCGCCGATGCGCTGAAGGACGCCGACATCATCATCAAGGTGAAGCGTCCCGAAGCCTCCGAGCTCGCGCAGTACAAGCGCGGTGCGCTCGTCATCGCCATCATGGACCCCTACGGCAACGAGGCCGCGCTGAAGACGATCGCCGATTCCGGCGTCTCCGCCTTCGCGATGGAACTGATGCCGCGCATCACCCGTGCGCAGGTGATGGACGTGCTGTCGTCTCAGGCGAACCTTGCCGGCTACCGCGCCGTGATCGAGGGGGCCGAGGCCTTCGGCCGCGCCTTCCCGATGATGATGACTGCCGCCGGCACCGTGCCCGCCGCAAAGGTGTTCGTGATGGGCGTCGGCGTTGCCGGCCTCCAGGCGATCGCGACCGCGCGCCGTCTCGGCGCCATCGTCACCGCGACCGACGTGCGGCCCGCGACGAAAGAGCAGGTGGAATCGCTCGGCGCAAAATTCCTCGCCGTCGAGGACGAGGAGTTCAAGAACGCGCAGACCGCCGGCGGCTACGCCAAGGAAATGTCCAAGGAATACCAGGCCAAGCAGGCCGCGCTCACCGCCGAACACATCAAGAAGCAGGACATCGTGATCACGACGGCGCTGATTCCGGGCCGGCCGGCGCCGAAGCTCGTTTCGGCCGACATGGTCAAGTCGATGAAGCCGGGTTCGGTGCTGGTCGATCTCGCCGTCGAGCGCGGCGGCAATGTCGAAGGCGCGAGGCCGGGCGAGGTCGCCGATGTCGATGGCATCAAGATCGTCGGCTACACCAACGTTGCCGGCCGCGTCGCGGCGTCCGCCTCCAGCCTCTACGCGCGCAACCTGTTCAATTTCATCGAGACCCTGGTCGACAAGGGCAGCAAGGCTCTTGCCGTCAATTGGGACGACGAACTCGTGAAGGCGACGGCGCTCACCAAGGACGGCGCCGTGATTCACCCGAACTTCCAGCCGAAAGCTTAGGAGAGCCGCCATGGAGCATGTTGCACAGGTCGTCGACCCCTTCGTCTTCCGGCTGTCGATTTTCGTCCTTGCCGTCTTCGTCGGTTATTTCGTGGTGTGGTCGGTGACGCCGGCGCTGCACACGCCGCTGATGAGCGTGACCAACGCAATCTCCTCGGTGATCGTGGTCGGCGCGCTCCTCGCCGGCGGCGTCGCCAATGTCTCGAGCGGCTCGGGCTGGGCACGCGCCTTCGGCTTCGTCGCTCTGATCTTCGCCTGCATCAACATCTTCGGCGGCTTCCTTGTCACCCAGCGGATGCTGGCGATGTACAAGAAGAAGTCGAAGTAAGCGGCCACCTCGGGCTGAAGGGATCAATGGGGACCTGAGATGAGCGCCAACCTCTCTGCATTTTTGTATCTCGTGGCGGGAGTGCTGTTCATCCTGTCGCTGCGCGGGCTGTCGAGCCCGGCTTCGTCGCGCCAGGGCAATCTGTTCGGCATGATCGGCATGGCGATCGCGGTCGCCACCACGCTCGCCAACCATCCGCCGGCAGACGGCCTCGCCTGGGTGCTCGTCATCGTCGGTATCGCGATCGGCGGCGGCATCGGCGCGGTGATCGCCCGCCGCGTGCCGATGACCTCGATGCCGGAACTGGTCGCCGCCTTCCACTCGCTGGTCGGCATGGCCGCGGTGCTGGTCGCCGCCGGCGCGTTCTACGCGCCGGAAGCCTTCGACATCGGCACGCCCGGCAACATCCATCCGCAGAGCCTGGTCGAGATGTCGCTCGGCGTCGCCATCGGCGCGCTGACCTTCACCGGCTCGGTGATCGCGTTCCTGAAGCTGTCCGCGCGCATGAGCGGCGCGCCGATCATCCTGCCGTTCCGCCACGTCATCAACATCGCGCTCGCGATCGCGCTCGTCGTCTTCATCGTCGGGTTGGTGATGTCGGGCAGCGCGCTCGACTTCTGGCTGATCGTCATCATCGCGCTGGCGCTCGGCGTGCTCATGATCATCCCGATCGGCGGCGCCGACATGCCGGTCGTGATCTCGATGCTGAACTCCTATTCCGGCTGGGCTGCGGCCGGCATCGGCTTCACGCTGGGCAATTCCGCGCTGATCATCACCGGCGCGCTGGTCGGCTCGTCGGGTGCGATCCTGTCCTACATCATGTGCCACGCGATGAACCGGTCCTTCATCTCGGTCATCCTCGGTGGCTTTGGCGGCGAGACCGCCGCGGCCGGCGCTGGCGGCGGCGAGCAGAAGCCCGCCAAGCTCGGCTCGGCCGACGACGCCGCCTTCATCATGAAGAATGCGCAGAAGGTCATCATCGTGCCCGGCTACGGCATGGCGGTGGCGCAGGCCCAGCACGCGCTGCGCGAAATGGGCGACATCCTGAAGAAGGAAGGCGTCGAGGTGAAGTACGCCATTCATCCGGTCGCGGGCCGCATGCCCGGCCACATGAACGTGCTGCTCGCCGAGGCCAACGTCCCCTACGACGAGGTGTTCGAGCTCGAGGACATCAACTCCGAATTCGCGCAGGCCGACATCGCCTTCGTGATTGGCGCCAACGACGTCACCAACCCGGCGGCCGAAGAGGACAAGACCTCGCCGATCTACGGCATGCCCGTCCTCCAGGTCTGGAAGGCCGGCACCGTCATGTTCATCAAGCGCTCGCTCGCCTCGGGCTATGCCGGTATCGACAATCCGCTGTTCTATCGCGACAACACCATGATGCTGCTCGGCGACGCCAAGAAGGTCACCGAGAACATCGTCAAGGCGATGTAGGGCGGGAAGGCGAGCGGACCGTGGCCCTGAACAAGGAGTGGCACCGGTCCCATCGCATGCCACCGAAGGCGACGCGCGAGCAGCGTGTCGCGTGGCACGTTGCCCATGCGGCGGCGTGCGGCTGCCGCGAGATTCCCTTGAGCATCCGGCCGGACGTTCTCAAACTGCTCACGAGCCGCCGCAAATCCTGAACTCCGGAATGGCGGGCCGCGATGACATTCCTGAAATGG
Source organism: Bradyrhizobium sp. P3_C3 (assembly GCF_056402655.1). NCBI lineage: Bacteria > Pseudomonadati > Pseudomonadota > Alphaproteobacteria > Hyphomicrobiales > Nitrobacteraceae > Bradyrhizobium > Bradyrhizobium sp. P3_C3. The sequence goes on along the minus strand of NZ_JBFUGY010000018.1, from coordinate 61,956 downwards.
ACCGCCACCATCCTCGCGGCCGGCTACCTCGCCGGTCTCGTCCTGTTGTTTGCCAAACAGCGCGCCATGCTGTTTCCGATTCCGACGGCCGAGCGCACGGCGCCTGCCGCCGCGGGACTTCCAGACGCCGAAGAGCATGTCCTGACGACGTCTGACGGCGAGAAGGTCATCGTCTGGCACGTGCCGCCAAAGCCTGGCCGTGCCGTGGTGCTGTTCTTCCACGGCAACGGCGATTCTCTGGCCGGCCTTGCCGGCCACTTCAAGGCGATCACGGCTGACGGCACCGGTCTCGTCGCGCTGTCCTATCGCGGCTATTCGGGCTCCAGCGGCGCACCGGGCGAAGATGGCCTGCTGCGCGATGGCGCGGCCGCGTACGCGTTCGCGGTGGCGCGCTATGACGCCCGGCGCCTCGTCGCCTGGGGCTTCTCGCTCGGGACCGGCGTTGCGGTCGCCGTCGCCTCCGAACATCCGGTCGGGAAGCTGATCCTCGAGGCGCCCTATTCGTCGATCGCCGACGTCGCCGCCGCGCATTTCTGGTTCGCTCCGGTTCGCCTCCTGATCCGCGACCCCTTCCACTCGGATGAGCGCATCGCACGCGTCACGGCTCCGCTCCTGATCATGCATGGCGCGCAGGACCAGACCATCCCGATCGCATTCGGCGAGAAATTGTTTGCGCTGGCCCGCGAGCCGAAGCAGTTCGTCCGCATTCCCGGCGGCGGGCACGACGATCTCGGCAGCTTTGGCGCCATCGAGATCGCACGAAACTTCATCAATGGGTCCTGAGGGCTGACGGATGCGATCTTCTCGCGCATAATCGGTCTCCCATTGGAAGGAATCGCCCGCATGAGCGCACACGGACCGATGCCGCGGTCGTCCTGGATCTTCCCCGCTCTGGCGGTGCTGCTGTTCCTGATCGTGACCGCGACCGGCTACAGCTTTACGCTGACGGCGGGCGGAGCCCTGTTCGCGATCGTGCTCCTGGTGATCCTGTTCGGCACCGTCTTCGCGGCCGTTCATCATTCCGAGGTGATCGCCGAGCGCATCGGCGAGCCCTATGGCACGCTGCTGCTGACGCTGGCGGTGACCATCATCGAGGTCGCACTGATCACCACGATCATGCTGGGCGACAAGCCGGCCCCGGAGCTCGCCCGCGACACCGTGTTCGCGGTCGTGATGATCGTCTGCAACGGCCTGGTCGGCCTCTGCGTCTTCATCGGCGGCATGCGCTATCGCGAGCAGGGCTTTCAGGTCTCGGGCGCCAACGTCTATCTCAGCGTGCTGATTGCGATGGCAACCATCACCCTGATCATGCCCAACTACACGCTGACGACGCCGGGCCCGATCTATTCGACGCTCCAGCTCGGCTTCGTCGATCTCGCAACGATCGTGCTCTACGGCGTGTTCCTCTACACCCAGACCGTCCTGCACAAGGACTACTTCGTCCACGAGAGGGCGGACGGCGAGGGCGGGGAGGCGCATTTGTCGGGCAGAATGCTGGTGCTCAGCATCGTGCTGCTGCTGATCTCGCTGCTGGCGGTCGTCCTCCTCGCCAAGAAGTTCTCGCTGGTGGTGGACGCGGTCGCCGTTCAGATCGGCGCCCCGCCGGCGTTCGCGGGCCTCCTCGTCGCCCTCCTGATCCTGATGCCGGAGGGTGTCTCGGCGATTGCGGCGGCGCGCAAGAACGACCTCCAGAAGAGCATCAACCTGGCGCTCGGGTCCTCGCTCGCAACCATCGGCCTGACCATTCCGGCGGTCGGGATCGCCACCTACCTGCTCGACCAGCCGCTCGTGCTGGGCCTGAACCCGGCGAACACCGCACTCCTGTTCCTGACATTCTTGTTGAGCATGCTGACCTTCGGCACCGGCAGGACCAATGTCCTGTTCGGGCTGGTCCATATGGTGGTATTTGCCGTCTACGTGTTCATGGTTTTCGTGCCGTAGAAGGAAATTCCCGATGCTTGCCGCCAAATCCGAGGTTCAGATCGACAACGAGCAGGTCCGGGTGACCGAGTGGCGGCTCGACCCGGGCAGCGCGACCGGGCATCACACCCACGGCATGGACTATGTCATTGTTCCCGTCGTCGCCGGCGAGATGACCATCGTGGCGCCCGGCGGCGAGCGTTCCAAGGCGCAGCTCGCGGCCGGAAAATCTTACTTTCGCAAGGCCGGCGTCCAACACGACGTACTTAACGAAACCTCAACCGAGATCGTGTTCCTTGAGATCGAGCTGAAGCCGTAAGGCGGGCGAACCCTTTGCCATCGATCCGTCGCAGTTGATCCCTTACAATGCCCCAAAGTTCCCGCATCTGATCGCGCGGGGAGTGGCCGAGAAATGCTGAAATACCTCGCTAAAATCTCGATGGATATTCTCCCCTCGGTGCTCGCGACGATCATCGGGGCGTACATCGTTAACCACTACATCAACGCCAAGCCGGCGGCCGATGCCCCCGCGGCCGTGGTAGCGCCTGCCGATGCCGGCAAGAGCGGCAAGCCCTCCGATGTGGCCAACCTCCCGGCGCCCGGCGTCAAGGCCAAAGGCGTCTCCGAGAAGAGCGTGACCGACAAGGCGGCGGCCGAGAAGCCGGCCGACAAATCCGGCGAACACCCGGCCGAGACCAAGGCCGCGGACGTTGCTCCCGCCGAGGCCGGCCCGCGCGGCCGCAACCCGGCGCGTGAGAAGGCGGCCGCCAAGTCCGCTCCGGCTGTCACGGCTCCCGCCACCACCCCGGTGGTCGAGGCCAATTCGGCACCGGCGTCCCCGGCTGCGACGCCCGACGCCAACGATCTCGCGCGCGCCGCGATCGAGCGCCTGCGCAAGTCGCCTGAGGGCAAGGCCGCCGAGGCCAGATCTTCCGAAACCAAGTCTTCCGAGAGCAAGCCTTCCGAAGCCCGGCCGGCTGAAACCAAGTCGGTCGAGAGATCGCCGGAGCCTGCGGTTCGGGAAGCCTCCCGCACCCCGGAAGCCCCGCGCGTCATTCCTGCTGAGCCGTCCGCGCTCCGTCCGCTGCCGCCGCCGATCACGGTGTCGACGCCTTCGTCCGAAGCCTATGGCAATGGCGGCGCGTCGCCGGTCAATCCGCCCTACACCGCCTCGATCGGCAACGACGATCCGAACCGGATGACGCCGCCGGCCGACATTCCGGTGCCGGTGATCGCGCCGCCACTCGACCTGCGTGCCGATGCCGGCGCGACCATGCCGCGGCCGAAGAAGACCAATGTCGCCGACGAGATGCTGTCGGGCATGAAGTCGATGTTCCACTCCGTCCTGCCGAAGAGCGCCACCCCCGATTAAGGCGGTGGCTGAGAGCGTCTTCGAGCGACGTGGACACCGCTTCGCGTGAAGAAAACGCGTCAAAACGAGCAGCTCTAGCCGCGCTGTCAGCCGCCGACGCGGGCGAGACCGCTGCGGGCGGTATCGTCGCGTGGACGTAGCGCGACCGCCTTGTTGTAGGATGTGGCCGCCTTGGCCTTGTCACCCAGCCGCTCATAGGCCTGTCCGCGCGTGGTCCACACCTGCGCGTTGTGCGGATCGACCTCAGAGGCCTCATCGAGATCGGCCGCCGCTTCCTTGACCTTGCCGAGGGCGAGATAGCTGATGGCGCGGCCGAGCAACGGCTCGACCTTTTGCGGATTGAGCCCGTTGGCGGCGCTGAAATCGGCGATGGCGAAATTATGCTCGTTGTTGCCCTGATAGATCAGGGCGCGACCATAAAGTGCCTGCGCGTTATAGGGATCGAGCGCGACGGCCCGGTTGAACTCGTCCAGCGCGCCAGCCGTCTCCCCCGCCTTTGCCAGGGTCTGGCCTTTTGCGGTGTGAGCCTGGGCCTCGCTGACATTGCCGGCGCTGACCGCGCTGTCGGCGGCCGTCGCAGCCGCCTTGGGCGCCTCCTGCGGCTTCTCCTTCTCGGGCATCATGGAGCCGAGATCGAAGGAGCAGCCGCACAGCACGATCCCCATCAAGCCGAGCGCGAACGGCTGTCGCCAGATCTGGCGTAGCCGCGCCAAGCGGCGTTCGGGGAAAGGGGAGGCCATCTACGGTTCGCTCGCGCTGGTGCCGCATCGGTAGTGCCCCCGTCCCAGAGAAGGCACCGCTCACAAAACAATAACGCGGGCCAAGGGCCCGCGTCATCGAAAACTGAAGTCTTGGAAAACTGAAGTCTTGCAAGTCAGGCGGAATCAGCGCGGTCCGCGCGGACCCGCACCCGGGCCGCTGCTACGGCCGCCACGATCACCACCGGGACCGGCGCCGAACACCGGCTTCGGCTTCATCGGCAGCAGGCCTTCGCGCTGCAGCTTCTTGCGGGCCAGCTTGCGCGCGCGGCGCACGGCCTCGGCCTTTTCACGGGCCTTCTTCTCGGAGGGCTTCTCGTAATGACCGCGGAGCTTCATCTCGCGGAAAATTCCCTCACGCTGCATCTTCTTCTTCAGCGCCTTGAGGGCTTGATCGACATTGTTATCGCGAACGAGAACCTGCACGCGGCATCCTCTTCAGTGGATCGGATTTGRATTCTGGTAAGTCAAAGGGGATGGCGAAACGCACAAGCCCTTAACCTTGAGGGCGCGGATGTATCAGACAAAACCCGCGATGTCCACCTGCCAAGCAGATTTTCGGGCCAAGTTCAGCCATTAAATAAGGCGAAAATACCTCCGTACGGCCCCGATTTGGGTGATTCGGCGCCAAGGGTGGGGCAGTTCCCGGAGCTTTGCTCCGGAAATTCCTGGAATTAGGGGAGACGTCACATGGATATGAAGAAATACGCTGCCGAGGCGATCGGCACATTCTGGCTCACATTCGCAGGCTGCGGCAGCGCGGTGATCGCCGCCGGCTTTCCGCAGGTCGGAATCGGCCTGGTCGGCGTGTCCCTGGCGTTCGGCTTAAGCGTCGTCACCATGGCCTATGCAATCGGGCACATCTCGGGCTGCCACCTCAACCCGGCCGTCACCGTCGGGCTTGCCGCCGGAGGACGCTTCCCGGCGGGACAGATCCTGCCTTACGTGATCGCACAGGTCTGCGGCGCGATCGTCGCCGCCCAGCTGCTTTACATAATCGCCAGCGGTGCTCCCGGATTCGACGTCAGCAAGGGTTTTGCGTCGAACGGCTACGACGCGCATTCGCCCGGCCAGTACAGCCTGATCGCCTGCTTCGTCACCGAGGTGGTGATGACCATGATGTTCCTGTTCGTCATCATGGGCGCCACCCATGGCCGCGCGCCCGCGGGCTTCGCTCCGCTCGCGATCGGGCTCGCGCTGGTGATGATCCATCTCGTCAGCATCCCCGTCACCAACACGTCGGTGAACCCGGCGCGCAGCACCGGGCCCGCACTGTTCGTCGGCGGCTGGGCGCTGTCGCAGCTCTGGCTGTTCTGGGTCGCTCCGCTGATCGGCGGCGCGCTGGGCGGGGTGCTCTATCGCTGGCTCAGCGAGGAGCCCTCTGGCGTCGTCGCGGGCGTGAAGACGGCCTGATCGAAAGGCGGGATCGCGGCATGCGCCGCGGTCCCGCTACTTGCCCTTCGTCGGCCTGACTTCGGTGACGTGGCCCATCTTGCGGCCGGGGCGCGGCGCGCCCTTGCCGTAGATGTGCACGGTCACGCCCGGCACGCTCAGCCACTTCTCGTAATCGTTGATCTCGTCGCCGATCAGATTGGTCATGGTGACGATTTCGCCGTGGCGCACGGCCTTGCCGAGCGGCCAGCCGGCAATGGCGCGGATGTGCTGCTCGAACTGCGAGACTGAGGCGCCGTCGAGCGTCCAGTGTCCGGAATTGTGCACGCGCGGAGCGATCTCGTTGACCAGCACCTTCGGCCCGGTGCCGTTGGCGAGCACGAACATCTCGACCGCGAGCACGCCGACATAATCGAGCGCCCCGGCGATCTTGCCGGCGATGCTGCGCGCTTCTTCCGCGAGCGCATCCGGAATCTGTGCGGGGGCGCGGGATATCTTCAGAATGTGGTCGCGGTGCTCGTTCTCGGTGACGTCGAAGCACTCGACCTGGCCGGTCGCCGAGCGCGCCGCAATCACGGAGATTTCGCGCTCGTACGGGATGAAGGCTTCGAGGATCGCCGATTTGGTGGCGAGGCTGGTCCACACCTTGGCGATGTCGTCGCCCTCGCGGATGATGGCCTGGCCCTTGCCGTCGTAGCCGAAGCGGCGGGTTTTCAGCACCGCAGGGAGGCCGATCCGGACGATCGCCTCGCGCAGCGAGGAGACCGAGGTGACGTCGGCATAGGCTGCGGTGCCGATGCCGAGCCGCGTCACGAAATCCTTCTCGGCGAGCCGGTCCTGGGTGGTCTCGAGGATCTTGCGGTTGGGCAGCACCGGGCGGCGCGCGTCCAGCACCATCGCGGCGGCAGACGGCACGTTCTCGAATTCGTAGGTGATGACGTCGACGTCGTTGGCGAACAACTCGAGCGCTTCGACGTCGGCATATTCGGCGCAGGTCGCGTTCAGCACGACGTCGAAGGCGGGCGAGTCCGGATCGGGCGAGAATACCTGGCAGCGCAGGCCGAGCCGCGCCGCAGCCATGGCGAGCATCCGCCCCAATTGTCCGCCGCCGAGGATTCCGATGGTGTCGCCGGGCTTCAGCTTCACCTGCTTTGCGTCAGTCACGCCTTGTCCTCCGGGCGCTCCGCAACCGCCTCGGTCTGTGCCTTGCGCCAGGCGGCGAGACGGTCGGCCAGGGCCGGGTCGGACAATGCGAGCACTGAAGCCGCAAGCAGCGCCGCGTTGATCGCGCCGGCCTTGCCGATGGCGAGGGTGCCGACCGGGATGCCCGCCGGCATCTGCACGATCGAATAGAGCGAATCGATGCCCTTGAGCGTCCTGGACTCGACGGGAACGCCGAACACGGGCAGTTCCGTCAGCGCCGCCGCCATGCCGGGCAGATGCGCAGCGCCGCCCGCGCCGGCGATGATGACCTTGTAGCCCGCCGCCTTGGCGCCCTTGGCGAATGCAAACAGCCGGTCGGGGGTGCGGTGTGCCGAAACGATGCGGGTATCGGCGGCAACGCCGAGCGCTGCGAGCGTGTCGGCGGCATGCCGCATCGTCTCCCAGTCCGACTGGCTTCCCATGATGATGGCGATCGGCGCGGTCATGACGTCAATTGTGCTCGGAAAACAGAAAGATAGGCCAGATTAACGGTTCCGGCCGGTGGCTCGCAAGGCGGTGGCAAGGAGAAGGGAATGCACTATCCTGTCTTGGTGAATCCCCGCAAGCCTTCATTGAGCAGGATGCCCATGAAGAAACCAAAAAGGGCGAGCGCTGCGAAGGCCAAAAAGGGCCGAAAGACCAGCGCCAGCCGCTCCAAAGCCGCCCCCAGGCGGCTGGCGAAGCGCTCGGCCAAGCCGGCGCGGCGCGGAGCGTCGGCCGCCGACGACACCAGGGCGACCATCCGCGGCTTGCGGAGCAAGCTCAAGGAGGCGGAGCGGCGGGTCGCGGAACTGGAAGCTGCGGCCGACACCGATTTCCTGCTCGAGATTCCGAACCGGCGCGGCTTCGAGCGCGAGCTCGCGCGCGCCATCGCCTACATGAAGCGCTACCGCGCCAGCGGCGCGCTGATCGTGCTCGACGTCGATCGCCTGAAGCCGATCAATGATTCCTTCGGCCATGCCGCCGGAGACGAGGTGCTCAAGGCGATTGCGGCCACCCTGACGCGGCAGGTCCGCGCCTCGGACGTGGTCGGCCGGCTTGGCGGCGACGAGTTCGCGCTGCTGCTCTGGAATCTCAGCGAGACCGACGCCAAGGCGAAGGCAGCGGCCTTCGAGCAGGCGATCGACGAATTGTCGTTTGCCTTTCGCGGTCAGCGCGTGACCGCGGGCGCCTCCGCAGGTGTCGCGCTGCTGGGGGCGCAGTCCGATGCAGGCCGCGCGCTGGAGGAGGCTGATGCCGCCATGTATGTGCGCAAGGCGCACCGGCGGCACGAGCCGCTGATCAGGCTGGTCAGCAACTAGGGCACGATCTTCGCGACAAATGCGGACCGCGTTGCGCGGAGATCATGCTCAAGCAACAACCCTTACAGCGTGGCCAGATCTTCCGGCACGTTGCCGAATTTACGCAGCAGCGTGGCGTCGCCGAATTCGCCGGTCATGGGATCGCCRCTGCGGCTGAACGCAACCGCGCCGATATGGCCGGCACCGTGCGCCAGGATCTCGGCGCGCCGCAACGCGGCCGCCGAGCTCTGGCATTCCTCCGCGGCGCCCGCGACAGGCGATCCGTCGGCATCGATCAGGAAGGGCATTGCAACGTAGTAGGTCACATCCGACATGGCGTTGCTCCGATGTTGAACTCAGGCGGCGCTGCTGTTGCTCCGCACCTTGCTGCGTGCGGTCTCGGGAATGCAGCCGGCTGAAATCGCCGCCTGTAATTCTTCCAGCTCTGCTTCCAGATATTCGTTGGCCATGATCAGCGCCTTGATGGTGCTACGCAGATTGCCGTCGCACATCGCGATCGCCTGGTCGCAGGCCTGTTCATAATGGCTGTTGTCGAGAAGGGCGGTTGCCGACATCTGCGTTGTCCTCGGGGGTTTCCTGGGCGTTTCCTGGGGCGTTGGGATGTCCAAATGTTCCTATTTTGTTCTTTTCGAGTCAAGCGGATTCGGATGCGGCGTGCTGCCACGAAAAGGGCCTCGCGGTTCAGGCGATGATGTCCGGCGTGATCTGGTCTTCGATGAACGCGATACGGTCGCGCAACAACAGCTTGCGCTTCTTCAACCGTTGTAACCGCAACAGGTCGGGGGCAGGCGATTGATGCATCGCATCGATCGCGGCGTCGAGATCTCGGTGTTCTTGCTGCAACCGGGTGAGCTCGGCTTCGAGCTCACGCTCGTCTTCATTGGTCATGTTCGCGGTGGCCGAAAACCCGATGGGCGTGAGATTCAAGGCTGTGGATGCCCTGTGGAAATTATCGTCCTTGCGCGCCGTGATCGCAAGCGATCTCGGGCCGCCGCTCACCGAACTCTCGCAAGATATTTCGACGATTCGTTGCGGCGTTGCGCAAGCACGTTGATATCATGGATTTTTCCAGCGTGGTTCCTTACTCACGATTCGTTACATATGAATTTTCAAAAATGACGCTGCGACGACGGATACATATCGACAGAACGAATCGGTGATGTACACTTGTTTGTCCGGATCGAATCCAAGGTTTCCCCCTACCGAGGAGGTTTCGAATGACAATTCAGGCACATCTGGTTGAATTGGAACGGAAGCACAAAACGCTCGAAAACGAATTGCACGAAGCTCTCGTGCACCTTTCAACAGACGACCTGCAAATTGTTGAGTTGAAGCGACGGAAGTTGATGGTCAAGGACCAGATCGAGCGTTTGAAGCACACCGGCGACACGCTCCACTAGTAACCCCTGTAACAGTGTAGAGTTGAACTTACCCTTTCATGCAGGGGTGAGAGCTGTTGCGCTCATCCCTGCATGAAGGTGCGCAGCGTGCAAAGTTATTTGCGCGGCGCTTGGAGCCTTTCCGCTCCGATGGAAAATCCCCTAGATGCCTGCGAGCTCAGCGACGTGATCCGCGATCGCGAGCGACGACGTCAGTCCCGGCGATTCGATGCCGAACAGGTTGATCAGGCCTTCGACGCCGTGATCGCGCGGGCCCTGCATCAGAAAATCCTGCGTGGCCACCGCCGGCGGCACGATCTTCGGGCGAATGCCTGAATAGCTCGGCATCAGCGCGCCGTCGGGCAGCGTCGGCCAGTATCTCCGGATCGCCGGATAGAAGCGTTCGGCGCGTGACGGATCGACCTCGTAATTGATCGTCTCGATCCACTCCACGTCGGGGCCGAAGCGTGCCTGCCCGGCCATGTCCAGTGTCAGATGCACGCCGAGCCCGCCTGGCTCGGGCACCGGATAGATCAGGTGCGAGAACGGTGCCCTGGCGTTGCAGCTGAAATAGTTTCCCTTGGCGAGATAGGCGGGTGGAATCCGGTCGATCGGCATGCCGTCGATGTGGCGTGCGACCGTTGTCGCCGAGAGCCCGGCGGCGTTGACGAGCAGGCCGCATTGCAGCGTCATCGGCGCTTCGCCGCCGGCCTCGATCTCGATCGCATCGCCGGCTGCCTTGGCGCGGATCAGCGGGGTGTGAAACGCGAAGGCCGCGCCGGCTGCCTCGGCCTCGCCGCGCAGCGAGAGCATGTAGGCGTGGCTGTCGATGATGCCGGTCGATGGCGAGAGCAGCGCGGCATCGCAGGCGAGCGCCGGCTCCAGCGCGCGCGCGGCCTCGCCGGTGAGCAGCTGCATGTCGAGCACGCCATTGGCCTCGGCATGCGCCTTGATCGATTGCAGCTTCTCGGTCTCCTTGGCGCTGGTCGCGACGATCAGCTTGCCGCAGTTCTTGTGCGGGATGCCGCGCTCGCCGCAGTAGCGGTACAGCTCATGCTTGCCGCTGACGCACATGCGCGCCATCCAGCTGCCGGCGCGGTAATAGATCCCGGCATGGATCACCTCGCTGTTGCGCGAGGAGGTGATGGTGCCGATGGCCTCGGCTTCCTCGAGCACGATCACCTCGCGCCCGGCCTGGGCAAGCTTTCGAGCCACCGCGAGCCCGACCACGCCCGCTCCGATGACGACGCAGTCGACCCTATCCATGGTTGTGCAGTGTGTCCATTGAAAGCATCGGTGGCATCAGGCCTGAGAACCACGGCACCGGGCCGTTTTCCATTAAGGAAGCATTTATCATGTCAGGGCAATTGCCGTATTTGGCGTCACATTTTTCTGTTGCGCGTACAGGCGTTTACCCGATCCAAACCCGTGAAGCCAGACAATCCGACGTTGAAAGCGCGGGTGGCTGATGGCTGAGAAGAACTGGCACGTGGGCAGCACGCTTCCGATTGCTGTGCAGGCCGTCGTGTGCCTGGGCAGCGCGGTCGCGCCTGCGCGCGCCTTTGCGCTCTCGGACAGCTTCGCGCCACCAGGCAAGCTCGATCCCAATTTGGTCTGGGAAGCGCTGATCGGCGGCATCGTCGTCTGTGCGTTCCTGGCCGCCATCGCGCTCTGGATCCATTCCTCGCTGCGCCGCACCAAGCGCTTGCAGCTGCGGCGCAACGCCTTCGTCTCCTCCGCCATGAACAATCTCAACCAGGGCGTGGTGATGACGGATGCGCAACGACGCATCATGTTCTGCAACGACCGCTATCTCGAGATCTACGGCCTGGCGCGCTCGGATCTGTGGACCGGGATGACCGGCTACGACATCCTCGAACTCAGGCGCAAGCGCGACGTCCTCGGCGGTGTCTCCGACGATGAGTTCTACGAGAAGGCGGCGAGCCCCAACGGCCTGATCACCGAACTGCCTGATGGCCGCGCCATCCTGGTGAAATATTTCGTGTTGCCGAACGGCGGCTCGGTCGCGACGCATCTGGACGTCAGCGATCAGCGCAAGCTGTCACGGCAGCTCGCCTCCACCAAGCAATTCCTGGAAACCGTGCTGGACCACGTGCCGGCCTGCGTCGCCGCGAAGAACATCGAGGACGGGCGTTACATCTTCGCCAACAGCGCCTATGAACGGTTCTGGGGGTTCTCGCGCGACCACGCCGTCGGCAAGAATGCGCGTGAGCTGTTCGCGCCCATCTCGGCGGCCAGCATCGAGGCGGCCGACAAGGCGGCACTGAATTCGCAGGACGGCCAGTTCCGCAATGAATTCGAGGTCGATCGCGCCGGTGAACGGCGCATGGTTGCCTCGATCCGGATCGTGGTCCGCGACGAGAGCAACAAGCCCGAATTCCTGATGCTCGTGTTCGAGGATATCACCGACCGCCGCTCGCTGTCGCAGGAGCTGGAGAGCACGAAGAAGTTCCTGGAGCTTGTGGTCGACAACATTCCGGTGGCGCTGATCGTGGAGCAGGTCAAGGACGGCCGCTACCTGCTCGCCAATCGCAGCGCGGAGACGATCCTCAACCGCCGGCGCGAGGAGGCCACGGGCCTGACGGCCTCCGACATCTTCAATCCCAAGGAAGCCAAGCTGATCATCGCGCGCGACGAGGCCGCGATCAAGAAGCGCGGGATGATTACCGAGGAGCACCCGATCTCCACCAAGGACGGCCTGCGGCTGTTCCTGACCCGGCGGGCGACCGTGCTCAGCGATGCCGGCGAGCCGCAATATCTGATCAAGACCCACGAAGACGTCACCGACCGCCGGCAGACAGAGTCGCGCATGGCGCACATGGCCTATCACGACGGCCTGACCGATCTGCCGAACCGCGCCGCCTTCCTCCAGGCGCTGACCCAGATGATCGAGGCCTGCGAAGGCACCAGTGAGGAGTTCGCCGTGCTCTGCCTCGACCTCGACGGCCTCAAGGAGGTCAACGACGTCTTCGGTCATGCGCTCGGCGACAAGCTGTTGATCGAGGTAGCCCAGCGGCTTCAGGATTCCGCGCGCGGCGGCGTGGTGGCGCGCCTGTCCGGCGACGAGTTCGGCCTGATCATCGACGGCAAGCAGCCGGAGGCGGGCCTTGCGCTGGCGCAGCAGCTCGGCGAGGCCGTTGCCCAGGAATTTCAGATCGACGGCCGGGCGGTCCGCGCCGGCGTCACCACCGGCATGTCGATCTTCCCGCATAATGGTGCCGACGGCGCATCGCTGCTGGCCAATGCCGGCGCGGCGCTGTTCCGCGCCAAGCAGAAGTCGCGCGGCACGATCGGCCTTTACCAGCCGGAGATGGACCAGCAGATCCGCGACCGCCGCGTGCTGCACCAGGACCTGTCGAAAGCGATCAAGAACGGCGAATTGTCGCTCGCGTTCCAGCCGCAGGGCATCGCGCGCCACAGCGTCGCCGAGAGCGAGATTATCGGCTTCGAAGCGCTGGCGCGCTGGCAGCATCCGGTGCGCGGCCAGGTCTCGCCGGCCGAGTTCATCCCGATCGCGGAGGAGAGCGGCCTGATCGTCGAGATGGGCGAGTGGATCCTGCGCGAGGCCTGCCGCGAGGCGGCGTCCTGGCCGAAGCCGCTCCAGGTCGCGGTCAATTTGTCGCCGGCGCAGTTCATGCACGGCGACGTGGTCGGGCTGGTCCATTCGATCCTGATCGAGACGGGCCTGGCACCCGGCCGGCTCGAGCTGGAAATCACCGAGGGCGTGCTGATCGAGGACTTTGACCGGGGTCTTGCATTGCTGCGCCGGCTGAAGGCGCTCGGCGTGCGCATCTCCATGGATGATTTCGGCAGCGGTTATTCTTCGCTGAGCTATCTCCAGGCGTTCCCGTTCGACAAGATCAAGATCGACCGCGCCTTCATCATGAATCTCGGTCGCAACCCGCAATCGGCGGCTATCGTCCGCGCCGTGATCGATCTCGGCCACGGCCTCGAAATGTCGATCATCGCCGAGGGCGTCGAGACCCTCGATCAGCTCGTCTTTCTTGCCAAGGAGGGCTGCGACGGCGTGCAGGGCTACCTGCTCGGCAAGCCGCTGCCGATCGGGAAATATGCCGGCCTCGTCGGCCGCGCCGAGACCATGGAGCTTGCGCTCAAGACCGGCTAGAGCGTTATCGAGCCAAGCGGATACCGGTTCGCGCAAAGAAAACGCGTCAAAACAAGAATCCAAAGCCTCGTTCCGATTTCATCGGAATGGAAATGGCTCTAGTGATGGCGGGCGCTAGCTCCCATTCGACGGCTTCATGGCGGATTACGACCTTGCGATCATCGGCGGCGGCCTGAACGGTGTCAGCCTCGCCCGCGATGCGGCCGGCCGCGGCCTGCGGGTCATTCTGCTGGAGCAGGGCGATCTCGGCGGCGCGGCGTCATCCGCGACGCCGCGGCTGATCCATGGCGATCTGTCGGTGCTGGAACGCCGCGGTTTTTGGCGGGTGCGCCGGGCTTTGGCCGAGCGCCGGACCTGGCTTGCCATCGCGCCGCATCTGGTCCGGCCGATGCGCTTCGTGATCCCGGCCCATTCCGAGGAGCGTCCACCCTGGCTGCTGCGCGCCGGCTTGTACCTCTATGACGGCCTCACCGGTCGGAGCGGCCTGCCTGCCGCGACCACCCTCGACATCACGCATCATCCGGTCGGCAACGCGCTGAAGCGCCCGTTCGGAACGGCTTTCGAATATTCGGACTGCGTCGTCGATGATTCCCGCCTGGTGGTGCTGACGGCGCTGGACGCCGCCGAACGCGGCGCTGCGATCCGGACCGGGGCGCGCTGTGTCCGCGCCGATCGAACCGACACATGGCGCCTCGCGGTGGTCGATCGTGGCCATCGCCGCGTGGTCACGGCCCGGGCGCTGGCCAATGCCACCGGCGGCTGGACGTCGATCGTCGCAGAGACCGTGCTGCGCCAGCCGCAGCCTGCCATGGCGGCCATGCAGATGAGCCAGATCATCGTGCCGCGGCTGTTCGAGTCCGATAACGTCTACGTCTTCCAGAACAGCGATGGGCGGCTGATCTTTGCGAGCCCCTTTGAGCGCAATTTCACGCTGATCGGCACGGTCACTCGTGATTTCACCGGTGATCCCGCGATCGTGGCGATGCCTGGGGCCGACGTCAGCTATCTCTGCGAGGCGGCCAGCCGCTATTTCCGCGAGCGCGTCGCGCCCACCGACGTGGTGCGCGCGGTCTCCGGCGTCAACCTGACGCTGGCGTCCGTGCGGCGGCGCGACGGGACGACGCTGTTCCACGCGCGCCGGCGCAAGGCGCCGCTGATCACGATGTTCGGCGGCGACGTCACCACCTCGCGCCTGCGCGCCGAGCGGGCCGTGACGAAGCTGACGCCGTTCTATCCGATGTCGCCGCCCTGGACCGCCAGCGCAGCGTTGCCCGGCGGAGACTTTGCCTGGGACCGTTTCGACACCGAAGTCGACCTCGCCCGCGACCGCTGGCGCTTCCTGTCGGAGCCGCAGGCCCAGCGTCTGGTCGCGGCCTACGGCTCACGCTTGCCGGCCGTGCTCGGCGAGGCGAAGACCCGCGACGAGCTCGGCCCCGCCTTCGGCCCCGAGCTGACCGGCGCCGAAGTGCGCTATCTGATGACCCGCGAATGGGCGCGTTTTCCCGAGGATATTCTGTGGCGCCGTTCCAAGCTCKGCCTGACGATGCCCGCGGCGGATCGCGACGCGCTGGCCATGTTCATGGCGAATGTGAGCTAGTGGCGTAGCCCGGATGGAGCGAAGCGCAATCCGGGAAAGTCTCACCACCGATGGACCGTCCCGGATTACGCTTGCGCTCCATCCGGGCTACGGGACTGCAGTGGAAGTTACCCCCCGAACCGGTTGAGCTGGGGACGATCGGCCGCTAGCGTGCGGCGGAATCGGGGTTGGCAGGGACCATGACGGACGAATTGCCCAAGATAGACGCCGGCGCGGATGCGCTTCCCGCGGCGGGGCAGCCGCTGCTGCGCATCGAGGGCGTCGCCAAGACGTTCGGGACGTTCCGGGCCGTGGACGGCGTGTCGCTCGACATCAAGGCCGGCGAGTTCTTTGCGCTGCTCGGGCCCAGCGGCTGCGGCAAGACCACGCTGCTGCGCATGCTCGCCGGGTTCGAGGCGCCGGACGAGGGACGCATCCTGCTCGGCGGCCGGGACATCGCGCAGGCGCTGCCGCATGAACGCCCGATCAACATGATGTTCCAGAACTACGCGCTGTTTCCGCATCTCTCCGTGCGTGACAACATCGCCTTCGGCCTGAAGCGGGCCGGCATGGCGCGTGCCGACATCGCCACGCGCGCGGCGGAAATGATTGCGCTGGTGAAGCTCGAGGGGCTGGAGAAACGCAGGCCCGACCAGCTCTCCGGCGGTCAGCGTCAGCGCGTGGCGCTGGCGCGTGCATTGGCGCGCCGGCCGCAGCTTCTGCTGCTCGACGAGCCGCTGGCCGCGCTGGACAAGAAGCTGCGCGAGAGCACGCAGGGCGAGCTGATGGAGCTGCAGCGCCGGCTCGGCATGACCTTCATCATCGTCACCCACGATCAGGAGGAAGCCATGACCATGGCGAGCCGGATCGGCGTGATGAAGGCCGGGAGGCTCGCCCAGGTCGCGAGCCCCCGTGAACTCTACGAAGCGCCGCGCTCGCGCTGGATCGCGGAGTTCGTCGGCGACATCAATCTGTTCGACGGCGAGTCCAAATTGCGCGACGGCCATCGTCTGATCATCGGCACGCGTGATGCGGGTGCGCTGGTGGTGGCCGAGCCGCGCGAAGGCGTCGGCGCGGGAAAATTGTCGGTCGCGATCCGCCCCGAGAAGGTCAAGCTGTCGCGTCGCGGCCCGGTGAGCGAGGCCGGTCGCGAGACGGCGATCAACAGCCTGGACGGCGTGGTCGCCGACATCTGTTATCTCGGCGGCACCACCACCTACAAGGTGAAGCTCGATACAGGCGGAATCGTGCAGGCGTCGGTCCCCAACAGCGCGCGCCTCGACGTCGACGCCTACAGCCTGAACCAGCGTGTCGTCGCCTGGTTCACGCCCGACGACTGCGTGGTGCTGCAATCATGAGCTCGCGCCGCATCTTCGCAAGGCCGGCGCGCTTTGCCGCGATCGCGCCCTACGTCTGGATGCTGCTGTTCTTCCTGGTGCCGTTCGGCTTCGTGCTCAAGATCAGCCTGTCGCAGACGGCGATCGCGCAGCCGCCCTACGAGCCGGTGTTCGACCTGATGGCGGGATGGGAGACGCTCAAGGCATCGTTCGCCGCGCTGTCGATCGACAATTTCAAGCTGCTCGCCTCAGACGACATCTACGTGTTCGCCTATGTGCGCAGCCTTACCGTCGCCGTCACCGCGACTGCACTGTTGCTCGTGATCGGCTATCCCATCGCCTACGGCATGGCGCGGTTGCCGAAGCGCCGGCAGGCGGTGGCGATGGTGCTGGTGATCGTGCCGTTCTGGACCTCGTTCCTGATCCGCATCTATGCCTGGATCAACATCCTCCAGCACGACGGCCTGCTGAACCAGATCCTGCTCGCGCTGCATCTGGTCAGCCAGCCGGTGGTGTGGCTCTCGACCGACACCGCGATGTATATCGGCATCGTCTATTCCTATCTGCCGTTCATGATCCTGCCGCTCTACGCCACGCTCGCGAAAATGGAGCCGGTGCTGGAGGAGGCGGCCTCTGATCTCGGCGCGCCGCCTTGGCAGGTGTTCTGGCTCGTGACCTTTCCGCTCTCGCTGCCCGGCGTCGGCGCGGGCGTGCTGCTGTGCTTCATCCCCATCGTGGGCGAGTTCGTGATCCCGGATCTTCTGGCCGGCTCCAATTCGCTGATGATCGGCCAGACCCTGTGGCTCGAATTCTTCACCAACAAGGACTGGCCGGTGGCTTCCGCTGCGGCGATCGTGCTGCTGGTGGTGCTGCTGGTGCCGCTGCTGCTGTACGAGCGGCTGCAGAAGCGGCAGCTGGAACAGGGGCGCTGAAGCGATGCGCAAGGTCTCCCGCCTGTCCCGCTTCAACATCGCCTCGCTCGCGCTGGGGCTGGCGTTCCTCTATCTGCCGATCCTCATCCTCGTCATCTACTCCTTCAATGCCTCGCGGCTGGTCACGGTGTGGGGCGGCTGGTCGCTGCGCTGGTACCACGAGTTCTTCAATGACCGCGCCATGATCGAGGCGGCCTGGATGAGCCTGCGGGTCGCGGTCTCCTCAGCGACCATCGCCACGCTGCTCGGCACGCTCGCAGCCGTTGCGCTGTCGCGCGGCGAGCGCTTTCGCGGCCGCACGCTGTTCTCGGGCATGCTCTACGCGCCGCTGGTGATGCCGGAGGTGATCACCGGATTGTCGCTGCTGCTGCTGTTCGTCGCGCTCAACGCCGAGCGCGGCTTCTGGACGGTGACGATCGCCCACACCACGCTGACGATGTGCTTCGTCGCGGTGGTCGTGCAGTCCCGCCTCGGCTCGCTCGACCGTTCGCTGGAGGAGGCGGCGATGGATCTCGGCTGCAACCCGGTTCGCGCCTTCGTCGCCGTGACGCTGCCGCTGATCGCTCCCGCGATCGTGGCGGGCTGGATGCTGGCCTTCACGCTGTCGCTCGATGATCTCGTGATCGCGAGCTTCACCACCGGCCCCGGCTCGGCGACGCTGCCGATCCGGATCTACTCGGAGGTGCGGCTTGGCGTGAAGCCCGAGATCAACGCGATCTGCACGCTGGTGATCGCCCTGATCGCGGTGGTCATCGTCATCGCCTCGCTTGCCTCGAAACTCTCGAGCTCGCAAGGCAAGAGCGCGGCGCCGCTGTAGGCGAGGAGCAATCATGACATTCGCCTACCAGGTCCTGATCCATACGCCGGTCTGGGTCTGGATGCTGCTCGCTTTTCTGGTGTGGCAGGGCGTTCAGGCGATGCAGCCGCGCACGACGCCGATCTGGCGCGCGCTGATCGTGCCGGTCGTGTTCATCGTCTGGGGGATTTCGCGGCTCGGCTTCGGCCACCAAGACAGCGTTTGGCCGCTGGTCGCATGGATCGCGGCCGCGCTGGTGCTGCTGCCGCTTGGCGTGCTGACGCCGCGCCCGTTCGACGTCGATCACATGACCGGGCAGATCATCCGTCCGGGCAGCCCATTTGGTCTGGTCCGCAACCTGATTGTCTTCGCCTCGCAATATGCGGTCGGCGTGATCTCGGCGATCGATGCGGGCGATCGCGCGCTGGCGATCGTCGCCGGCCGCGCCATCTCGGGCGCGACCGCCGGCTACTTCATCGGCTCGACGATCGCCCTGCTGGTCACGTATCGACGCAAGAGCGCGGAGAGATGATCAGCGTGACCGGGTTGCGCGTTTCGCGGCCTTGGTGCCCGTAGAACGCGACCGCGTCGCGGAGGCCGAGATGGGCCCCACGTATCGCGCGCGCACCGCGCCCTGCATCGCGGCACCGAGCTGCCGCAGCGCGAGGCTGTCGAGCGGAAACTCGAGCAGGATGTGGATCAGGCTCAGCGCCAGCAGGAAGGTGAAGCCGAAAGCGTAGTCGTAGAAGTACAGCGCGGTGGAGGCGGCGCTTGCGGCGGCCATCGCCGCCAGCCGCCGTTTGGGCACCTCAGTCCAGCGGATGACGTCGGCTTTGATGAACCAGTTGAGGTAGTGGTAGGTATAGACGAAAGCGAGCAGGCTCGTCAGCCGGGTGTCGAGGACGAGGCCGGGGACTCCGAACAGCCGGCCCAGCGCCGGACCGACATTGCCGAAATAGTCCTGTCCGACCCGGGCAAAGCTCGAGATCCTGATTTCGGCCGTTGGCGGCAGCAACAGGATCGTGGCGACCGCAAGCAGATAGACGATCACCAGCGCAGCCTGCACGCGGCTGCCCGACCGGTGCGCGCCGAGCACCATGAAGATCAGCGTGAACAGCGAGACGTGGATCAGGGTCGGAATCAGGATACCGATGACCGCAAGCGACGATCCGCTCGAATACATGATCGCGGACAGGGCGATCGCCACCATGAACAGCAGCATGCTCTCGATCGCGGAGGTGGTGGCTGCCAGCATGGCGCAGACGACCAGCGCGCCCCACATCGCAAAGCCGAACCACGAGGCGTTGTCGATCAGCACCGCGACCACAGCGATGATCGCGAGCATCGCCGCGATCCCGCGATGGGGTAGATAATAGCTGCGATCGTGCAGCCACGAGATCTCGGTRAAGTAGTGCGCCGGGCCGAGCACGACATAGGCCAGCAGCAGCAGCTCGAACGGCACCAGATAGGACGCCGCGAACGCCAGTAGCATCAGGCCGAGATGGATCGCGTCGTTGCCGCGCATGGTGACGTGCCCCGTGACAGGGCTGCGAGGTTAGAGCAGGCGTGGACAACCCGCAATTGTCCACGTCGTCGCTCGAACGCCCTGCTTGCGGCGACGCGATGCGTCCGGGAGCGATTTCGAGCGAAGTGGATACCGGTTCGCGTAAGGAAAACGCGTCAAAACAAGAATCGAGAGCCCCGTTCCGATTCCATCGGAACGAGGCTCTCGATTGTCAGGACTTCACCGCGCCTGCCGTGAGCCCGCCCACCATGTAGCGGCGGAAGGCGTAGTAGACCGCGGCCGGCGGCAGCGCGTAAATGAAGCCGGTGGTCATCAACAGCTCCCAAGGCGAATCGTCGGCAGCGAGGAAGTTGCCGAGCGCGACGGGGAGGGTGATCTCGCGGTCGTTGGACAGAAGCAGGAACGCGTAGAGATATTCGTTCCAGGCGAGCAGCACCGCATAGGTGCCGATCGCGACCAGCGAGGGCATCATCAGCGGCAGGTAGACCAGGCGGAAGATCTGGAGCGTCGTGGCGCCGTCCATCACCGCGGCTTCATCCAGCTCGACCGGCAGCTTGTCGGAGGCCTGCTTGAGCACCCAGATCGCGTAGGGGCTGGCGATCGTCACCATGGCCAGGATCAGCGACCAGTGATTGTTGAGCAGGCCGTAATTGCCCATGGTGCGGTACATCGGCACGGCGAGGAACGCCGCGGGGATGAAATAGGTGAAGAGCGCGAGGTTCAACACGGTGCGGCCGCCCGGCACCTTCAATCGCGAGATCGCGAACGCCGCGGCGGTGGCGATGAACAGCGTCAGCACGCCGACAGAGACTGCGATCACCGTCGAGTTCCAGAACTGGATGTAGAAGTCGCGCAGGAAGTAGTGCTGCTGCTTGAACACGATCTCGAAGTTGTGGAGCGTCGGGTGATCCGGCCACAGCTTGCCCGAGAACGCGTCCTCCTTCGGGGAGATCGCGAACAGGAACATGTGGTAGATCGGAATCATCGTCCACAGGAAGACGGGAATACCGATCAGCAGCAGCCGCGCTTCGACCGCGACGTCGCGCCAGGAAAATTCGCTTACGCCGGGAAGCTTCATCGCGACAACCGTTTCATCATAAAGTACACGAGCGGCAGGACGAACGGCATCGCGCAGACGATGGAGGCCATCGCGAGCGAGAGCTGGTCGAGCCGGAGATAGCGGATACCGAGCGTCGCCAGCACGTGCGTGAGGTCAGCCGGGCCACCGCCGGTGAGCAGATAGACGCTGTTGAAATCGCCGAGCGTCCAGATCATCGAGAGCAGCGTGCAGGTGATGTAGAGCGTCTGCATCGACGGCCAGGTGATGTAGCGGAATTTCTGCCACCAGCTCGCGCCATCGACCTCGGCGGCCTCGAACAGATCGTGCGCGATCGCAAGGCGTCCGGTGATCAGGATCAGCGTCCAGAACGGCAGTGATTTCCAGATGTGCACGCCGATGGCCATGCTCAGCGCCACGGCGGGGTCGTTCAGCCAGTTCGGGCCGTCATCGCCGGTGAGGGAGAAGATGAGGTGGTTGACCACGCCCCATTCGGGATTGAACATGAAGCGCACCGACAGGATGGTCGGGATCGACGGCACCGCCCAGGGCAGGATGAAGATCACCGAGAGCCATTTGATCCAGGTGCGCTGCTGCGCGAAGAAGCCGGACAGGAACAACGCGATCAGCATCTTGATGTTGATGCCGATGACCAGGAAGATCAGCGTGTTGACCGCGGCGCGCGCGAAGATCGGATCGTGAAACAGCGCGACATAATTCGACGGGGCCCGCGCCAGCCACAGCCCGTAGCAGACGGGATAGACGACGAAGGCGAGGAAGACGAGCAGATAGGGCGCGAGCAGCACGATGCCCCAGACCTGCGCCGGGGTCAGCCGCGACGACAAGGGCGGAGCGGGCATCGACTGATCGCCAGAGAGCGTAATCGCCATTCTTCAGGACTCTTTGAAAGGACTTCCGGCCGCACGAGGCGGCCGGTATTAGCGTTTCGCCTCTCCCCGCGCCAGCGGGGAGAGGAAGAAAGAAGATTTAGCCTGCAACCTGCTTGATGCGGACGATCAGCTCGTCGACGGCCTTGTCGACCGGGACCTTTTCGCTGACGACCCGGTTCATCGCCTTGGCCCAGACGTTCTCGTTGTTGAGGATCGTGAACTTCCAGTTCTTGGTGAAGTCGAACGCGGCGGTGCCGCCGGTGAACTGGGCGTAGACCGCCTTGCGGTGCTTGTCGGCCTGCCAGAACGGGCTGGCCTGGCTTTCCTTCGTCACCGGGAACCAGCGGCCGAGCGCGCCCTCGATATAGGGACGAACATTCTCTTCCTGGAGCAGGAAGCTGATGAACTGCTTGGCCTCGGCCTTGTTCTTGGCCGCGGTGAACACCAGCCCGGTCTTGACGTCGGAGCGGTAGCGGATGGTCGAACCGTCGGGCGCCTTCGGGAAGGACGCCGTGACGATGTCCTGCTCATAGGCCTTCTTGCCGGCGTCGCGTTGCTCCTGCGTGAGCGCCTGGTTCTGCGAGTCCTCGAACCACTTCGCCGCGATCGAGATCGTGAAGTTGTGGGTCATCACGATGGTCTTGTTGTGGAAGGCGACGTTGTTGTCGGGGTCCTTCCAGGTTGTGGAGGAGGGCGGCGTGCAGCCCTTGATATAGGTGTCGGTGTAATCCTTCAGCGCGCTGATCAGATTCTCACGCACCTTGGGATCGTCGACCAGGAGCTTGCCGTCGTCGTCGACCAGCTTGACGTGATAGGCGTCCATGAAGGTGTAGAACGACTGGAAGGCGTCGGTGGATTCAACGCCCATCGGCTGGCCGACGCCGTAGATGCGCTGGCCGGTGGCTTTACGGATACCCGGCTGCACCTTGTCGCACCAGAACGTCCAGTAGCCCGCCCAGTCGGTCGGGATGTCGGCGAGCTTGAAGCCGGCCTTCTCCAGCATGTCGTTCCAGATCTCGACATGCATGCTCTGCTGCTTCAGCGGGAAGCCGTAATAGGCCTTCTTCTTGGTGACGTCGTTATAGAGGATCGACGCGTCCAGCGTGTTCTGCACGAACCGGCCCTTGATCGGCTCCATGACGTCCGTGAGGTCCTCGAGCTTGCCCTCATAGGCCCACTTGCCCTGCGCCTGCACGTCGTAGGAATCGGAATAGGCGACATCGGGCACAGTGCCGGCATCGAGCGCGGCCACCGTCTTCGGAATCATGTCCTGGATCGCGTACTGCGACAATTCGACCTTGATGCCGGTCTTGGCTTCGAACTTCTTGATCGTCTCGATCAGTGCGTCGTCTTCGGACCGATAGAAGCCCTTGCCCCACCAGACCGTGATCGTCTTCTGCTGCGCAAAGGCGGGTGCAGTGGCCGCAAAAAGCCCAACCGCAGCGACCGCCAATGAAACTGCGCCAATAACCTTGGATCTCACGTTTTTCTCCCTCAAACGGCCGGTGTTTTTAACCGGTCGTATAAAACACTAGCGCATGGCCGTCAGCCGATCTAGCGGCATCTTGTCAGACCTAGGTCGTGGGGTGTCGGGCCAGCGGAGATGCTTAATCCGCGCATCGATCCAATCGCCGCATCAATTCGGCCGGATCAATTCGCGATGGTCCGGCAGCGCCGGACGATCGCCGTCCTCAGTTGGACTTCGCGTTTTCCTTGGCGTTCTCGGCCGTCGGCGAATCTGGCGGCGCAGGGTGCTTCTCGCCGGTGATGCGCCGCTTCAGGAGGTCCAGGAAGGGGGACGCCGCAGGTGACTGGCGGATCAGGCTTTCGGGGTCGGGGAAGATCAGCGGATCGTCCCAGGGACCCTGCACCATGAAGGGCAATTGAAAGCCGGACGTCGTGTTGAGGCTCGCCACGCCCTTCATGTCGTATTCGCGCGTCGGCACCGAGGCAGTGCCCGTCAGCGTGATCTTCGCAGCCGGCCCCTCGATGCGGATGTCCTCGGCAGTGGCGATCCCATCGGAGAACTTCACCGCGACGGTGAGGGTGTCATAAGGGGTCGAGCCGTTGCGGAAATTGCCGCCACCCGACAGCGGCCGCCGCTCCAGCCGCTTCAGGAGCTGCTCGGCGTTGAAGCCCGAGATCGCACCGTCGTGCCCGGTCACGGTGGCAGTGCCGTCGAGCGACTGCACGAGGCCGAACGGGCTGGAGCCGGAGGCCAGCAGCGAGACGTTGATGTTGCCGCGGCCGGACAGCTTGTTGAGGCCGAACAATTCGGAGGCGCAGGCCTGAAGATCGACATCGGTGAACTGGAATTGCGCCTTGACGTCGGCGACGGTGTCGGAGCGCGCGATCCCGAACGAGCCCTTGGCGATGCCGCCATAGACCTGGGCTTCGCCGACCGATAGCGCCAGCGTGCCGTTGCGCAGATTGGCGCCGATCGCGGTGCGGCCGAGTTTCGACGTCCCGACTGTCAGCCTTGCTGCCGACAGGCGCATGTCGAGGTCGGTGGTCGAAAGCCCGTTGAGATCGAACAGCTGCCTGTTCCAGTCGCGGGCGCCGCTGGCGAGCAGGCGGAAGGTCGAGATATAAGGTGTGAAGTCGAGCGCGTCGGCGGCAAGCGTCGCTTGCAGCGTCTGCCGGCCGTTATTGGCGTAGGTCATCACGCCCTCGGCAGTGTTGCCGTCGAGCTCGACATTGACGTTGGTGAGCGCGATCGAGGCGCCGACGACATTGGCGCGCGCCTTCAGCGCGAAGCGGCCGAAGCCGCCGCTGCCGGGCTGCGGCTGACCGGTCCAGCGCAGCGCGTTGCGCAAGGACGGGCTGTCGATGGTGAGCGTGCCTTCCATCATCGGGCTGGTGCGGTTGGCGACGCTGCCGTCGAAGGCAAGCTTGAGCGGGGCGCTGGCGATCCGCGCCTTCAG
Source organism: Bradyrhizobium sp. P3_C3 (assembly GCF_056402655.1). NCBI lineage: Bacteria > Pseudomonadati > Pseudomonadota > Alphaproteobacteria > Hyphomicrobiales > Nitrobacteraceae > Bradyrhizobium > Bradyrhizobium sp. P3_C3. Next base: position 37,447 of record NZ_JBFUGY010000018.1, on the reverse strand, counting down.
CCCGGAGCGGTCGCCGGAGAGGGCGGCGACGAAATCGGCGAAGCTGATCGAGCCGTCGACGCGCTCGCCGCGCCAGTCGAATTGTCCGGTCGCGGCGAAGGACCGCGAGATCGAGGGCCAGGCCAGCGACAGGTCGATGTCCTCGAACTTCTCGGCGGCGTGGGTGGTGGCGTCCTCGTAATTGAGCACACCGTCCTGGATCCTGATCTCGGAGAACGACACCTGGTTCTCGGCGCCCGGCTTCATGGTGCGCGCAATGGTCTGGATGAAGGGCGTCCAGTTGCTTTCGCCATCCTGCTTCAGGCTGACATGGATGCGCGGCCGCAGCAGGGTCAGGTCGGCGATCTCGAACCGCTGCAGCAGCAGCGGCAGCAGCCGGAGATTGGCGGTGAGCACGTCGACATGGAGCGCGGGATCGCTGGTGCCGCCGCCCTTCAGGCCGACGTCATGGAAGGAAATGTAGCTCGCCGGCAGCAGCGAAATGTCGATGCTGCCTGCCACGCTGAGCTCGAGCCCGGTGACGTCGCGGATCTGCGTTTCCACCGCCTTGCGCAGCGCGTCGCGGTTGATGAGCCAGGAGGTCGCGATCAGGGCGATCAGCGCGAGGCCGAGCAGCGCCGCGATCGGCGTCCCGAGGCGCTTCATTCCTTGGGCCATGGTCAATGGCATGTCCTGATCGGGTTGGTCGCGGGAGCCAGAAGGGCGGACCGGAAACCTGCGTGCCCACGCCCAACCCCCGCAACTTGATGGGTTTTCTTGTCGCTTTCAAGGCCGCGGACGGGTCTGCCCACGGCGTGGGCAGCTTCTATCACCGGAGGACGGAACGGAGAACCCCGTATCATTGACGGCTTTGGACGATTTCGCCTAATAATCGCCGCCAATGAGGCGCGACGCCTGCCAGCCGAAGGTTCACCCGAAGGTTATTTGCATGAACAAGGTCTATCCCGACGCCAAGTCGGCTCTCGAAGGCGTTCTGAAAGACAACATGATGATCATGTCGGGCGGCTTCGGCCTCTGCGGCATCGCCGAGGAGCTGTCGGACGCAATCCGCGAGTCCGGCGTCAAGGGCCTGACGGTCGTCTCCAACAATGCCGGCGTCGACGGTATCGGCCTCAGCCGCCTGCTCGAAACCCGCCAGATCAAGAAGATGATCTCGTCCTATGTCGGCGAGAACAAGCTGTTCGCCCAGCAATTCCTGGCTGGCGAGCTGGAACTCGAATTCAATCCGCAGGGCACGCTGGCCGAGCGCATCCGCGCCGGCGGCGCCGGTATCCCGGCCTTCTACACCAAGACCGGTGTCGGCACGCTGATCGCCGAAGGCAAGGAAGTGAAGGAGTTCGACGGCGAGAAGTACCTGATGGAGCGCGGCCTGTTCGCCGACCTCGCCATCGTCCACGCCTGGAAGGGCGACACCGCCGGCAACCTCATCTACCGCAAGACCGCGCGCAACTTTAATCCGATGATGGCGACCGCCGCCAAGATCACGGTGGCCGAGGTCGAGCATCTGGTTCCGGCCGGTGAACTCAATCCCGACCATATCCACACGCCCGGCATCTTCGTGAAGCGCATCGTCGAGGTCGGCACGGCCAAGAAGCGCATCGAATTCCGCAACACCCGCCCGCGCACCGCCGCTTAAGCGTCAGGAGACTCACATGGCCTGGACCCGTGAACAGATGGCTGCGCGCGCCGCCAAGGAACTACGTGACGGCTACTACGTCAATCTCGGCATCGGCATCCCGACGCTGGTCTCGAACTTCATCCCCGATGGGGTCGATGTCAGCCTCCAGAGCGAGAACGGCATGCTCGGCATGGGCCCGTTCCCCTATGAGGACGAGGTGGATGCCGACCTCATCAATGCCGGCAAGCAGACCGTGAGCGAGCTACCCTCGACCTCGTATTTCTCGAGCGCGGATTCCTTCGGGATGATCCGCGGCGGCCACATGGACCTGTCGATCCTTGGCGCCATGCAGGTGGCCCAGAACGGCGATCTCGCCAACTGGATGATCCCCGGCAAGATGGTCAAGGGCATGGGCGGCGCGATGGATCTCGTCGCCGGCGTCAAGCGCGTCGTCGTCGTGATGGAGCATTCGGCCAAGGACGGCTCGAAGCTGCTGAAGAAGTGCAACCTGCCGCTGACCGGCGAGCGCGTGGTCGACATGGTCGTCACCGATCTCGCGGTCTTCACCATCGACAAGCACGGCGACGGCGGCATGGCGCTGATCGAGCTCGCCGACGGCGTCTCGTTCGACGAGGTCAAGGCCAAGACCGAAGCCGAATTCCGCGTCGCGCTGAAGAATACGTAAGGTCGTCGCAACGGGGGCGCGCATGACGATACGGTCTGCGCGTCCCGAAGACGCCGATTTCATCGCACAGACCATCCTGTCGTCGCAGCGCGGCTATCGGCCGCGCGGCTGGTTCGACGTCGCGCTCGGCTGGCCCCAGGCACAGTGCCGCGATTTCATCGCGCGCATCACGACCGCACACGCGGTGTCGATGTGGCATGTCTCGCAATTCCTGATCGCCGAGATCGATGGCAAGCCTGCTGCCGCGTTGTGCGCACTGCCGGCGGCCGGCACGGGACCTGCGGCCTGGCGAGCCATCGAGGAGGTCGGTGCCGCGACCGGGCTTGCCGCGCCGGAGCTGGAAGCCATCCGTCGCCGCGGCACCTACACGCGCGCCTGCTGGGTTCAGGGCGGCGAGGGCGACTGGATGATCGAGCACGTCGCGACCGATCCCGCCTATGGCGGTCGCGGCCTCGTGCAGGCGTTGCTTGCGCGCGCACTGGATAAGGGACGAGCGGCCGGATTTGCCCGCGCGACGATATCGTTCCTGATCGGCAATCAGCCGGCCGAACGCGCCTACGCCAAGGCTGGATTTGTCTTCGCCGAAGAGAAGCGCGATCCCGCGTTCGAGGCGATCATCGGCGCGCCCGGATTTCGCATGTTTGCGCGAGCGATGTGATGCGCCGTAGCCCGGATGGAGCGTAGCGAAATCCGGGGTGCTCGTGGATGGTCCGATCCCGGATTGCGCTGCGCTCCATCCGGGCTACTCGGCGATACTACGACCGCGCCGCCCACACCTTGCCCCACCGCGCCGACACGCTTGCGACCCACGACGGCTCCTCGCGCACCAGGCGGAAGCCGAGATTGGCGGGCGGCACGCCCTGTGCGCAACCGCCGGCGCGGGCGTCGCGGATGAAGTCGGTGACGTAGGCGCGGTGCGCACCCTCGGCGACGCGCACGCCGCAATTCACGGTCGGGCGGCCGGCATTGCCGGCTGCGTCGATCCGCGAGCGCACGAAGCAGGTCGAGGTCCATTCCCAGACATTGCCGGCGAGATCTTCGATTCCATGCTCGTTCGCGCCGAACTTGCCGAACGGATAGGCCGTCGTGTCGGAGAGGTCGCGCTCGGATTCACGCTCGTAGCGGCTGAGCCAGCGCTTTGAAGGATCGTCTGCGTCCACAGGCGCGCCGTCGTCCCTGAACCGGGAGCCGGCTGCAAAGGCCCATTCCGCGTCGCTCGGCAGGCGATAGGTGTGGCCGGTCTTGCGCGACAGCCAGCCCGCATAGGCCTGCGCATCGTGCCAGCTCACCTGGACCGCGGGACGATCAGGCGCAATCGCGACGCCGCGATCGAGCGCACGGCACGCGCTATCCCGCACGCAAAGCTGGTAGTCGGATGACGAGACCTGGTGCCGCATGATCTGCAGCGGCCGGTTGAAGCGCATCGCGCGCAGCGGCACTTCGGCCTGCAGCCCCGCGCGGGTGAAATCGCCGGCCTCGCGATAGGAAAGACTACCCGGCGCGACCCTGACGATCGCAGGCTCCGTCGCCGTGCCATGGACCGCCATGTCCGAGACCAGCGGCGCCACGGCGATCGGCCCTGCGAGCCCTGCGGCGCAGGCGAGCAGCAGTTTCAGCTTGAATGCGATCAGCATGGTCGTCCCCCGAAGAAGGAAGGGGCCGGCGATGACCGGCCCCCTGTCGCGTCTAGTTGGTGTTGGGAGCCGGTATCTCCGCGGGCGCCTTCACCTGGGTCATCAGATCGTCGTTCCACTTGCCTTCGACCTTGAAGTGCGCGGTGGCGCCGAGGTCGGCGGCCTCGATCAGATTATGCGTGACATAGGCGTAGATGCCGGGCTGCAGGAACTTGTAGAGCGCCGCTCCCGCCGAGCCGCCGCGGATGAACCAGGTCTCGAGGCCCGTCTCCGGCGCGTTGGAGAATTTTCCGGTCTCCCAGACATAGTCGCCGTGGCCGCCGATCAGGTGCGGACGGCTGTCGCGATTGGCCTGCGAATGCACGATCAGCACGTTCTCGCCGACCTTGGCCGTCAGCGCGTTCTTGCCGGTGAGCGCGCCGACCTTGCCGTTGAACACGACGTGGGAGGGGATCAGCTTCTTCATCACCTCTTCGGTCTCGGTGAAGGCTTCGCCCGGCGAATCATAGGACTTGAAGTTGCCCTTCTCGTCGCGCGGCACATACATATCCTGCTCGCCGACATAATAGACCTTGTCGTATTTCAGCGCGTGGCCCTTGCCGTCGTTCAGTCCGTCGCGCGGCAGCACCATCACCGCGCCGTTCATGCCGGAGACGACATGCCAGGGGATCACCGGGCCGCCCGGGGCGCAGTGATAGACGAACACGCCGGTCCGCGTTGCCTTCCAGCGCAGCACGACCTGCTCGCCGGGATTGACCAGCGTGAGCTCAGCGCCGCCGAGGGCGCCGGTCGCGGAGTGGAAGTCGATGTTGTGCGGCATGGTGTTGGTCGCGGGATTGACCAGCGTCACCTCGACATAGTCGCCTTCATGCACGACCATCAGCGGGCCCGGCATCGAGCCGTTGAAGGTCATGGCCTGGAACGTGGTGCCCTTGTCGTCGATGACGACCTTCTTCTCCTCGATGTTGAGCTTGAACTCGATGATCTTGGGCCCCTGCGTCGTGGCCTGCTCGTGCGCGTGCACGAAGGGCGGTGCGACCAGCTCGACCATCTGCCGCGGCAGCTTGAGATCGCCGGCGGCGAACGTGGGTGTCGCGAGCATCAGGGCGGTCGCGGCGGCGCTGATCAATGCGGCTCTGCGGGTGAACATCGGAAGCATCCTTCATCTGAAAGGGTTTTGATGACGGATGCAGTCTGCGCCTGTTACGGCAAGAGTGTTTGCGCTGCGACAAGCTTTTGCCGAATTCGCCTCCGGTAAATCCTTAGGAGGTTTGCCGAAGCGCGTATCGGCAGTGCGAAGCACGCGGCGTCGCGTGATATCAGTCGCGCAAGCGGCAAATCGTTCGCATGTTCAACTATGCGCGATTGTGAATCTATGGTTGTCGATCAGAGAAGCTGGATCGCAATCCAGACCGTGCCCCAGACCGCGAGCGACAGCGCGGCAAAGATGGCGGCGGTGATCGCCAGCACCCGCACGAGATAACCTGCGCCGACGGAGGGTGCTGCGGGGACGGGACGAAAATCGTCGAAGCGCGGGATATGACCGCGAACGCCGGTGAGCCAGAGAACGAGATCGAGCGCTAGCGACGCCATGGCCTATCTCCAGTGAGTCATGATTGAACGTCATCATGGCTCCGATCCGGTGCTCGGACTTTGAGCGAGCGCAAGGTGGACCGCCCGAAAACGGGGCATCCAATGCCATCCGGGATTTGCCGCGCCACCGCGCGGCATCGATTTACGAATGGGTAAGATATGAGGACCGATCTCGCAGCGAGCTACGGCGAAGAGAGATTGCCGCGGTACACGAGCTATCCGACCGCGCCGCATTTTTCGCCGGCGGTCGGCCCGGATACTTATGCCGAATGGCTCGCCGGGCTCCCGGCAGGCGCCAGCGCGTCACTTTATTTGCACGTGCCGTTCTGCCGCGAGATGTGCTGGTATTGCGGCTGCCATACCCAGATCGTCCGCCGCGACGGGCTCATCGCCGCCTATCAGCGGACCCTGCGCAGCGAGATCGCGCAGGTGTCTGAGACTATCGGCCGCCGGATCAAGGTCGAGCACATCCATTTCGGCGGCGGCACGCCGACCATCATGGCGCCGGAGGCTTTTGCCGAGTTGATGGCGGCGATGCGCCATTCGTTCTTCGTGCTGCCCTCGGCCGAGATCGCGGTCGAGATCGATCCCCGCACATTGACTGCCGAGATGGTGGAGGCCATGCGGCTCTCCGGCGTCAACCGCGCGAGCCTGGGCGTGCAGAGCTTCGATCCGGTCGTGCAGCGTGCGATCAATCGCGTGCAGAGCTATGAGCAGACGGCTTCCGTCGTCGATAGGCTGCATCGCGCCGGCATCAACGGGATCAACTTCGACCTCATCTACGGGCTGCCGCACCAGACCGTCGCGTCCTGCCTGGACACCGTTCGGCGCAGCCTCGAGCTCGGGCCCGATCGTTTCTCGGTGTTCGGCTATGCGCACGTGCCTGACTTCAAGAAGCACCAGCGCATGATCAACGAGGCCGTGCTGCCCGACGGCCTCGCGCGTCATGACCAGGCCTGCGCGATCGCCAATGCGTTGAAGGAGGCCGGCTACGTCCAGATCGGGCTCGACCATTTCGCGCGCCCCGACGACGCCATGGCCGTGGCCTTCGAGGAACGGACGCTGCGGCGCAATTTCCAGGGCTACACCACCGACAAGGGCGAAGTCCTGCTTGGTTTCGGCGCGAGCGCGATCGGGCATCTGCCGCAGGGCTACGTGCAGAACCAGGTGCAGATCGGCGCCTACGCCCAGAGCGTCGCCGCCGGCCGCCTCGCCACCGCGAAGGGCTACGGGCTCACCGACGACGACCGGCTGCGCGCCGACATCATCGAGCGCATCATGTGCGAGTTCAGCGCCGATCTCGGCGACATCTGTGCGCGACATGGTGCGGAGCCCGAAGCGATGCTGCAATCGGCCGCGCGCCTGAAGCCGCTGATCTCGGACGGCATCGTCAGGCTCGACGGCGACCGTCTCGCGGTCGCGAGCGACTCGCGCTTCCTGGTGCGCAGTGTTGCAGCGGCGTTCGATGCGCATCTGGACCCGGCGAAGCAGTTGCACAGCAGGGCGGTGTAGTTCACGTCTCCCCGTAAGAACGGGGAGACGAAGAAGCAACCACCAGCTTGCGCTTCAACAAAGAAGCTCGGACCCACCCCGCTATCGTCACTTCGGAACGGAGTTGTCCATGCCCTTCCGATCCGACGATCTGGTCGATGACATCATGCGTGCGGCGCCGCACACGATCCGCGTGTTCCTCGCCTTCAGGATGGCTTGCGTCGGCTGTCCGATCGCGACCTTCCATACCGTGGAAGACGCCTGCCGCGAGCATGGCATCGATCGCGACAAATTCCTCGCTGCGCTGTGCGAATGCGTGCCGGCGTGAGGCGGGTTGGAGTTCGCACGGGTCGCGTGCGGATTCCCGGGTGAGGGCGGGCTTGCGCCGTAAGCGGAAGCGCCCCTCACCCCTATCTTACGCAGAATTGCCGTCCGCCGTGCGCTCCGCCAGCACGACGATCTTGTGCGGATCGCGCAGGATGATGCGCTGGCGGCCGCTCTCGACGAGGCCCTGGCTCTCCCAGCCGCTCAGGATGCGGCTGACGGTGTGCAGCGTGGTGCCCGTCATCTGCGCGATGTCCTGTCGGCTGATCGGGAAGTCGATCTCGATGCCGTGGTCGAGTTTCTTGCCGGACTGTTTTGCGAGCCGCAGCAGCGCATGTGCGACGCGCTGCTCGACCTGCTGGGTCGACATTTCCAGGATGCGGGTGTGGCTCTCCTGCAGCCGCGCGCCGACGGTTTGCAGCGTGTTGGCGGCAATCGCCGGAAACCGCTCGATCAGCCGCGGCCAAGCCGAATTCGGCCAGATCAGCACCACGCTGTCGTCGACCGCCATTGCGGTCGCCGGATAGTGCGCGGCTCCAATCGCCATCGCGAGCCCGAAGGTCTCGCCGGGGGCGACGTAGCGCACCACGATCTGCTCGCCGGTCGGGGTGGTCTTGGCCGCGCGGACGTGGCCGTGCAGCAGCAGGAAGAAGGATTGCGCGTCGGCGCCCTGTTCGAAAATGGCGGTGTTCCTGGGGTACCGCGCCGAGCGGGCCTCGCGCAGGATTTCCTCGAGGTCCTCCGGCTTGACGCCTGAAAACAGCGGCAAATGCGCAACCAGCGATGTGTCGACCTTGGCCATTCTGCCTCCTTGGCATCAGGGAGTGTGATGGCACCTGTATTCGTCAGGCAGTTTGCGATAGCGCAAAACGGGCCCGCCGAACGGCAGTATTTTTCCAAATGACGATCCAAGTGACCGTCCGAATTCACAGGAGTTGCCCCCATGGCTGGCGCCCGATCCCGTAACTTTGAGGGCTGGCCGCTGTTTGCGAACAGCTTTCGGCCGTTTTTCCTGCTCGCCGCGATCCAGGCGGGGCTGTCGATCCTGGCCTGGCTGCCGATGTTCTATGGCGAACTCTCCGTCAGTTCCGCGTTCGCGCCGCGCGACTGGCACGTCCACGAAATGCTCTATGGCTTCCTGCCGGCGGTGATCACGGGATTCCTGTTCACGGCGATCCCGAACTGGACCGGGCGGCTGCCGATCCAGGGAACGTCGCTGGGCGCGCTGCTGGCCGTGTGGCTGGCCGGGCGTTTTGCAGTGACCCTGTCCGCCGATATCGGTTGGGCGTTCGCGCTCGTCGTCGATGCCGCCTTCCTGGCATTGGTCGTTGCTGCGGCCACGCGCGAGATCATCGCGGGCGGCAATTGGCGCAATCTGCCGGTGGTGGTGCTCGTGCTGGTGCTGCTCGCCGGTAACGTCGCCTTCCATCTCGAAGCGCACTTCGAGGGCGCGGCCGATGTCAGCATCCGCGTCGGCATCGGTGTGGTCGTGCTGCTGATCTCGCTGATCGGTGGCCGCATCATCCCGAGCTTCACCCGCAACTGGCTGGTCAAGTTCAATCCCGGCCGCCTGCCGGTGCCGTTCGGGCGCTTCGACGGCGCGGTGATCGGATTGAGCGCGCTCGCGCTGATCGCATGGATCGTGGCGCCGCTGAACATGATCACCGGCGCGGTGATGGCGCTCGTCGGTGTGCTTCATTTGGTGCGGTTCGCACGCTGGGCCGGCGATCGCACCACGCGCGAGAGGCTGCTGCTGATCCTGCATGTCGGTTATGTCTTCGTGCCGCTGGGCTTCCTGCTGCATGCCCTGGCTGTCTTCGGCGCGCTGCCGCCGAGCGCGGGCATTCACGCCTGGATGGCTGGCGCGGCCGGAACCATGACGCTCGCGGTGATGACGCGCGCGAGCCTCGGGCATACCGGACAGGCGCTGACGGCCTCGCCCGCGACGCAGGGGATTTACGCTGCGATCATCGTCGCGGCGCTGGCGCGGGTCGCTGCCGTGATGTTGCCTGCGCATGGCGATGTCCTGCTGCACATCGCCGCCTGCGGATGGGTGGTCGCGTTCCTCGGCTTCGCGATCGCGTTCGGGCCGCTGCTCGCCGGCAGCCCCCGGCGCGCCCTTGCCATCATGGGCGTGCCCGCTCCGGCACGCTGAGCCTAGGCCGCGGACGCCGAGGGAACGCCAGCGCGCTTGGCCAGCGGCCGCACGCCTTTGCGCCATGCGGTGATGGTGCAGCCGAAGCGGCCACGGAACCAGCGCGCCATCGCGCTCTGCGCGGAGAAGCCGAGCTGGGTGGCGATATCGGCCAGCGGCCGGCCGGGGTCGTCGATCAGCTGGGTCACGAGATCGGCGCGTTGCGCGTCGAGGATCGCCGAGAAGCTGGTGCCTGATGCGGCGAGGTGCCGATGGATGGTACGACGGGTGCAGGCGAGATGCTCGGCCACGCGCTCGACCGTGCAGTCGCCGCTTGCGAGCAGGATGCGTACCACCTCGTCGACCTTCTCCTCCCAGCTTGCCGGCCGCGTCTCGATCGCCTCGATCCGTTTGCGCAGATAGCTCGCGATCAGCGGATGCGCGCTCGGGATCCGCCGCTCCATGTCATGCGCCGACAACAGGATCGCATCGTCATCGGCATTGAAGGTGACGCGGCAACCGAAGAAGTCGCGGTAGCGCTTACGGTCGTGTGGCGGCGGATAATGCAGATGCACCTCGAGCGGCCGCCAGTCGCTGCTGAACAGCGACTGGATGATGCGGTGGACGCTGCCGAGCGCCATGTCGATCGACTGGCGCGGTGCGGTCGGCTGCCGGCCGCGCAGATGCAGTGCGACCGTCACGGTCTGCTTGTCGCGCGTGACCTCAAGCTTCATGCCGTCGTGATGAACGTGGATGAAGCGCGAGAACGCTTCGATGGCCTCACTGACGGTCGCCTGTTCACGCACGATCAGGCCGACCGCGCCGAAATTGGTCAGCCCGCCGCGCTCGGCGAGCCGCAAGCCGAAATCTTCGGCACCCGACGCCTCTGCCGACAATTCGAGCAGCCGGCGCAGGCTGGTCACGGCAATGGGGGTATCGGGCTTGTCGAGCACGGCCAGCGGCAGCCTGACCTTGCGCATCATCTGTTTCGGGTCGAGTCCGACCGACCGGGCGACATCCGGGTAGTAGCTCAAGCCTGCGCTGCGAATGAGGTCGGTCATGCGACCCGTTCCTGCCAGCCATTCCCGCAGATGTCCCGAAATGTAAAGTTTCTGTCCCGATCCGTCAAATCCGGGAACAGGATGGAACATACATAAGGGAAACCGAAGCACGGGCGTGAATGCCGTGCGTATGACGACGCGGCGCGACGAAGCCCCGCTGCCGTCTCGGGCCATTTGACCAAGACATTGCTGGATCGGGATGATGCCGGGAAACATGCTTTCCAAGGGTGAGGTATTCGTCATTGAAACTGACGCGGCCTCCCGCGAACAACTTTCAATGGCGCTTCAACAGAGTGCCTATGACGTGATCTGCTTTGCCGACGGCGCGTCGCTGCTGTCGGAAGCAAAGGCGCGGATGCCGGCCTGCGTGCTGCTGGAGATGCCGCCGGATCGTTCCGCCCTCGACGTGCTCAAGCGCCTGCGCGAGGAGAACTGCATGGCGCCGGTCCTGGTGACCTCGGCGAACGGCAGCATCGCCATGGCGGTCGACGCGATCAAGAGCGGCGCGGCCGACTTCATCGAGAAGCCGTTCCGCACCCACGACGTCGTCGGCCGGATCGATGCCGCCATCGACGAGTTCGCGCAGCCGGGTTCAAACCGGCAACGCTGGCTGCCCGGCTGCGAGCCCCTGACCGGGCGCGAAGTCGATGTGCTTGAGCACCTTGCTGCCGGCCTGACCAACAAGGAGATCGCCCGGCGCATACATCTGAGCGCGCGCACGGTCGAAGGCTACCGCGCAGGCATCCTGAAGAAGGCCGGCGCCCGCAACGTGACCGATCTGCTCCGCCGCATCTTCGGCCAGGGTTCGCCCACCCCGGTTTAGGGACCTGAGTTTAATGGCTTCGCCACGGGACGATGACACGTTCCGCAGCCTTGGTGCCGCCGCGGCGCCGCCCCACGGAAACCCCAATCGAACCAGTTCCTTCGCTGCCGCGTCCAACCATGTTGGCGAGGCATTTGATCGCATGCGTCCGGCTGGCGGCGCGGCGATACGGCAGGAGGGACTTTATGCGCATCACCGCAAGATGTTTGGCAACGACGAGCCTGGTTCTGGTGACCATGGCGGCCGCGTCGCCATCATGGGCCGCCGACGTGGACGCCACATCGGCCATCGACACCGTCACGGTCTATCCGGACGGCGCCACCGTCACCCGTATCATCGCGCTGGACCTCGCCTCCGGCGACAGCACGCTGGTCACCAAGGACTTTCCGCTTTCGCTCGATCCGTCCTCCCTCCGGGTCGAGGGCGAGGCGGGCGCAAAACTTACCATTGGGACCATCGACGCACGGCCGCCGCGCGCGGCGCCTCCCGTCAACCTGCCCGAGCTCGACAAGCGCATCGAAGCGTTGAAGGATCAGCGCGCCGATCTGCAAGGCGACATCGACGCGGCCACCGCCCGGCGCAAATTCGCGCAGCACTTTGCGGAGGCTTCTCCCGCCGGCCTTGGCGAGAAGGGCGAGGCTCGGCCGATCACCGAATGGCGCGCAGCCTTTACCGCGGTCGCCGAGGAGATCGCGACCGCCGATACCGCGATCCGCGACGCCACGCGAAAGCAGCGCGAGATCGATCGGCAGCTCGCGCAACTTGAAGCGGAGCGTTCGGCCAAGCCGCCGAGCAAGCTTGAGGTTCGCATCGATGTCGCTTCCGCCGCCGCGACGAGGGCGACGCTGCGGGTGACTTATGCGGTCCGCAATGCGCGCTGGCTGCCGCTGTATGACGCCCGGCTCGACACCGGTGCCAAGGACCGCAAGCCGCAGCTCGAACTGGTTCGCCGCGCCGAGGTGACACAGTCGACCGGCGAAGACTGGTCGAATGTCAGCCTCGGTGTTTCCACCGTTCGCGTCAGCCGCGGCGGCAGCGCGCCGGAGCTGAATTCGCTGGTTGTGAGGTATCCGCAACTGCCGAAGCCGCTGGCCTTGGGCGCGGCGTCGGACATGGCGATGCCCGCGCAGCCGATGACGCGGCAGGCGCAATCTCCTGCGATGGCGAAAGCGGCGGAGCCCGAGCTGCGTGAGCGCGCGGATGAGCAGCAGGCCAACGCCGAGATCGGCGATTTCCAGGCCGTGTATCAGATCAGCGGCCGCGTCAGTCTCGGTGCCAATGAGGGCGCCAAGAGCCTGCTCATCTCCTCCATGACCGTGACGCCTGACCTCGCCATCCGCGCCGCCCCGGTCGCGGATCCCACCGCTTACCTCGAGGCGTCATTCAAGCTTGCCGAGGATACCAATCTGCTGCCCGGCAAGTCGCGATCTTCCGCGACGGCACGTTCGTCGGTCGCAGCAAATTCTCGACCGCCGCGCGGAACGACGCGATCCGGCTCGGCTTCGGCGCCGACGACAAGATCAAGATCGAGCGCACCGTCATCAGGCAGAACGAAGGCACGGCCGGCGTGATCGCGTCCTCCAAGACCGACACGCGTTCGTTCCGCACCGTCGTTCGCAACGGGCACGACTTCCCGATCCGCATCGCGATCGAGGATCAGCTTCCGGTCAGCGAGAACGAGGATATTGGCGTCGAGATGCTGTCCTCGACCACGCCGCCCACCACCACCAATCTGCGCGACAAGCGCGGCGTGCTGGAATGGGCGTTCGACGCAAAACCCGGCGAGATCAAGGAGATCAAGTTCGCCTGGCGCGTCCGCTGGCCCAAGGACAAGGGCATGGTGATCGTGCCGGCGGGTTAGGAGCCTGAGGCGTGACGCCCTTTTACCTCGCCCCGCTTGCGGGGAGAGGTCGGATTGCATCGAAGATGCAATCCGGGTGAGGGGGACTCTCCGCGAATTCAACTTTCACCGTCCCCGCGGAGACTCCCCCTCACCCCAACCCTCTCCCCGCAAGCGGGGCGAGGGAGCGCAGCTTCACCGCGGCGGCAGTTCGGCTCGCGCCGCCGCGCGCATCGACTGCGGCAGCACGTAAGGCACGCCGTCGTCGGCCTGATGGACGACGGCGTCGATCTCGAAGATGTCGCGAATGGTCTCGCGCGTGACGATTTCCGCGCGCGGGCCGTCGGCGGCGAGCCTGCCGCCGTTCAGGACGATGAGCCGGTCGGCGAAGCGGATCGCGAGGTTGAGGTCGTGCAGGATCGCGATGACAGCGGTGCCGCCTGTGGCGCGGCGGCGCGCGGCTTCGACGAGGTCGATCTGGTGGCGCAGGTCGAGGCTCGATGTCGGCTCGTCCAGCAGCAGGAGCCCCGGCCCATGCTCGGCCTCGCCGCAGGCGAGCTGCACCAGCACGCGGGCGAAATGGGTGCGCTGCTGCTCGCCGCCCGATAGCGTCGGCAATTGCCGTTCGCGGAAATGTGCGAGGCCAACCTCGTCGAGCGCGGCGTCGACGAGCGACACGGCATCGCGCAGGCTGCGGTCGCCCGCGCCCATCAGCACGATCTCCTCGACCGTGAAGGGGAAGGTGACGTTGATGTGCTGGGACAGCATCGCACGGCGCGCGGCGAGCTCGCGCGGTGTATAGCTCGTTATGTCGCGTTGCTTCAGCCGTACCTCGCCGTCGCTCGGGCGGAGATCGCCGGAGAGCAGCCGCAGCAGCGTCGACTTGCCGGCGCCGTTCGGGCCGATGATCGCGACCATCTCGCCGGCTTCAACCGACAGACCGACCCCATCGAGCAGCGTGGCGCGGCCGGCGCGCTTGCTGAGAGATCGCGCCTCGATCACGGCGCTCATAGCGAGGCGAGCCCGCGCTGGCGCAGCAGGATGCCGAGGAAGACAGGCGCGCCGACCGCTGCCGTCAAGATGCCGATCGGCATCTCCGCGGGCGCCACGATCGTGCGCGCCAGCGTGTCGGCGCCGACCATCAGGATCGCGCCGAGCAGCACCGAGGCCGGCAGCAGCAGGCGATGCGCAGGTCCAATAACGAGACGGAGCAGATGCGGCACGACGATGCCGACGAAGCCGATGACGCCACTGATCGACACCGCGACCCCTGTCATGGCGGAGACCATGACGATCGAGATCCGCTTGAGGCGCTCGACATCGACGCCGCCGTGAAACGCGTCGACCTCGCCGAGCACCAGCAGGTCGAGGCCGCGGGCAATATACGCGCAGGCGCCGAGCCCGATGATGAGGATCGGCGCGAGCACGGCGGCCTTGGTCCAGGTCGCGCCGCTCATCGAGCCCAGCAGCCAGAATGTAATGTCGCGAAGCTGGCGGTCGTCGGCGATGAACACCAGAAGCCCGATGCCGGCATTGGTGATGGCAGTGATGGCGACGCCGGCAAGCAGGAAGATCGCGATCGAGGTCCGCCCGGCGCGGCTGGATATGCCGTAAAGGATCGCGGTGGTGACCAGCGATCCCGCGAAGGCCGCGAGCGGCAACAGCTCGGTCTGAAGGAAGCGCAATGTCTCGCCGAAGCGCGAGTCGGTGAAGACGATCGCGCTTGCCGCCGCCAGCGCGCCGCCGCTGGAGACGCCGACCAGCGCGGGATCGGCGAGCGGGTTGCGAAACAGTCCTTGCATGATGGCGCCGGCTGCGGCGAGCAAGCCGCCGACCATCGCGGTCGCCGCGATCCGGGGAATCCGGATCGACCACAGCACGAGCTGGTCGCGCGCCGTCATGGCATCGGCGGTGGTGTTGCCTGCGAGACCGAGCGCAGCAGGCAGCCGGGAGAGGGGAATGCCGGCTGCGCCCACGGTCAGCGCGACGATGGCGGTGGCGGCGAGGATTACCAAGAGGAGGGGAATGGCAATCGACGTAAATCGCCGTCCTGAGCCCGCGCGCCGCGGGGTCCGCGAGTCCGTCCCGATCGCCACGCTCATTGCCGGCAGTTCGCCGCCGACAGAGCCGACGTGAATGCGCCGCCCTCGGCCAATGCCGGATAGAGCTTGACGGAGAGATCACGGGCCGCCGCGGCCGTGCGCGGGCCGAAGCCGAGCAGATAGAGCCCGTCCATCGTGATGAAACTCTTGTTGGCCGCGACCGGCGTCAAGGCAAAGCCGGGATGGGCGTAGACCGCGTCGGCCTGCAGTGAATCCTTGCCGCGCTCGATCGACAGCACGACGTCGGGTTTTGCCGCGACGATCGCCTCGTCGCCGATGTTCTTGTAGCCGTCGTAATCCTCGACCGCGTTGGTGGCGCCCGCGAGCTGGATGATCTCGTCGGCGGCGGTCTTGTGACCGGCGACCATCGCCCGTCCGTTCAGGAGCGACATCACGAACATCACGCGGACCGGCTTCGTGACCTTGGCACGCAGTGCGCGCAGCTGCGCAAGATCCGTAGCCACTGCGGTGCTCAGGCATTCGGCGCGCGCATCGACGCCCATGGCATGGCCGACCAGCTTGATCTTCTCGATCAGGCCTTCCTCGGAGAAGGTCTCGGGCACCAGCACCAGCGGCACCTTCGCCGTCTCCAGGAGGTCCATGGTCTCGCGCGGGCCCGATCCCTGGATCGCCAGGATCAGGGTCGGGTTGAGGCCCAGCACGCCCTCGGCCGAAATCTGTCGCATGTAGCCGACATTGGGTTTGTCGTGCAGCGCCGCCGCCGGATACAGGCTCGTGGTGTCGACGCCAACCAGGCGGCTCTCCAGCCCGAGCGCATAGAGGATCTCGGTAATGGCGCCGCCGATCGAGACCGTGCGGGCGAAGTCGGCAACGGCGACATCGCGATTGCGCGCATCATGCACCGTGATACCGGCGGCGTGCGCGGTCGAGGCGAGCGCGATGGTGCCGGTGAGCAGGAGATTTGCGAGGGTGCGACAAAATGTCATTGCAGGTTACTTCGTCAGGATCAGCTTGTTCTGCGAGGTCAGGCGAAGGCGATAGGCGTCCTCGCCATGCGCGATGATGATCTCGCGCTCCGCCGCAAACAGCTCGCGGCTGTCGATCCGGCTCCCTCGCATAATGAGAGTTCTCGTTGTTGCAGAAGGACTTTGTGCATGCCCCGCCGCATCGCCGTTGCTGTCTCCTGATCTTGCCGACATGATGAGTGTGATGCGCTTTCAAAATCTTGCTGTGCTGTTTGTTTGTATAAGCGGCACCAAGCGCATTCCAACGGCGGCAATTTACAATCGATATAAACTGCGGCCTCGTGACATTGACCGTCAGAGTGCGGCCACGTAACCAAATGTAACAATGCGGGCCGGGGGGCCTGCACCAGAGAATAGCCAGCCAGTCGCTCGCCGCGCGAGCGCACGCCAGCCAAACAAGACATATCATGATTGGGTTGGGTGTATGGCTGACGGGGCTAGGTATTCGCGCGCGCTGATTTTGGGTGCGTCGGTGGTTTCAATTGCGGCGGTGTCGCCGGTGAGCAGCTTTGCGCAGACCGCGGATCAAACCGCGCAATCATCCAAGCCGGTGAAACCCAAACAGGCAAAACGCAAGCCGCCCAAGCCACAGGCCGATCAGCAGCAGGCCAATTCCAGCGTGTGGGATGCGCGCGCGCAGGCGATCGTCGGCGTCCAGGCGCTCGACACCATCACGGCCGCGGCGTCCAAGACCGAAGAGCGCGCGGTCGATGCGCTCGCACCGGTCAGCGTCGTGACGTCGTCGCAGATCCAAAGTCGCCAGGCCAGCACGGTCGGCGATCTCATCTATAATGTGCCCGGCGTATGGGTTCAGAACCGCGGCGACGAGCCGTCAACCTCGATCAATATCCGCGGCTTGCAGGATTTCGGCCGCGTCGCCGTCGTCGTCGACGGTGCGCGGCAGAATTATCAGCGCACGGGCCATTTCGCCAACGGCTCGTTCTTCCTCAACCCCGAGCTGATCAGCGGCATCGACATCGTTCGTGGTCCGACCGCCAACATCTACGGCTCCGGTGCGATCGGCGGCGTGGCGTCGTTCCGCACCAAGGATATCGAGGACGTCGTGCGTGCCGGCGAGCGCTGGGGCGTCGACGTCAAGACCATCCTTGGCAGCAACTACGGACGCGCGCTTGGTTCAGCCTTCGGCGGTGTTCACGTCAATCCGAATGTGGATGTGTTCGCGGGCGGCACCTATTCGACGCAGGAGAGCTACAAAGACGGCACCGGCTTCGAGGTCGCCAACACCGGCAACCGGCTCACCAGCGGCATCGCAAAACTGACGGTGCGCCCGGCCGACGGGCACGAGATCAAGCTCGGCACCATCTTCCAGGAGGACATCTACAGCGTGGGTCAGCCGCCGCGCCGTGCCGGCGATCCCAACTCGACCAATGCGAACGGCGCCAACAACCTGAGCGGCACGTCGATCTACAGGTCCGACGTCAAGAACTACACCACGACGCTCGGCTGGAAATATTCGCAGCCGGATGACCAGTGGTTCGACTGGGATGCGAAGGTCTACTGGAATCGCACCGAGAACGACCAGGTTAAGACCGCGCATACCAGCACGACGCCGTCGGTCTTCTGCGGCGGCGTGCCCGGCAATGCCGTGTCCGGCTGTATCGGCAGCAACCGTGGATATCTGCTCGATACGGTCGGCGTCGACGTGTACAACACCACGCGCTTCGATACCGGCAGCTGGCGTCACGCGGTGACCTACGGACTGGACGCTTTCCAGGACAAGGTGTCGACGCAGGACAGGACCGGCACTTCGGAAGTGACGACGCCTGGCGGTCAGCGCACGGTGTCCGGCGGTTTTGTGCAGTGGAAGGCCAATTACACCTCCATGCTCGAGGTGATCGGCGCGCTTCGTTACGACAATTATCAGCTCTCCTCGGCATCCTCGTCGTCCGGCGGCGACCGTTTGTCGCCGAAGATCACCGTAGGGCTCGTTCCCACGGCGGTCGTGACGCCCTATGTCAGCTACGCCGAAGGTTATCGCGCGCCGTCGATCACGGAAACGCTGGTCAGCGGTCCGCATTCGGGTGCGACGGTCAACGACTCGTTCTTCCGCTGCCCGTCGGGCACGCCGGGTCCGGGCGCGGATTCGACCTTCTGCTTCGTCCCGAATCCGAACCTGCGGCCCGAGGTCGGCAAGAACAAGGAGATCGGCTTCAACATCAAGAAGAACGATCTGTTCACGGCGGGCGATACGCTGCGCGGCAAGATCAACGTGTTCCGCAACGACATCTCCGACTTCATCGATCAGGTGGCCTATGGAAATCCGCTGGTGGTCCCCACCGGCCCGCCGCCGGCGCCCTCCATCACCGTGCTTCCGTTCCTGCAATATCAGAACGTCGCGTCCGCCCGCATCCAGGGTCTCGAGGCCGAGGCGATGTACGACGCGAACACCTGGTTCTTCGGCCTCTCCGGCTCTTACCAGAACGGCAAAAACCTCCAGACGGGATTTGGCCTGTACAGCGTTCCGCCGCAGAAGGTCACGACGACCGCCGGCGTGCGGTTGCTGGACCGGACCCTGATCCTCTCGGTGATGTGGACGTCGGTGATCGCGAACACCGACATCCCGCCGACCTATACGCCGGCGACGTCGTACGATCTCGTCAACCTCTACGCCCAGTATCAGCCGCGGCCCGATCTCACGCTCAACTTCTCGGTCGAAAATCTTCTCAACCAGTACTACCGGCCCTACGCCATTCCGGTCGGCAGCACGGGCGATACGCAAAACGACGTGAAATGGGCGAGCGCCGGCCCCGGGCTCGTGGTCAAGGGAGGCCTGAAGTACCACTTCGGCGGCATCTAAGGAGTACGCCGACGACAGCAAACGGGACGCCGTATTGACCGCCAGAGCCACGCTGATGTCCCAGCGTGGCTTCGGCACGTTCTAAAACATCCGCTCGGCATTTGCCGATCAACAAGACTGACAGGAGAAAAATCTGATGTTCATCGCCATGAATCGTTTCCAGGTGAAGCTCGGCTCGGAAGCTGCTTTCGAGACCGTCTGGCGCACCCGCGAATCCTATCTCGGCAGCATGGCCGGCTTCGTCGAATTCCACCTGCTGAAGGGGCCGGCGCTCGAGGACCACACGCTGTATTCCTCGCACACGGTTTGGGTCGACAAGGCAGCGTTCGAGGCCTGGACGCGGTCGGACGAATTCCGCCGCGCCCACGCGCGCGCCGACAACAAGACCGGCGAAAGCCTCTATCTCGGCCATCCCAAGTTCGAAGGGTTCGAGGTCATCATGACCGAGCGCAAGACGAACGCGGCCGCCTAGATCGCGGCGGGTCAGGAAAGGGAGCCGGACATGCTGAGCGCCGATCTCGCCGATCTCAAGGCGCATATGGCTGACAATCCCGGTGCGGTGATCGAGGACGTTGCGCGCGAGCGCAAGGTCACTCCGCGCGCGGTGATCGAGGCGCTGCCGTCGTCGATGGTCCGCGTTGGTGGCGGCGAGCATTTCGCCGCCGCCATGCAGGACATCGCCGCGTGGGGCGAGGTCACGCTCATCGTGCACACGGACGACGCGATCTTCGAGTTCACGGGCGCGGTCCCGGCGGGCGAGGTCGGCCGCGGCTATTTCAACCTGATGCAGCCGAAGGGATTGCACGGCCACCTCCGCCACGAGCGCTGCGCGGCCTTGGCCTTCGTCGAGCGTCCCTTCATGGGCAAGACCTCGGCCTTCGTCGCCTTCGTCAATGTCGACGGCGGCATCATGTTCAAGGTCTTCGTCGGCCGCGACGAGACCCGGGCGCTGCGGGCGGATCAGCTCGTGCGGTTCCGTCAGCTGGCGGACCGGATCGCGGCGCAGGGCGTGGCATAATTTCCTTCTGCCTATCGGGAGATCAGGATGCAGAGCAATTTTAGGCTTCGGCTTGTGATCCTAACAATTGGGCTGGTGCTCGCGCCGGCCCCGGCCTTCGCGATCGACGAAGCGCTGTTGCCGCGCAATCTGTCGCCCTGGGGCATGTTCCTCGGTGCCGACATCATCGTGAAGGTGGTGATGGTGGGGCTCGCCGTCGCCTCGCTGGTGACGTGGACAGTGTGGCTCGCCAAGACCATCGAGCTGCGCCGCAAGAGCGCGCTCGCCGTGCAGCGGACGCGTGCGCTCGAGGGCAGGATGAAGCTGGCGGAGGCGGCGGAGCGGACCGGCGACGCGCATGATGCGGTCGCCCAGCTCATCCAGTCCTGCGCCAAGGAGGCGGAGCTCTCCGGCGGCATTGTCGATGACGGCCTCCAGGAGCGCGTGGCGCTGCGGCTGGAACGGGTCGAGGCCGCGATGTCCAGGCAGATCGCGCGCGGCACCGGCGTGCTCGCGACCATCGGCGCCACCGCGCCGTTCGTCGGGCTGTTCGGCACGGTCTGGGGCATCATGAACTCCTTCATCGGCATCTCCGAGAGCCACACCACGAGCCTTGCGGTGGTCGCGCCCGGTATCGCCGAGGCGCTGCTTGCGACAGCGCTCGGACTCGTCGCGGCTATTCCGGCGGTGGTGATCTACAACCAGCTCGTCCGCGGCATCGCCAATTACCGCGCGCTGCTTGGCGACGCCTCGGCGCAGCTCATGCTGCTGGTCAGCCGGCAGCGCGACCACAGAGAGTTCCGCCTGGCGCGGGCGGCGGAGTAGGCCATGGCTGCGAAGCTCGGCGCACGCGGGGGATCGCCGCTGAGGCGCGGCGACCCCGGCGATCTCGACGTCACCCATGAGATCAACGTCACGCCGTTCATCGACGTGATGCTGGTGCTGCTGATCATCTTCATGGTGGCCGCCCCGCTCGCCACCGTCGACATCGGCGTCGAGCTGCCGGCCACCGCCGCCGAGCCGGCGCCGCGGCCGGACAAGCCCACCTTCGTGACGGTGAAGCCGGATCTCACCGTCGCCGTCGGCGAGGAGACAATGGCACGCGAAGGCCTCGTCACGGCGCTCGATGCGGCCACCAAGGGCCGCAAGGACGAGCGCATCTATCTGCGCGCCGACAAGGCTGTCTCTTATGGCGACCTGATGGAGGTGATGAACACCTTGCGCAATGGCGGCTATCTCAAGGTCGCCCTGGTCGGCCTCGACGGACGCAGCTGATGTCGGCGAGCGCTTTTGCCCTGCATCAACCGCTCGGCGAGCGCGAAACGGCGCGTTGGGGCGTTTCGGCCGCGGTGATCGTGGCGTTGCATGTCATCGCTGCGGTGATCGCGATGAATTGGGTGCGGTCGCAACCGGAGCAGGGCGTCACCCTGCCGGCGATCATGGTCGATATGGCGCCGATCACGTCGGCGCCGCAGGCGACGCCGGACGACGTCGTGCCGGGGCCGGTGATGAAGGAGGCCGATGCCTCACCGCCGGAGCCGATGCAGCGGCAGGCGGTCGAGGAGACCATCGCGCCGACACCGCCGCAGGAGAAGCCCGACGTGGTGGCGCCGCCGGAGCAGAAGCTCGAGCCGACACCGGACAAGCCGGAGCCCGCGAAAATCGTGCCGCAGGAAAAGCCGGCGCCCGAAAAGCCGAAAGTAGTTCGTCCGGAGGCAAAGAAGCCGTCGGAGGCGCGCCCCGCGCCTCGCACCAGCGCGCCGCCGCGCGCCGAGCGGGAGGCGCCTGCAGCGTCCGCCATGAGCGCGGGCGCGGTCGCATCGCTGGTTGCGAGTTACAATCAGCGCGTCCGTGCGCATCTGATGCGCCTTCACTCCTATCCGTCGGGCGGCAACGGTCAACGCGGGCTGGTCCGGGTGAGTTTCACGATCGGCCGTAACGGCCAGGTCACGTCCAGCCGCATCGCTTCGTCCGGCGTTGCCGCGTTCGATGCCAAGGCCACGTCGATGATCCACCAGGCCTCGCCGTTCCCGCCGATCCCGGCGGAGATCAAGAACAGCTCGATGAGCTTTACCGTTCCGGTGGACTTTATCGTGCGGTAAGCTTGCTCTCTCACTCCCTCTCCCCGTTCCTACGGGGAGAGGGAGTGGTGAGGGGCTGTCTCCGCGCACTCATCGAGAGTGCGGGAATGGAGTTCTATCCTCGTCATTGCGAGCGCAGCGAAGCAATCCAGACTGCCTCTGCGGAGAGACTCTGGATTGCTTCGCTGCGCTCGCAATGACGGAGGGTGAGGCGCCACTGTCGGTTCCTTCCCTCTCCCCGTGAGAACGGGGAGAGGGAAGAGAGTTCGGCTTACTTCGCCTTCAGGAAATCCGCGACCTCGAGCAGCATGAACTCGTCGTCGTCGGCCTTGTTGGGATCGCGGCTGGACGAGAACGGCAGGTTGTTGTCGTTGCCGACGATGATGTGGGTGTCGTCGACGCGATCGACGTTCTCGATGGTGAAGAACGGGAAGGTGTAGACGCCGTCATTGAGCGGCTTGCGGGCCTTCTTGTCGGGGTCCTGGATCTTCATCAGGTCGATATAGCCGATCTTGCGCACGGGCTTGCCGACATTGGCGTCGGTCAGCTCGATCTTGTAGACGCGCTTGAACTTGGCGATGTCAGGGAAGCAGTTCTCGCCGCGGGTGCCTTGCGGGCAGGCCTTGTCGGCCGTGCCTTCGCCGTTGTCGCGCTCGATGATAAGGCCGGAGGCCTGATCGATCATGTTGAAGTCGCCGATGGCGTTGCCGTTCTGCTCGAACACATATTGCCAGTAGCGGCCGGTGAATTTTTCGGCGGCGACGTCGAATTCGAGGATGCGGGAGGCTTCCTTGCCGTCGACCTTCTCCCAGTCCTTCTTGTCGGCGTCCCAGATCGGGCCCTCGAGCAGGCCGTAGAGGAACTTGCCGTCCTTCGAGGACGCAAAGCCTTCATAGCCCTTGGAGCGGCGCAGGTTGACATTGGTGTAGGTCGCGCCCGGCGCGCCCGGCGTCGCCACGGCCCAGTTGTCCGGCGAGCGCACTGGCTTGCCGTCGGCAACCGTCTCGAACACGCCGAGGATCTTGCCGGTCTTGTCGGCCTTCAGGATATAGGGGCCGAACTCGTCGCCGATCCAGAAGGTGTCGCCGATGATCTGGAAGCCCTCGGTGTCGAAGTCGGAGCCGGTGAGGTAGCGCTTCTGGGTGTCCTCATGGACGATGCGGAACGGCACCTTCTTGTCGGGATCGTGCAGGAAGATCGTTTCCTGGCGCTCGATCTTGCCGCTCGCCCAATCCATCTTGTAGCGGTTCAGGTACAGCATCGAATCCGGCGAGTTGGCGCGCGCGCCCATGCCGTTGTCGGTGATGACCCAGTAGCTGCCGTCGGGCATGTGCTTGATGCCGGAATGGCCCTGGAGCGGCTGGCCCTTGAACGGCAGCGACACGCCGGTCGCACGCTCATAGGACTTGCCCATCACGGTGCCGAGCGCGTCGACGCGCTTGCCGGTGGTGTATTTGCCCGAGGTCTTGAGATCGGCAGGCGCGTCGGCCGGCGCGTCGATGAAGGTCGCGGCCGGCATCACCACGTGGCCGGCGAGCTTCGCCGGGAATTCACCCTCGTTCTGTGCAAGCGCGGTGCTCGCGGTGAGAATGATCGTTGCGACGGAGGCAAGAAAAGTCGCGCGCATGTGCGTCTCCTGTTAGCGGACGACGCCTTATGCGGATCGCATGTTGCAGTTTTGTGAAAGCGGGCCAAACGCCGCAGCAGCCGGCTACTCCCTTACCTCGGTCGCCGCATCGCTGCGTGTCACACGCCTTCATAGACCAGCCGGGTGAAAAAGCCGGGGTCGATGACGAACTGGCCAAATTTCGCATCGAACGCGGCCGTCGGCTTGGCGGCAACGGCCTCGTCGCGCGTCTTTCCCTGCTTCTTGAGATTGCCGACATTATCCCGGATTGCGACCAGCATGTCGCGGAATTCCTGGAGCTCCGCCTTGTTGCTGACGGGCTTGCCATGACCGGGAATGATGATGGTGTCGCTTTTGGCCGCGGCGAGATTGGCGTCGGACGCCGCAATCATGCCGTCGATGCTGCCGCCGGTCGAATAGTCGATGAATGGATAGATGCCGTTCCAGAACGTATCGCCGACATGCAGAACGTTGGCTTCGGCGAACATCACCGAAATATCGCTGTCGGTATGCGCGGGCCCGTAATATTTCAGAGCGATCGATGCGCCGTTGAGCTTGAGCTGATGCTCTTTGGTAAAAACCTGTGCCGGGACGGCGCTGGCCGGTAGGGCGAGGAAATTGTAGTCCCAATCCTCGACCCGCTGAACGACGGAAAGGTGCTTGCGGGTATTTTCGTGCGCGAGAATCTTGGCGCCTGCCGCATGCAGCCATTCGTTACCGTCAGCGTGGTCGAAGTGCCAGTGCGTATTGATCAGATGCGCGATTGGTTCGTTGCCGAGTTCGGTCAGCGCCTTGCTGAGCTGAGGGCGTGAGACGCCGATGCCGGCATCGACCAGAAGCTTGCCGTCAGGTCCCGTGAGGACGGCGATGTTGCCGCCGGATCCTTCGAGCACGCTGACATTGTTGCGCAGCTTGTAGGTCGTGATGGGAGAGGTTGCCGCGCTGTCCTTGATCAGGCTGACGAGGCCGCGGGCTTCTGCGTAGGCCTGTCGAGGGCTAAGCCATCCCGCCGTGGCGGCGAACGTAGCGCCGACGCAGCACAGGCAAAAGCCGCGTCGAGACATTGAATGGAGCTTTGGCGATCCCATGCGATGCTCGCTTTCTGGAGCGAGTATCGACTGCGCCCGCGGTCGCCCCGCCGCTGGCGGGGCAAGGTGCGACCAAGGACGAAAGCAGTCTACCACGATTGCACGATCCGCGACGGTTGCGCGCCGTAGCCCGTTACTCCTTGACCGCGCCGGTCAGCGAGGAGACGTAATAATCCACGAACAGCGAATAGAAGATCGCAACCGGCAGCGAGCCGAGCAGCGATCCCGCCATCAGCGCGCCCCACTGGTAGACGTCGCCGGTGACGAGCTCGGTCAGGATCGCGACCGGCACGGTCTTGTTGGCGCCGCTCTGGATGAAGGCGAGCGCGTAGATGAACTCGTTCCAGGACAGCGTGAAGGAGAAGATGCCGGCCGAGATCAGCCCGGGCACCGCCAGCGGCAGCGTGATCCGGCGGAGGATCTGGAGCCGCGTCGCGCCGTCGACCAGCGCGCATTCCTCGAGCTCGTAGGGGATCGACTTGAAATAGCCGATCAGGAGCCAGGTGCAGAACGGCACCAGGAAGGTCGGATAGACCAGGATCAGCGCCATCGGTGAGTCGAACAGGCCGAACTGCACCACGACGGTGGCGAGCGGGATGAACAGGATCGACGGCGGCACGAGATAGGCGAGATAGATGCCGAGGCCGACATAGGGACTGCCGCGGAAGCGCAGCCGCTCGATCGCATAGGCGGCGAGCGTGCTCGCGATCAGCGACAGCGTGGTCGACCCGATCGCAACGATCATCGTTGTCCACAGCCAGCGCGGATAGGCGGTGTCGAACAGCAGGTGCTTGACGTGCGCCAGCGTCGGCGAAGTGATCCAGAACGGGTTGTGATCCTTAAAATTCATCAGCTCTGCGTTCGGCTTGAACGACGTGATCGCCATCCAGTAGAACGGAAACAGCAGGATCAGCACGAAGCAGCCGAGTGGCAGGTAGATCATCATCAGCCGCCGCAGCCCGGAATCCCAAGCCATGGTGTCGGGCGGTGTGTTGGCGACGGCGGCCGGCTGCGCGACAGTATCAGTCATTGGCCTCTCCCTGCTGCCATTTGCGGCGCGCCAGGCCGAAATATGAGAACAGCGTCGCGAACACCAGGAACGGGATCATCGACACCGCGATCGCGGCACCTTCGCCGAGCTCGCCGCCGGCAATGCCGCGCTGGAACGCGAGCGTCGCCAGCAAATGGGTCGAGTTCACCGGGCCGCCGCGGGTGATGGCGTAGACGAGCTGGAAGTCCGTGAAGGTGAAGATGATCGAGAAGGTCATGACGATGGCGAGGATCGGCATCATCATCGGGAAGGTGATGTAGCGGAAGCGCTGCCAGGCGCTGGCGCCGTCGAGCATCGCGGCCTCGTAGAGCGAGGGCGAAATGGTCTGCAGGCCCGCGAGCAGCGAGATCGCGACGAAGGGAATGCCGCGCCAGATATTCGCCGCGATTAGCGAGAAGCGCGCTGGCCAGGGCGCGCCGAGGAAGTCGATGTTGGTGGTGCGCCAATGCAGCACGTCGACCAGCAAATAGGAGATGATCGAGAATTGCGGATCGTAGATCCACCAGAACGCCAGCGCCGAGAGCACCGTCGGCACGATCCAGGGCAGCAGCACGATGGCGCGGAGCAGGCTCTTGAACGGAAAATGGTTGTTGAGCAGCAGCGCGAGCCAGAAGCCGAGCGCGAACTTTCCGAAGGTCGCGACCGCCGTATAGAACACGCTGTAGAACACCGCGCCCCACCAGAGGGGATCGGTGAGCAGATACTGGAAATTCTCAAGGCCCACGAAGACGCCACGTCGGCCGATCGTGGTGTCGGTAAAGGCGAGCCAGATGCCGAGACCGAGCGGATAGGTCAGAAACACCGCGAGGAGCCCGATCGCGGGTGCCAGGCACATCACGATCAGGAACGGCTTGTAGTCGAACAATCGCACCAGCCAGGATTGCTGCCGGTGCGCCAGTACGGGGGAGGAGAGGGTGGTCACGGACATCGGGTCGTTGTCCTGTTTTAGGCTGTTACCACACCGCCATTGCGAGCGATGCGACTTGTCCGCCGTAGCTTTGGCGAAGGCAGAAGCAATCCAGTCTGTCTCCGCAGTTGCAGTCTGGATTGCTTCGTCGCGTCGCTCCTCGCAATGACGGCCGCGTTGTCGTCGGCCGCTACCTCTGTCTGCGGAAGTACCGCTTGCAGCGCTGTTCCGCTTCCGCAGCCGCGGCTTCGGGCGTCGCCGCACCGGTCGCGACCGAGGCGAACATCTGCACCGTCACATAGTCCGCGCGAACAGCTCCGGTGGCGGTCGAAATCGGACCCTTGTAGCCGGCGTAATACGTGCTGTTCATGGTGTCCCTGAAGATCGCGACCTTGGGATCGCCCTTCCACACCGCCGCATCGGCGTAGGCCGCAAGCGGTTGCGACCAGTAACCGCTGTTGGCGTTGAGCCACGGCTCGTACTGGTCCTTCTCCAGCATGAACTGCAGGAAGGCCTTCGCCGCGTTCGGATACTGGCTGTGCTTGAACACCATGGCGTTCAGCGTCAGTCCCGACATCGGCGAGATCGGTGCAAGGCCCTTCGGCAGCAGCTGATGTTCGGAATCCTCGGCGATCGCCGCGGTCGCCGGATCGTTCTTCAGGGAGAAATACAGCGAGACGCCGTTCGCCGTCAGCCCGATTTCCTGCGAGGAATAGGCGCGATTGTTGCTGACGTCGTTCCAGGACGGCGTACCGGCGATGAAGGTCGGGTAGAGCTCCTTCACGAAATTCAGCGCCGCGATGGTCTCCTTGCTGTTGATGGTGACATTGCCTTCCTCATCCAGCAGCGAGGCATTGTGCGACCACATCATCCAGTCCGCAAAGCCGTTGCCGTCGCCGACGGCATTGCCCAGCGCAAAGCCAGCGGGCTTGCCGGCCTTCTGCAGCTTCTTGCAGAGGTCCAGGAGCCCGGCATGATCGTCCGGCGCCTTGTCGAACCCGACGGATTTGAGGATGGATTTGCGATAGATCAGGGGACCGGCGGTGGCCCCGAACGGGAGCCCGATCCAGGTATCGCTCTTGGCCTTCTTGCCGTAGGCCTTCGCAAGGTTCTGCCAGCCGCCATACTTCTTGCCGAGATAGTCGGCGACGTCGGTCAGCTCGATCAGCTTGTCGACATAGATGTGCGGCGCGTCGGAGAAGCCGATGATGATGTCGGGGCCGGCGCCGGAATTTGAGGTCACCGCGGTCTGCTGGTTGATGTCCTCCCAGCCGACGAAATCGACCTTGACCTCGACCCCGGTCTCCTTGGTGAATTTAGCCGCGTTGGCACGGAACACGTCTTCGTCGGCCTGGACGAAGCGCACCGGCCGCAGCATGCGCAGGGACGCGCCTTTCTCGATCGGCAGTTTCGGTGCGGGGACGTCCGCGGCCTTGATTGCGGATTGAGCGTGCGCTGCAACACCGGTTGCCGCGAGCGCCGTAGCGGACAGGCCCAGAGCCAAGGCATCACGACGGGTGATGTCGTTCCTCATCAGTTCCTCCCTATGATGTCTCCCTTCCCGGCGTTGATCGCCGGTGAAGGGCCGTTCCGATTCCCGGCGCGTCTTGCGGCCGGCCGCCTAGCTGTTCGGGCCGCGATCCATGCTGACGGGCTGCCAGCGGCGGAGCGCGGTGTTCTGCAGCACCGACGGATTGACGCAGCTTACCGGCCACATGCCCTGAAGCACCAGTGACAATTCGTAGCCCACGCGGCGCTTGCGCGCCTCGTCGAACCGTGCCGAGGCCGAGGCGACATGGGCGGTCAGCGTCACGTTCTCCATGCTGAGGATGGGATTGTTGTGCGAGGGCGGCTCCTTCTCCAACACGTCGAGGGCGGCGTGCGCAATCCAGCCCTCCTGGAGCGCCTTGATCAGGCTTTCCTCGTCCACGGTGGCGCCGCGGCCGGTATTGATGAAGACCGAGCCTTTCTTCATCTGCCGGAAGTGCTTCTCGGTGAGCATGTGATGCACCTCGGGCCTCGCCGGGGCGTGCATCGAGACGAAATCCGACTGCGACAGCACCTCGTTCAGCGTCGCCGGGATCACGCCATGGTCGTACATCAGCGTTTCCTGGATGAAGGGATCGTAGGCCATCATGCGCAGGCCGAACGGGGCGGCGCGCTTCGCAACTGCACGCGCGACGCGGCCGAACGAGACGAAGCCGAGCGTCTGGCCCATCAGCCGCGGGATCTTCAACAGCGCTGGCCGGCCCTCGGCCCAGCGCCCATCGCGCACCATCCTGTCCTGCTCGACCAGGCGGCGGAAGCCGGCGAGCAGCAGCATCATGGCGTGGTCGGCGACCTCCTCGATGAAGGTGTCGGGGATGTTGGTGACGGGAATGCCGCGGGCGGTCGCGGCCTTCACGTCGACGCTGTCGACGCCGACAGAGCCGAGCGTGATGACCTTGCAGCTCTCCAGCGCGTCGATGATGGTCTTGGAGATCGGGATGCCCTTGGCATAGATGGCATCGGCGTTTTTCGCGGCGGCGATGAATTCGGCCTCATTGGCCGGCGCCTCGATGATCTCGGCATYGATCGGATCGAGCGCCTCACGCTCATAGGAATAGTCGCTGCCTGCGACCGTGAAGCTCGCGCCCTTCGGCGTCACCACCCTGTATTTCGGCATTTCCTGCTCCCGATTTGGTCTGTCGGTTCTTGTTGTGACCCGCACCTTGTGGGCGGGCCTTTGCGTCTTTTACGCGAAATCGGAGCGGTCGCGTACAATCGTCGGTTGCCGCTGCGGCGATTTATTCGACTGTTTCGGCCTTTCGTCCGGGCTTCTACGGAGCCGCCCGTAACAGGTTGATAAGAGGTCACACACTAAAAGTTGAATCAAATTTATCGATTCCCTTGCGCGCCCGTATCCCATTATTGCCGGAGCTGTCCCGTGAAGTTGAGCAATCTGAAGATCGCCCCGAAGCTCGGTATCCTCGTCGGCGTCACCCTGTTCGGCCTTTGCCTCTCCGGTCTTCTCGCCGGCTATCTGATGAAGCGCGAGATGGTGAATGCGCGCATCGACCAGGCCAAGTCGATCGTCGACCTGGGTCGCAACTACGCCGCGGCGCTGAAGAAACGCGTCGATGCCGGCGAGCTGACCAAGGATGCGGCGCTGGCCGACCTTCGCCGTTACGGCAACGCGATGACCTACGACAACGGCTCGGGCTATTTGTTCGGCACGTCCTATGACGGCATCACCCAGCTCGCGCCCGATCCGAAGCAGATCGGCACCAACCGCATGGATGTCGTGACCAACGGCCGCAAGCTCTCCGTCGAGCTGATGGACGGCGTCAAGGCCAACGGCTCGATCCTGCTCTATTATGATTACGTGAAGCCCGGCCAGGAGACGCCGATCAGCAAGATCGGTTACGCCGTCGCGGTGCCCGGCTTCGACATGTATCTCGGCACCGGCGCCTATCTCAGCGACATCGACGCCAAGATGGGCCCGGTCTACTGGCTGCTAGGTCTTGCCATGCTCGGCATCGTCATCGTCGCCGGCGGCGTTGCCTGGCTGATCAGCCGCGGCATCAGCCGCCCGCTGGAGCTGCTCGGCGCCCGCATGAAGGATCTCGCCGACGGCAAGCTCGAGGGTGAGATTCCCGGGGGTGGTCGCGGCGACGAGGTCGGCGCGATGGCCTCGACCGTCCAGATCTTCAAGGACAACGCGGTCCGCATCCGCGGCCTCGAGAAGACCGAGGCCGATGCCAAGGAGCGTGCCGCGGCGGAACGTCGCAGCGCGATGGAGGGCATCGCCAGCGATTTCGAACGCAGCGTCAACGGCATCGTCCGCTCGGTCTCCTCGGCCGCCGCCGGCATGCAGAGCACGGCGCAGTCGATGACCGCGACGGCCAGCGACGCCTCGTCGCGTGCGGCGACGGTCGGCGCCGCCTCGCAAAAAGCCTCCGGCAATGTCGGCACGGTTGCCGCAGCCGCCGAAGAATTGTCGAGCTCGGTTGCGGAAATCTCCCGCCAGGTCACGCGCTCGACCGAAGTCGCGAGCCGGGCCGTCAGCGATGCCGAGCGCACCAACGCCACCGTGCAGGTGCTCTCGACCGGCGCCGAGAAGATCGGCGAGGTCGTCAAGCTGATCCACTCGATTGCGGCGCAGACCAACCTGCTTGCGCTCAACGCCACCATCGAAGCGGCGCGCGCCGGCGAGTCCGGCCGCGGCTTCGCGGTGGTGGCCTCCGAGGTCAAGGCGCTGGCGAACCAGACCGCGAAGGCGACCGAGGAAATCTCCGCGCAAGTGGCGGCGATGCAGACCTCGACCAGCGACGCGGTCACGGCGATCTCCGGCATCACCCAGACCATCGCCGAGATGAGCGAGATCACCGCCGGCATTTCCGCCTCGATCGAGCAGCAGGGCGAAGCGACCCGCGAGATCGCCCGCAACATCCAGTCGGTCGCGGCCGGCTCAAACGAGATCAACGCCAATATCGGCAGCGTCACCTCGGCCGCGGAAGCGACCGGCTCTGCCGCCACCGACGTGCTCACCAACGCCCGCGAGCTGGACAGCCAGTCCGGCGCGCTGCGCAGCGCCGTCGACGGCTTCCTCGCCAAGGTCCGCGCGGCGTAAAGCCGAACGCACGGAATTCGTAGGGTGGGCAAAGGCGCGCAAGCGCCGTGCCCACCTTTTTTCTTTTTCAACTTTTCGGCCGTCATGCCCCGCGAAGGTGGGGCATCCAGTACGCCGCGGCCCATCGGGTCAATCACCAACGTCTCGGAATACTGGATCGCCCGCCCCAGTGCGCAATTGCGCACAAGGCGGGCGATGACACCTTCCTAGACCCCCTACTGCTTCTCGATCTTCGCGTTCGTGATCAGCTTCTCCCACAGCACCAGCTGCTCGTTCACGAAAGTGCCGAGCTGCTCCGGCGTGCCGGAGAAGGCGTCCATGCCGAGCGTGGCGAGCTGGGCCTTGATCTCCGGCTTCTCGACGATCTTCCTGATCTCGGCGTTAAGTCTGGTCACGATCTCCTTGGGCATGCCGGCGGGGCCGAAATAGCCCTGCCACGACGAGATGTCGAAATCCGGCACGCCGGCCTCCTGCATCGAGGGCAGGTTCGGCACCAGCGGCGAGCGGTCCTTGGTGGTGACGGCGAGCGCGCGCAGTGYGTTGCCGTTGACGTGGGGCAGGCCGGTCAGGATGTCGACGAACATCATCGAGACGCGGCCGCCCATGACGTCGTTGAGCGCCGGCGGCGAGCTCTTGTAGGGCACGTGCAGGAGGTCGAGCCCGGCATTGTGCGCAAAGGTCGCACCCGACACGATCGCCGAGGACGAGCCCGACGCGTAGCTCAGCTTGCCCGGATTGGCCTTGCCGTAGGCGACGAGCTCGCCGACGGTCTTGGCCGGCACCTCCGGGTGAATCACCAGCATGAAGGGCAGGTCGCCGGTCCGCGCGATCGGGGTGAAGTCCTTGACGGGGTCGTAGGTCAGGCTCTTGAGCAGATAGGGATTGGCCGAATGCGTGGTGTTGGTCGTCACCAGCAGCGTGTAGCCGTCGGGGGCGGCGCGCGCCACAAAGGTCGCGGCGATCATGCCGTTGGCGCCGGCCTTGTTCTCGATCACGATGCCGACGCCGAGCGCCTGCGACAAATGCTGCGAGATCAGCCGCGTCGTGGTGTCGGTGCCGCTGCCGGCCGCGAACGGCAGCACCAGCGTGATGTTGCGGCTCGGATAATTGTCGGCCTGCGCGGCGGATGCGGCGGCGAGACAAAGTGCGGCTGCGCCGGCAGCGCGCAGAGCGCGGATCAGTGATGACAGCATGTCTGGACGTTCCCTCTTTTTCGTTGGCGGGGAACCTAGCTTCTCTTCGCAAAAATCGGAAGACGGGAGTTTGTCACCCACCTCGCGGAATTACTTCACCGCAGAACCCTGGCGAGAGGCGAACACGACGCCGGCGAGCACGAGCGCATAGCCGATCAGATGAAACGGCTGGAGCTTTTCGCCGAGCAGCAGGATCGCCATCGCCGAACCGAACACCGGGACCAGATGGAAGAACGGCGCCGCGCGGTTCGGGCCGATCAGCGCCACGCCGCGGTTGAAGAAGAGATAGGCCAGCGTCGAGGGAAAGATCAGGATGTAACCCAGCGTCGCCAGCGTCACCCCGTCGAGTTGCAGGACGCGGCCGCTTAGGGCTTCCCAGATCGCGGCGGGCAGCAGCATCGTCGCGCCACAGAAGGTGGTGAAGGAGAGAAAGGAGAGCTGGTGGATCTTCGGCCGGCGCGGGATGAAGGCGGAGTAGAGCCCGAACGCCACCAGCGAAGAGGCGAACATGATGTCGCCCCTGTTGAAGCTGATGCTCGCGAGCGCGGCGAGATCGCCGCGCAGGATGATGATCAGCACGCCGAGAAGCGAGATCGCGATGCCGGCGAGCTGCGCACCCGTCAACCGCACGCCGAACAGCACCAGCGACCACAGCGCCACGAACAGCGGTCCGGCCGACTGGATCAGCAGTGCGTTCAGCGCCTCCGTGTATTGCATCGCCCAGTACGAGATCGCGTTGTTGAAGGCAAAGCCGACCAGCGACAGGAACAGCATCAGCGGCAGGCTCTTGCGCAAATTCGGCCAGTCGCGCTTCAGATGCGGCCAGGCGAACGGCAACAGGATCAGGAACACGCCGAACCAGCGGATCGTGGTCACCGTCAGCGGCGGCACATGCGCGCCGACATGGCGCGCGAGCACGATGTTGCCGGCCCAGAACAGCGAGCTCAGGCTGAGCAGCAGGTAAGGCTGGTTGTTGAGCCAACTGGCCGGATTCGAGGCCTTTGGCGCGGGCGAAGCAATCGTCATTGGCGTTGGATGCGACCTTGCGCCGGATTCTTGTTGTGACACAAGTCTCGCGGCCGCAAGGCTACAATGCAGGCATGGCTTGAGGAGGTGTCATTGGCGGTTAATATGTTGAACATCGAGGGCCTGGAGCGGCTCGATGCAAATGCGCCGGTGGTGATGCTGAACCTGATGCGTTTTCACCAGCGCTCGCGCGATGGCGACGGTTCGGGCTGGGACGCATATCTTCGTTACAGTGCGATCACGGTGCCCATGATCAGGGCACGCGGCGGCACGCTGCTGTGGACCGGCGAAGCGAAGGCGGTCGCGCTCGGCCCGCATGATGGCAACGACTGGGATTTCGTCGCGCTGGTCTATTACCCAACGGTTGCGGCTTTCATCGACATGATGACGTCGGAGGCTTACGAGACGCAGGCCGACCCGCATCGCGTCAACGGCTGCGCCGAGCACGTGATCATCGCGACGAGCGAAGCGTACAGCAAGTTCAGGATGAGTTCACACCGAGATTCGTAGGGTGGGCAAAGGCGCGCTCTTCGCGCGCCGTGCCCACCATCCTTCCCGTTTCAACTGGCATGGTGGGCACGCTTCGCTTTGCCCACCCTACGATGTTGAGTTACGTCGCCTGCTTCCTTGACGCCACGAACACGCCGGCCAGCACCAGCGCGAAGCCGATGAAGTGGAACGCCTGCGGGTGTTCGCCGAGGAAGGCCATCGCCATGATCGAGCCGAACACCGGCACGACATGAAAGAACGGCGCGGCGCGGTTGGCGCCGATCAGGCGCACGCCGCGATTGAAGCAGAGATAGGCGAGCGTCGACGGGAACACCGCGACATAGAACAGCGTCAGCAGGTTCGGCCCGTCGAGCTTCATCACCGGACGCGCGGACAGCTCCCAGATCTCGAGCGGGATGAGACAGGCGGCGCCGGCGCCGAAGGTGAAGGCGAGGAACGACAGGCCGTGCATCGGCGGCCGCTTCAGGGTCAGCACCGAATACAGCGCGAAGATGATCAGCGCGACAATGAAGATGAGGTCGCCCTTGTTGAACGCGATGTTCGACAGCGTGGTGAAATCGCCATGCAGCAGGATCGTCAGCACGCCGCACATCGAGAGAGCCACGCCGAACGCCTGTGCCGCGGTGAGGCGGACGCCGAGGATGGCCAGCGACCACAGCGCCACGACCAGCGGCGCGGCCGACTGGAGCAGCAGCGTGTTGAGTGCCTGGGTATGTTCCAGCGCCCAGTATTGCAGCGTGTTGAAGGCGCCGATGCCGGTGATCGACAGCACGATCATCAGGCCGAGCCTGCTGCGGATCGCGGGCCAGTCCTGGGCGAGATGTTTCCAGGCGAACGGCAGCACCAGCAGGAAGGCGAAGGTCCAGCGCAGGAACGACAGTGTCACCGGCGGGATGTGCCCGGCGGCGAGCCGCCCGACCACGGCATTGCCGGCCCAGCACATCGCGGTGATGCTGAGCAGGAGATATGGCTGGTTGGCGATCCAGCTGTGACTGGATGATTCGGTGCTCGTGGTCTGGCCGGTGGCGGACATCGTGGTTGTTATGGCCCCCGCGTGGAGTACGCCGAGGCACCGGCCCGGCAAGGTCGGGCCGGCTGACAGCCCGGCATGCCCAAAGACACGGAAATCGAAGTGGCATCAACGGGGGGCGGACGCATCGCGACCATGCAGCGGCGGATCAGCCTCGCGCTTTGGCCGAAGCTTACGAAATGGCCATGGAAGGCTTCTGGATTTTACGGGGATATCAAAGGGTTAAAGTGCGTCTTGAGCCCCGAAAAAGCCCCGTTCTTGCTTGCCTAGAGAGGCTGCTTCCTTTATCCGGTTGGCTGCCTCGCGTGCGAACGGCTCCGGCCGTCAGCTGGGCTGGCGCATCTAAAATCTTCAGAGGATTACCCGCGAATGGCCAACGTTGTCGTCGTCGGAGCCCAGTGGGGCGACGAAGGGAAGGGCAAGATCGTCGACTGGTTGTCGGAGCAGGCGGACATCGTCGTCCGCTTCCAGGGCGGTCATAACGCCGGCCACACGCTGGTCATCAACGGCAAGACCTACAAGCTCGCGCTGCTGCCCTCCGGTGTGCTGCGCGACCAGAAGCTGTCGGTGATCGGCAACGGCGTGGTGTTCGATCCGCAGGCCTTCCTCGACGAGGTCACCAAGCTGCGCTCGCAGGGCGTCGCGATCTCTCCGGACAATCTGCGCGTCGCCGAGAACGTCACCCTGATCCTGCCGCTGCACCGCGAGCTCGACGCGCACCGCGAATCCGCCAATGCGGCAACCGCGATCGGCACCACCCGCCGCGGCATTGGACCTGCCTATGAAGACAAGGTCGGCCGCCGCGCCATCCGCCTGATGGACCTCGCCGATCTCGACACCCTCCCGCACAAGATCGACCGGCTGCTGGCGCATCACAACGCGCTGCGCCGCGGCCTCAACCTGCCGGAGTTTGACGGCAAGGTGATCCTGAAGGAATTGACCGCGCTCGCGCCTGAGCTACTGCCTTACGCCGAGACGGTGTGGCGGCTGCTCGACATCAAGCGGCGCGAAGGCAAGCGCATGCTGTTCGAGGGCGCGCAAGGCGCGCTGCTCGACGTCGACCACGGCACCTATCCCTACGTCACCTCGTCCAACACGGTGGCGGCGCAGGCCGCGACCGGCTCGGGCCTCGGCCCCGGTGCGGTCGGCTACGTGCTCGGCCTGTGCAAGGCCTATACGACCCGCGTCGGCCAGGGCCCGTTCCCGACCGAGCAGGACAACGAGACCGGCCGCAAGATCGGCGAGCGTGGCCGCGAGTTCGGCACCAACACCGGCCGTCCGCGCCGCTGCGGCTGGTTCGACGCCGTGCTGGTCCGCCAGGCGGTCCGGACCTGCGGCATCAACGGCCTGGCGCTGACCAAGCTCGACATCCTCGACGGCTTCGACACGATCGAGGTCTGCACCGGCTACAAGCTCGACGGCAAGGAGATCGACCACTTCCCGGCCGGCGAGGGCGCCCAGGCCCGGGTCGAGCCGATCTACGAGACCATCGAGGGCTGGAAGGAGCCGACCGCCAATGCCCGTTCCTGGGCGGACCTGCCGGCCCAGGCCATCAAATATGTCCGCCGGATCGAGGAATTGGTGGGGTGCCCGGTCGCCCTGCTTTCCACCAGCCCGGAACGCGAGGATACTATTCTGGTGCAAAATCCGTTTGAGGCTTAACGATATCTTACCGGGACGTGCGCTAGTTGAGTTGAAATGGCTGATTACTATCCGCTGATCGCCCGCGCTATTTCCGCCCTGGACCCCAACGCTCCCGGCGAAAGCCGTCGCGCGCTCTACGAGCGTGCGCGCACGGCCCTGATCGCGCAGCTCCGCAGCGTGCAGCCGCCGCTCTCCGAATCCGAGATCACCCGCGAACGGCTGTCGCTGGAAGAGGCCGTCCGCAAGGTCGAATCGGAGGCCGCCCAGCGCGCCCGGGAGGCCTCGCGCCCCGGTCCCGGTGGCGGCGCCCGCAGCAGCGGCAGCGGAGACGCCTTCCGCCGGGCCAGCACCCGCGCCGCCGAGGGCACCCCGCCGCCGTCYCAGCCGACCGCTCCACGCACCCGTCCGGCTCCACCGCCGCCGCGTGCCGACCGCCCGTCCTTCAATGTCGATGAGCAGGGCGACGCCCCGCGTGCGCCGCGGGCCCCGCGTTTCGACGCGCCGCGCCAGCCGGGCCCCCCGGCGCCGCGGGCCCCGCGTTTCGACGCGCCGCGCCAGCCGGGCCCCCCGGC
>NZ_JBFUGY010000017.1:0-170431 GCF_056402655.1 Bradyrhizobium sp. P3_C3 | reverse complement strand
GCCGGAGCAGCAGGTCCTTCAGTCCTGTCGGATAGAGGCTCGGTCCGCCCTGCACGTCGAGATCGGCAAGGTCGAACCATCGCGCGACGATCTGCTCCCCGTTATCCTCGCGGAAATCGATGCGGTCCTGGCCGCTGAACGCGCCGTCTGGAAGCGCGACCTCCGCGATGAACATCACCTCGTGCCCGGTCGATCCCTCGTGCACAAAAATGTTCTCCATCACGAGCGGCTCGCCGGTGATCGTGATGTCGATGCCGAGCTCTTCGTTGAATTCGCGCACCAGCGCAGTCCGCCAGCTCTCGCCGAACTCGATCTCGCCGCCGAGCGGGCGAACGCCCTTGATCCGCGCCGCATCGTCACGCACCTCGGCCGCGAGCAGCCGCCCGTCCCGCCAGTGCAGGCCGAGCGCGACGACGCGGATGTGAGGGTGGGGCCGCCATGTGGACATGGGGGCATCGTTATCGTGCCCGCCGCCGCTGCGCAATGCGCGGTGGAGAGACCTTGTCGGGCCGGATCCGCACTGCCTTCGGCATGCAAATGCTTCGCAGCCTTGATCCGTGACTTTCCGCCTGCCATTGTCCGGTCATCCATGACGGCGACGAGCCTGGTGAGATACAATTTGCGGGGTTCGGCGAAACGTGTCGCTTCGCCGGACGTGACGAGAAGGCAGGTTTCCGAGATGAGCAGTGTGAACAAGCCCGGCGGCAACTATTTGCCGGTGATCATCCATGGTGGAATTGCGTATGTCAGTGGTCAGCTGCCGCGTCGCGGTGAGGACCTGCTGTATGCGGGCAAGGTCGGCGCAAATGTCGATATCGCGGCCGCGCAGGAGGCCGCTGCTCTCTGCGCCGATCTCTGCATTTCAGCCATCAACCACGCAACAGGCGGAGAGGACAGGATCGTCCAGGTCCTGCAGCTCGTTGGATACATTGCTTCAGCGCCTGGATTTACCCAGCAGTCGCAAGTCATGAACGGGGCCTCCGACCGGCTCATCGAGCGCTTGGGCGATCGCGGTCGTCACACGCGCACGTCTGTCGGCGTCGCCGAGTTGCCGCGGGGCGCTCCCGTCGAGCTGAGTATGATTGCCGCTGTTCGGTCGTAAGAGGCGGTCTTATCAGACGAGATACTTCTTCACCGCCGCCTCGTCCCACGCGATCCCGTTGCCGGGCTCCTCGCCCGGCAGGGCAAAGCCGTCCTTGATTTGCAATCGTGTCGCCAGCACCGCGTCGGCCCAGTCGACATATTCCAGCCAGTGCGCGGTCGGCGTCACGCAGAGCAGGTGCGCGCTGACCTCCGAGAACAGGTGCGTCGACATCTCGATGCCGGCGGCCTGCGCGAGCGCGGCGGCGCGGAGCCACCCGGTGACGCCGCCGATGCGCTGCACGTCGGGCATCACGTAGTCGCAGGCCTCCGCGGACAGCGCTGATTGCATCGAGAAGGCACTGTCAAAATTCTCGCCGATCTGGACCGGCGTGCGCAGCGCATCCGCGATGCGAGCATTGCCCTCATAATCGTCATGGCGGATCGGTTCCTCGATCCAGGTCAGACCCTCGTCGTCGAGCATCTCGCCGCGGCGGATGGCTTCGGTGACCGTCAGGGCCTGGTTGTAGTCGCACATCAGCGTGACCTGATCGCCGACGGCCTTGCGCACCGCGCGCACCACGGCGAGATCCTCCCGCGCATCGGGCCGGCCGACGCGGATCTTTGCGGCGTGAAAACCTTCGGCCAGCAGCTTGTGGGCCTCGTCCACCGCGGCGCCCGCCGGCATGATGCCGAGCCCCTTCGAATTATAGGCGCGCACCGGTTTCGGCGCGCCGCCGAGCAGGCGGGCAAGGGGCAGGCCTTTGCTACGCGCCAGCGCGTCCCATGCCGCCATGTCGATGCCGGATTGCGCCAGCCGCTGCAGGCCGGCGAGGCCGAGCAGGGTGAAACGCTGGGTCAGCTTGCGCTCGATCTCGAACGGCAGCAGCTCGTCGCCGGCGACGAGCTCAGACATTTCCGTGACCATCGCCGTCAGCGGCTTCAAGGCCGACGGCGTGATCGAGAACAGATAGGCATGCCCCACCGCGCCCTGGTCGGTCTCGCAGTCGATCAGCACCAGCGGCGCCTTTGCGACTGCGCCGGTCGAGGTCTTGAGCGGCAAATTCATCGGCACGATCACGGGGCGCGCATTGAAGCGCCTGATGCGGATGGTCTCGGTCATATGGAGGATCTCCCGGCGGAGTGAATGCAGGTTAATACCGATCTTAAACATTCGCCATGAAACGAAAAGCCATTTGCTGCGACCCACCATGAAATGGGGTTGCGCGGCCTCGCATTTGCGGGCTCTGTGCCGCCGCAAGCTCTTGCCGCGAATTCCCGGGATTTGCGTCAAGATCGCACACGACGGAGCCACAGGGTGAAACAAGAGATCTCCGAAGAACAGCGCAAGAGCGGC
The DNA here is from genome assembly GCF_056402655.1 of Bradyrhizobium sp. P3_C3. Classification (NCBI taxonomy): domain Bacteria; kingdom Pseudomonadati; phylum Pseudomonadota; class Alphaproteobacteria; order Hyphomicrobiales; family Nitrobacteraceae; genus Bradyrhizobium; species Bradyrhizobium sp. P3_C3. The sequence goes on along the minus strand of NZ_JBFUGY010000017.1, from coordinate 167,994 downwards.
ATCCTCACGGGGGCCGTGATCGCCTTGCTCCTGCTCGCTTTGCCGGTCGCGGTGTGGCTGGACCTGACCGACCTCAGCAAGACCGCGCTGCGCCGGCAGGCCGCCGACCTCAACTCGGTGATCACGAGCGTGCGCAGCTACTATGCGTCCAACGTCGTCGGCCGCATCCTGGCCAATCCGAATGGCACCACCAGGGTCGTGCACAATTACGAATCCGTCCCCGGTGCGATCCCGATCCCGGCGACGCTGTCGCTGGAGCTCGGACGGGTGATCGGCGCGCAGCAGGAGAACATCACCTACCGCTTCGTCTCGGATTTCCCGTTCCAGAACCGCGCCGCGCACCAGCTCGACAAGTTCGAGAAGGACGCGCTCGACGCGCTTCGGAGGGATCCCGAGCAGAAGATCGTCGAGACCGAGACCTCGCTGTTCTCCGACAAGGTTCGCCTGGTCGCGCCCGTCACGATGGGCCCGGCCTGCGTCAGCTGCCACAACAGCCACCCCGAGAGCCCGAAGAAGGACTGGAAGGTCGGCGACATCAGAGGTATCCAGGAGGTGATCATTGCGCAGCCGATCGCCGCCAACATCTTCTCGTTCAAGTTCCTGCTGGCCTATTTCCTGATCGCCGCCGGCTGCGGCCTGTCGTTCCTCTCGCTCCAGCGCCGCCAGGCCGGCCGCATCAAGGGCATGAACAAGGAGCTCGAATCCGCCAACGACTTCCTGGCTTCGTTGTCGATGAAGATCTCGCGCTACATCCCGCCGCAGGTCTACAAGAGCATCTTCAGCGGCCAGAAGGACGTCACCATCCACACCGAGCGCAAGAAGCTGACGATCTTCTTCTCCGACATCCAGAACTTCACGGCGACAGCCGAGCGGCTGCAGCCGGAGCTGCTGACCCAGCTCCTCAACGAATATTTCACCGAGATGTCGGCGATCGCCCATGAATATGGCGGCACCATCGACAAGTTCATCGGCGATGCCATGCTGATCTTCTTCGGCGACCCCGAGACCAGGGGCGACCGTGCGGACGCTGAGGCCTGCCTCCAGATGGCCTGGCGGATGCAGCAGCGTCTTGCCGAGCTCAATGCGAAGTGGCGCGCCTCCGGGATCGAGCAGCCGTTCCGCTCGCGGATGGGCATCAATTCCGGCTATTGCAATGTCGGCAATTTCGGCAGCAGCGACCGCATGGATTATACGATCATCGGCGCCGAAGCGAACCTCGCCGCGCGCCTGCAATCGATCGCCGAGCCCGGCGGCATCGTGCTGAGCTACGAGACCTTTGCGCTGGTCAGCGACATCGTCCGCGCCCACGCGCTGCCCGCGATCACGATGAAGGGCATCAGCCGCGAAATCATTCCCTATTCGGTCGACGCGCTCAACGACGCGGCGGCGGAGAAGAGCGGTGTCATCACCGAGCGCGCGCCCGGCCTCGAGCTGTATCTCGACCCCGCCATGGTGAAGTCAGGCGATGCAGCACGCGTCCGCTCGCTGCTGGAAAACGCGCTGGCCGCGCTGAAGCCGGCGTGAGGGTGCGCGCAGACTTGCGTGACTCCTCTCGAGAGTGCGCCGTGTGGCACCCCTCTCCCTAACCCTCCCCCGCAAGGGGGGAGGGAACGCAGTTGCGCGTGTGGCTGCGTCAAGGTGACGACAATTGGCTTTGGTTTTGTGAACTCATTGAGCTGTGAGCCCAGCTCTCGCCACGCGGCACACTGTGCTCCCTCCCCCCTTGCGGGGGAGGGCGGGGGAGAGGGGTGGCCCAGGAAAAGGTGCGTCCGAGTCGGCTTACCGCGCCGCCCCTTCCGTGAACGCGGTCTCGATCACATCGCCAAAAGGCTGCCAGGAACGGCCGTCGAACTGCACAAGCCGCATCTGCTTGATCGGCAGATAGCTGTTGGGCGAGGTGCTCATCCTGATGTTGGGCAACGCAACGGAGGGCTGCTGATCCCTCAGCGAAGCCGCCTGACGCATGATGTTCTCGCGCGACAGGTCGTCGCCGCATTGCTTCAGCACCTGTGTCAGCGCCTCGGCTGCGCCGTAGCCGTAGACCGCGGCGCTGTTGTTGGTGCTTTCGACGTGATGGTACTTGTCCATGAAGGCGAACCAGTCCTTCATGGCGGGGTCGTTCTTCCATGCGGGGTCGCTCGGATCCTTCAGGAAGGCCGCCGAGATCACGCCGGACGAATTCTCCAGGCCCGCGGGCGCCATCGCGTTGGCGATCGAGGCGGAGGCGTCGTTGACGATGATGACCGGGCGCCATTTGAGCGACGCCGCCAGCTTGATCACCTTGGACGCCGTCGACGGCACGCCGAGAAAGACGAAGATGTCCGCGCCCGCGCGCTTGAGGATCGAGACATGCCCTTCGAGATGCTCATCGGCAATGTCGAAGGCGATGTCGACGAGGACAAGGCGGTTCAGGTCGCCAAGACCTTCCTGGATGCCCCTGTAGAGCATGCGTCCGAACTGGTCGTTCTGCCAGAGCACCACGATCTTCTTCTTGGGGTAATAGGCCTGGATATAGTTGGCATAGATGCGCCCCTCCGACCGGAACGACGGCTGCCAGCCCATGGTCCAGGGAAACGCCTTGGCCTGGCTCAGCTCCTCGTCGCCGGAGGCGACGAACAGCTGCGGGATTCTCTTCTCGTTCAGGTACCAGCGCGTGGCGATATTGCCGGGCGTGCCGAACGAGCCGAACATCAGGTGCACGTCGTCCTTCTCGACCAGGTTGCGCGTCAGCTCCAGCGCGGTGGCCGGATCGGAATTGTCGTCGCGCGTGATGAAGCGGATCTTGCGGCCGTTGATGCCGCCGCGCGCGTTGATCATGTCGAAATAGGCGGCCTCCGCCTGGCCGATGGCGCCGAATTCCGAGAGCGGTCCCGAATACGGCATGACATTGCCGATGCGGATTTCATCGCCGCTCGCGGGTTGTTCGGCGTGTTGCTGGGACATCGCGCCAAGCGACGCGATAGCGATCATCGAAACGAACAGCATCCTGCCGATGACGCGCATGCTCGATACCTTGATATTGGCCCCTCCAAGAGGTCGGCTCAATCCGCACCAAGTCCGCTTGATCTACGTCAAGCGTTTGTCAAAGCTGTGGCTTGATCGCCCGCTTCAAGGCGACGCATCGCGAACGAAACGACAGCCGTGTTGACGGGCCATCAATCGACAGAGCGTGCCGTGTGGCACCCCTCTCCCTAACCCTCCCCCGCAAGGGGGGAGGGAACGCATCTTTCGTTTGGCGAGTGACTCCATTCATTAGCGCGTCGGCGATGAGGGCACAGCGTGGCCACGTGCTCCGCTGCGCTCCCTCCCCCCTTGCGGGGGAGGGCGGGGGAGAGGGGTGGCCCAGCAAAAGGTGAAAGTCGTCGCGCCGCCCGCAACGCGCCGCTACGGCAGCTCCCGCGCCTCGAGCTGATGCACCAGGAGCAGCGTCGGTTCGGCGAGGCTGTCGCCGGAGCCGTCGAGGCCGAAGGCGGCGGCGATGCCGTCGCGGCTGCGCAGCAGCGTGCTGCGCGGGCAGTGGCCGGCGCCGCAGAGGGTCTTCTTCAAGGTCTCGCCCTGCGCCACGAGGTTCGCGGGATCGTTCGCGGCCCAGGCCAGCACGATCGGCGCGTCGACGTTGAGGATGCCGGGGAAGACCGACCGCTTGTCGTATTGGGTGGGGTCAGTGCCAAGATAGGCCTTCTCGCTGTCGCTCGCGTCCTTGCCCGCGCGGTAGATCCCGGACACCAGCACGACGGCGGCGACATCGGCGCGGTCGGTCTGGAACTCGGGATGCGCCAGCAAGGTGGCGACATGGAAGGCGCCGGCGCCGTAGCCGACCGCGACGATCTCGCGGGCATCGCCATTGAACAGGTCGATGTTGCCGTGGACCCAGGATAGCGCCGCCGCGACGTCGGTTGCACCCATCGGCCAGGTCGCCGCAGGCGCAAAGCGATAGTTGACGCGCACGCCGATCATGCCGTTGCGCGCGGCAAAGCACATCGCCTGGTCCTGGACCTCGCGTGACAGGTCCGGCGCGCCGCGATCGCCGGTGAAGGTGTCGCCCCCCACGAACACCAGCACGGGCCGGGGCGTATCCGCCTTGGTCTCGCTGCTGGTGGCGACGTCGAGCACATTGGCCTCGCTCTCGCCGTAGCGCAGCCCCCGCGAGAAGGAGATCTGCTCGCACAGCCGCGCAGTGCCACCGGCGGTCGTGTCGTTGTCGGTGAGGCCCACCCGGACGAGATTGGACGGCCCCGTGAGCCGCGCGGGCAACGGACCGCGTGCGGAGGCTGCCGTCATGCCCAGGATGAGGAAGAAAGCGAGATAATTCTTCATGTTGGTATGTTGGTGCCGGCCCTGCGTGCCCGATATGGGCTCGCGCATTTGGCCCGTCTTTTCAATTCGCCTTATTAGTTAGTTCGTCTTGAGGCGATTTCACGGCACCCGGTTTCTTGCCCATGTTCTTGCCCATGCGCGGTTCAATTCCCCGGCTGGAACGTGCAGTCGGCCCCGCTCCCGTCCTTGCGGCGGATGGCATTGGGGTCGATCGTGCAGCTCAGCTTGCTCAGGCTCTCGAAGTTCGATCCCGCCGCACCATCGGGCGGAATGCCGGCGAGCGCTTCTGTCGCGAAAATTTCATTGGCCGTCGAACCGTTCACGGTCCTGCTCTTCTTGCCGAAGGTCAGCTCGCAATTGCGTAACGTGATGTCGACATTGCCGGTGCGGCAGACGATTCTGTCCACAGTCACCACGATTGGCTTCTTGTAGGGAATCTCGGCATTGGCGGCGAACAGCATCGCCACCGCCTTCCTCTCGGCGCCGGTCAGGTCCGGCGACAGCGGCGCGATCACGCCCGCGAGCGCCAGCGCCGTCGAGCCCGAGACTTTCGCAGGCGTCGCCCCCGAGGCTCCGGCGGCGTTGAAGGCGCCGGCAAAAGCGAGCGCGGAGATGATGCGGGCCCAAATCCTGGATCGGGCCCTTGTCGTGAATGTCATTCGCGTCGCTTCCTCTCCGGTCACGGCTTCGCCGCCGCAAGGCGCCCCGAACCTATGACAGAATTGCTAGTCCGGGCAGAGCCATGCGCTTCAGGCTGCTTGTCGATGGCCTTGATGATCGCAGCCGCCGCCGTCTGGCCGGACTGGAGAGCGCCTTCCATGTAACCGAAATAGGCAAAGCAGGTGTGCTCACCGGCAAAGAACAGGCGGTCCTCGAAGCCCTTGGCCAGCAGCGGACCGGCGCGGCAGACCTCGCCCGGGGCGGGACAGGAATAGCCGGCGGCGGTCCATTCGTCGCGCGGCCAAGCCATGAACTCCGGTTGATCGGCCAGATGCGCGACATAACCCTTGTAGACGCTGCCGATCTGCTGCGCGTAGAACGCGTCGACCTGCGTCTGGTCACCGGGCTGGTAGTGCTTGAGAGCTTCCGCCGCGACGTCGGCGCCGGCAAACAGGCTGAGCTCGACCGGATGATCCGGCGGGGCGATCTGGTTGTCCGTCCCTTCCCAGGTGACACCGAACTGGTTCGAGATGGCAGTCGGGGCGAGGCCCTCGCCGATCCAGAAGCGCTTCTTGAGCGGGCTGAGATATTTCACAGCCGTCCCCATCGTGACGTAGTAGTCGTGCGGCAGGTGGGGCGTGATCGTGATCTTGGCGTTGGGTGAGTCCGGCCACAGGCTCGGGGGTATCGCGAGCACGGCATAGTCGGCGGCGAAGGGCGCGCGTGCCGTTCCGTTGCCGGAGGGGCTGAATTCCAGGGTCACGCCTTCGCTGTCGATGCGGATGGCGCGCACCGGCGTCGACAGGTGGGTGCTGGCGCCCTTGTCCTCGATGTCCTGCGCGAGACGAATGGCGAGCTCCTGATTGCCTTCCGAGCAGCGCAAAGTCTCGGTCTGGGTGAAGAAGGCGTCGATCTGGTCCTTCATCCGTCCGCCCGCGACGACGGCCAGATTAGCAAGAAGGCTCTGCTTGGTGGTCGGCTGGCCGGCGTCGTTGGAGAACTGCTCGTCCATGGCGTGCTTGGTGAGCTTCGAGCAGTCGAGGCTGGCGATCCACTCCGCAATCGTCCTGGCGTCGAGTTTCCTTGCGCCCTTGGCGCGCCAGGGCTTGTCAGGCTTGACCCTGCCGGCCCACCGACTGAGCTTGCCGAAAGCATCGTCCATCTCGTGATAGACCAGCTTCATCTGGCCGTCGGAGAGCTTGTGGCCGTCGAGAAACACCGGCATGTCGAGCTCGAGCGCGTCGAAATTGGTGTCCGAGGTGATGACGGAGAGGCCGAGCTCGAACCGCTTGGCATATTTCAGCCAGAGCGGATGGTTGTAGCCGATCAGCTCGCCGCCGGCCTCGACGATCCCGCTCGGCTTCTTCTTGCTGAGAACCCGGCCGCCGAAGCGGTCGCGGGCCTCGAACAGCGTCACCTCGCAATGCGCGACGAGCTCGGAGGCCACCATCAGGCCGGCGAAGCCGCCGCCGATGATCGCGACTTTCGGGCGTCGCACCGCCAGCGCGCGGAGCGCGGTGGGTGAACGGATCGTGGGTGGGGTGGGTTGAAGGGCGAGCTTGTCCTTGACCCGCCGTTGGCGCTCCGCCCCCGAAATCCTGGGCCCGTAACGCCGGTGCAGCCGCGCAAACAGCGAACGCATCGCGAGCTTCCCTTGAAAATGTCTTCTGCCGGGACGGCGCCGTGCCGCGCCCTGAAATGCTGCAACATCGGTTAAAAATGGACCGGTCGATAGAAGCGAGACTAACTTACAATCTTGCGGAGAGTCGAGTGGCGGCTTCTCTTCCCCCCGAAATCTTGCCCCTGGCCCGCAATTGAAGGGAAAATCCGCGAACCGCGCGACGATTGCGCGGCGCGGCTGTTTTGGTCCGACGTGTCAAACATTTGGGGCGCGCGACCGCGGCCGCATGCCGGCCGCGCGTTCTACTGTGCATGGGGTTGTTTTCGCAGTTTTTGTTTTGGGGGGGCCGGTCACGCCTGCTTCATCGTCCGGAAGGTGATCGAATAGCGGCGTGCCTCAACCGGCGGGATGCTGTGCTCCCATTGTGACCGCGCCTCGCCGTCCATCAGGTAGAGCGAGCGCGGCAGGGCTTCGAGCGCGTGGCGCTCCCATTTGTCGCCGCTACGGCGGCGGAAGCGGAATTTGCACGGTGAGCCCAGCGACAGGCCGAGGATCTCCTTGAAATGCGGCTTGTCGCGGTGCCAGCCGATGCCGACGCCGGTGTCATATTCGGTGCAGAGCACCTGCCGGACGCTGCCGGCGGCGAGGCCCGCCCAGGCCTCGACCTGCCGCGCGACGGGCAGGACCCAGTCCGGGATCGGCTCGGCCTCGGCCAGCCGTTGCAGCGAATAGTCATAGCGATAGCCGAACGAGGCCACCCGGCGGTTGCCCTCGAAGGCGCCGAACTGGAAGCGCTGCAGCGGCAATGCTGCGATGCGGCCGATCAAGTCCTGCTCGACGGCGGCCACGACGAAGTCATCGGTATAGCGAAGCCCGGCAGGACCGGCTTGCGGTTCGGCGAATAGACCTAGCTGCGTCATTCCTCGCATTTCCGTGATGGAACCTATTGGCGGCTGAAGCGACTTACATAGGACACGGAAAAAAACGTGCGAGGCTGTCATGGCAGAGAAGCATACCGCCGATCCGGCAGAGATCATGCGGGCGACCGGTCATCCTGAGCTGGAATATGCCGCCGGCTGGACCATCGCCGGTCTGGTCACCATCGGCACCATCGTCGCCGCCTGGGTATTCGCGATCTAGGCTATCGGAAACTGGAGCTCGAAGGCCGCGCCCTCGTCGGTCGGCTTCAGCTTGATCGAGCCGCCATGGCTCGCCATCACCGCGCGCGCGATCGCCAGCCCCATCCCGGTGCCGCCCTGGTCGCGGCGGGTGGTGAAGAACGCATCAAATATCCTGTCGCGGTTCGGCGCCGAAATCGGCTCGCCATCATTGCTGACCGTCACAAGCAGGGTCGTCCGCTCGTCCACCGCCTCCAGCCTGATGGTCCTCGCCCGGTGCCGCATCGCGTTGTCGGCGAGATGCGACAGCACGATCAGCGCCTTCTCGCCGGACATGCCGATCGCCCGGTCGAGGCGGCCGCTGGCCTCGATTGAGCTTGCCGGAAACCGGCTCCTTAGGTCGGCGATGACAGGCGCAAGCTCGGTGCGCTCGTTCTGCGGCAGGCTCTCGGCGCGGGCGAGTTCGCGCAGCCGCTGCGCCATCGCCTCCAGCCGCTGCGTGTCCGACAGGATGTTGGCGATGAACGTCTTCTGCTCGGCAGGCGTCAGGCCTTCCGGCTTTCCTTGAAACGAATCCTGCAACAGCTCGGCCGCACCCTTGATCGAGGTCAGCGGCGATTTCAGCTCGTGGGTGAGGTGGGCCGAGAACGTCGCGATATAGTCCGAGCGCCGCGCCAGCTGTTCCGCCATGCCGAGAAAACTGTGCGAGAGCTGGGCGAACTCGCGGGTGCCGTAATGCCGGAGCGGCCGAAACGCCTCGCGGTCGCCGCGGCCGATGCGCGCGGCGCGGTCGATCAGCTCGCGCATCGGCAGCGTGATGGTGCGCGAGAATACGAGGCCGATCGCGATGGTGCCCAGGATCACGGCGAGCCCCGCCAGCACGAACTTGGCCCGCTCCTGGTAGAGATGGTCAAAGATGTTGCTCGGCGTCCGCGTGGTGTAGATCACCCCGGCGACGCGATTGTTGACGATGACGGGCATCGCCGAGAACACATGCACGCCGAGGCCGCGGCTGAAGGAATAGATCGGCGGCGGCGGTCGATCCGGGACGCGGTTGCGCAGGGTGGCGCGGTATTGCCCGTGCAGCGCGTCCGCGACCTCCTCGATATGGGCGAGCGACTGCCCGACCTCGTAGCGCCCGGCGATCACCACGCCCTGCGGATCGAGGATGCGAAAACCCGCCAGCGTCACCTTCTGGGTCTCGCGGATGATCGGCGTCAGCCTTGCGCCGATCTCGACATAGGCTGGCTGCGCCGGCTGCGGCGCGGCTTGCGCATCGGGCCGCCGCCGCAAGAGATCGTTGGCGGTGAGGTCGAGCGCGGGACGGATCGGGGTGACCTGGTCGCCGGGGTCGGGCAGCACGTTGGGCGGCACCTCGGCGCCGAGCGTCAGGCCGCTGTCGAGCCGCGCCGTGACCTCCTGCGCATAGATCGTCGCCAGCACGCGGCTCTGCGCAATCAGCTCGGCCTGGGTCTGGCGGATGAGCTGGTTGTCGTAGAGGCGGAAGAAGAACAGGCCGACCAGCGGCAGCACGCCGACGGTCGCCAGCACCGTGAAAATCACGAGGGTGAGCGACGGCCGCCATTTGTCGGGCGCTGCGCTCATGCCTCTTTCTCGCAGCGGCCGAGCTTGAAGCCGACGCCGTGGATGGTCTCGATCACGTTCTCGCAATTGTGCGCCGTGAGCTTGGCGCGGATGTTGCGGATGTGGCTGTCGATGGTGCGGTCGGAGACCTGGATGTTGAGCTGATAGGCCGCCCGCATCAGCTGCTCGCGGTTGAACACCGAGGTCGGCCGGGTCAGGAACGCGCGCAGGATGCCGAACTCGATCGCGGTCAGCTTCAGCGGCGTGCCGGCAAAGGATGCGACATGCTGCTCGGGATCGATCAGCAGGCCGCCTTGCGACAGCGCGCCCGGCCCGGTCTTGGCCTCGCCATTGCGCGGGCTGAGGCGGCGCAGGATGACGTTGACACGCGCCACCAGCTCGCGCGGGCTGAACGGCTTCGTCACGTAATCGTCGCCGCCGATCTCGAGGCCGAGGATGCGGTCGATCTCCTCGTCGCGCGCCGACAGGAACAGGATCGGCACGTCGGACACCTTGCGCACCTCGCGGCAGACATCGAGCCCGTCGAACTCGGGCATGCCGATGTCGAGCACGATCAGGTCGGGCTTGTCGGCGGCAAAGCGGGCGAGTGCCTCCTTGCCGTCGCGCGCCTCGATCACGTCCATGCCGGCCTTCTTCAGGGCGACGCGGATGACCTCGCGGATGTGGCCCTCGTCGTCGACGATGAGAATGCGATGCGCCAAGAACCTCTCCGCTTCCTCAGCCTGCCTGCTGATCCTTTGCCTGCGCGTCCAGCCTGCGCGGGAGCCGCCAGCTCCGAAAGCCCCAGCTCCGCCAGGCCAGATCCTGGCGCTGCTGTTCTACAAGGCGGTCGCGGCGCGACACAAGGCAGCTCTCGGGGGCGCCGGGCCGGAGCAAGATGGCCTTGTCGATGGCAGGCAGCGCCTGCGGCCCGAGCGTCAGGAGATAGTTGATGTCGATCTGCACGCCTTTGCCCGATGCTTCCCGGCTGTGGGTGACATTGTAGTCGGCAATGAACGCATCGAAGTTCACAAGCGAGCAGCTATAGAGCACGATCGTCAGCGCGATCAGATTGGCACCGACGAGCCACTGGTTGGACCGGTTGAGCGCGATGCGCGCCACGATCAGGACCAGCCCGAGCGCCACCAGCCCCATCCAGATGAAGGCCGCGATGCGCCAATAGGTCAGCATGTAGATGTCGACATAGAGATCGAGGCGAAGGATGGAGGAGGCGACGAGCAGCACGTTCTGCCCGACCCAGAGATAGACCAGCGGCCGGATCACTCTTGATTTCTCGGCCGCCCCGCCCGGGCGCATCGCGACCAGCACGAAGGCGGCGGCGAGCAACGCGGTCGCGATCAGCGGATAGGCGCCGCGATGGGCGTAGGCCGCATAGGTCAAATTGTCGGGCAGCGCCACATGGCCCCAGAGATAGATCCCGTCGAGGATGGACTGCGCCGCGAACAGCAGGTTGAACAAGATCAGCGAGCGCAGAATGGTGGAGGGGTTCAGAAATTCGGCCGAGACCAAGGGCGGGAGCGGGGCCGGCACGGGGCCATCGGCAACGGCGGTGGTGACAATCGTCCTGCGCCGCCAGCGCACATGGATGAACGGCCAGACCAGCGCCAGCATCATGGCCCAGAACAGCACGCGCGGGATGCTGATGTATTCGAGGATGAGCTTTGGATTGAGCAGGGACACCCATTGCTCGATCACCGGATTGGCCGCGGCGAACAGCGCGACGAAGACGGTGCTGAGCGTTGCCGGGAGCAGCCAGAGTGCAATGCCGCGGGTGAACGCCGACATGTTGAAGATCTGGAGCGCCTCGAGGAAGAACCTGAAGGGCCCGAACAGGACAAAGTTGCGCAGCGCGCGGGCACGCTCAGCGAACCCGGTCGTTTCGGGATTGGTCGCGATCAGAAGCGCAATGGCCAGCGCCATGGTGAAGATCAGGAAGGACAGCATGTTCAGCTCCTCGACGGCCGGAACGAGGCCGGCGACGAGAACGGCCGTGCCGATCATGGCGCGCCGCAGACCCAGGGCCGCATGATTGAAGAGCATCGACACGCAGGCCATCGCGACCGCAAAGAGCGTCAGCGACAGCCCGATCCGCTGGCCGTAGAACAGCCAGTCGGCGAGCGCGGCCAGCACCAGCGCGAGGCCGACCTTGGCCGGGATCGAGGAATGCCTGATCGGCTGGATTTCCGCTGCTATCGTCGAAGCCAGGCTCGTCATATCCAAATGACCTTTCGTGATGGGTGGCATCACGAAGTCTGAACACCTGTTGTGCAGAAGGCGGGACCATCATCTGCACGGTTTCAGGAGTCTTCTGCAGTTTTCGTGCAGGCGCGCGTTTGCCTCTCGCACAGCGTGATTCGCTTTGATAGGTGCGGAGCATTCGCCACTCATAGCGTGTGACGCATCATGCAATTCCTCGGTCGTATCGGTCTCATCCTGCTCTGGCTGGCCGCGCCGCTCGTCGCATTCGTGGCCGCCAACAAGAACGATCCCTATCTGGTCCCGCTGCGCGGCGCGGGAAACCTCGCGCTTGTCGTCGCAAGCCTCGCGATCGTCATCCTCCTGCTCCGCAAAGGGCGTTGGCGTACCATCGCGGGCAAGCTGCTCGTCGTGCTCTGGTGCCTGCCGCCGGTCCTGATGTCGGCGGCGCATCTGAAGTTCGAGCTGCGCAAGCACGACGTGCTCGCCGCGAGCGCCACCGAGGCGCGTCAGCTCGGACCTCACTTCATGGTGGGCTATTCCTCCTTTCCCGAGGTTGCGCGCCTTGCCGAGCAGGGCTTGATCGGGGGCGTCTACGTGACCCGGCGCAACATCCACGGCCGGACCGTCGAGACGTTGCGCGCCGAGATCGCGGCGCTCCAGGACAAGCGGCGCGCCGCCGGCCTGCCGCCGCTGGTCGTTGCGGCAGACCAGGAGGGCGGCATCGTCGGACATCTCGCGCCGCCGCTGACGAAGGTGCCGGCGCTGGCGACGCTCAGCGGGCTCGCCCCCGACGAACAGCAGGCCAGGGCCCAAGAGTTCGGCCGTATCCACGGCCGCGAGCTCGCCGGGCTCGGCGTCAACCTCAACCTCGCGCCGGTGCTCGACCTCAAGCCGCCGGTTCGGCGCAATCGTCTCGATTTTCACACGCTGATCGGTCAGCGCGCGATTGCGACCGACCCTGCCGTCGTCAGCACGATCGCGAGCGCCTATGTGCGCGGGCTGGAAGAGTCAGGCGTCGGTGCTACGCTGAAGCATTTTCCCGGCATCGGCCGCGTCCGCACGGACACGCATCATTTCAGCGCCAAGCTCGATACGCCGGTAAAAGAGCTCGAAGCCACCGACTGGCTGCCGTTCCGCGAGGTGTTGTCGCATTCGCGCAGCGCGCTCATGGTTGGGCACGTGACGCTCACGACCGTCGATCCCGATCGCGCCGCCTCGCATTCGAAACGCGTTATTGATGGCATCATCCGCGACAAGTGGGGTTACCAGGGCATGGTGATGACCGACGACCTCGTGATGGGTGCGATCTACCAGCACGACGTCTGCAAAGCCGTGGTCGAGGCGATCAACGCCGGCGTCGATCTGCTGCTGGTTGCCTATGATGGTGCGCAATTCTATCGGGTCTTCGCCTGCGCGCTGGATGGGTCGCAGCAGGGCAAGCTCGACGCGGCGATGCTGCGCACGAGCGCGGCACGGTTGGCGCGGGGCTTCCCGACCGAGCAGGCGCGAGCCGCCTCGGACGTCGTCCGCGTTGTCGACTGGCATCAGCCCTTCGCGAACTGGCGGTAGTCGGGTTCGCGGTGAAACCAGAACTCGTAGCCGGTGATGGCCTTCTGCATGGCGACGTCGTGGATCGGCTGGTTGAGCGGAACGACGGGAACGTCGCGCATGCAGAGCGCGATGAAATCCTTCACGCACCGGTCGTATTCCGCCGCATCCGCCGTGAAGCGCGCCTTGTCGATCAGCGCGTCCATCGCCTTGTTCTGGTATGACGAGATGTTGAAGATCGAATTGTTGCCGTGGAAATTCCAGTAGAAATAGTACTCGGGATAATCGAGCCAGCCGCTGAAGCGGTTGAGCGCGAGCGGCAGCTCCTTCTTGTTCAGCGTCGTGCGCCAGTTCGCGCCGGGGATTTTTTCAATCGACGCCTTGATGCCGATCTTGGCCAGACTTTCCTGGATCAGGATGGCGGTCGGTTCGCCGACGGTCGCAGTGCCTGTGTCAAGCGACAAGGTCGTCTCCAGGCCGGACTCAAAGCCTGCTTCCTTCATCAGCGCCTTGGCCTTGTCGAGATCGGTGACATAGGGAGAGGGCTGTGGCCACACCGGTTTTGAGACGTCCGCCGCTCCGCCATACATTGGAACGGCGCGGCCGAAGAACGCGCTGCTCTGGATCTGCTCATAGGGCATCGCCCAGGCGATGGCCTGCCGTAGCTTCACATTGTCGAACGGCGGCTTCGCTGTGTTCAGCGCGACGTACCAGAGCGCGTTCGGGATCGGCACGCCCGATACCTTGACCTTTGCCTCCTTGATGATCTGCTCGAAATCGCGCGGCGCAAAGCCGCTTGAAATATCCGCATCGCCGCGCTCCAGCATCGCGCGGCGCGTGCCGGCGGAGGGGACGTCGCGCGCGATCACGCGCCTGATCTTCGGCAGCGGTCCGCTCTTCCAGTCGTCGAAGCGGGCCAGCACCGTCTCGCTTCCTGGCTTCCAGCTTTCGATCCTGTAGGCGCCGCCACCGGCCTCGTTGGTCCTGAGCCAGGCCAGCGCCCAGGGATCTTCCGCCGTCGCGTTCTTCTTGGCGAGTTCGGAATTGATGATGAAGGGGACGACGACGGCGACGTTGAACAGCAGCATCTTGTCCTTGCGGACATAGTCGATGCGGAAGGTGTGGTCGTCGACCACCACGAACTGCTCGGGCTTCTCCAGCGAACCCGCCGACATCTGGAAGGTCGGAAAGCCGCCGACCTTCACGGCGCGGTCGAACGACCATTTGACGTCCTTGGCGGTAACAGGCGTGCCGTCGTGGAATTTCGCGTCCTTGCGAAGCCTGAAGGTGCAGGACATGCCGTCGGCGGCGACTTCCCAGCTCTCGGCGAGTTCGGGCGCGAGCTTTTCGCGATCATAGGACACGGTCCCATCGGGCAGCGTCTTGGAGGCGTAGGTCAGCAGGCGGTCGTAACAGTTCCAGGACAGGCCGTTCACGGTCTGGTTGGAGCCGACGCCCTGCATGTCGAGCGAGTTCGGCCCGAGCTCCTGCACCACCAGCAGCGTCTCGCTACGCCCTTGGGCAGTGGCGAAGCGAGGTGCGATGGCGGTCAATCCAGCTGCGCCAAGGCCTCCCAGCAACACATTGCGGCGGCTGATGTCGAAAGACGATGCATTCATCGATGCCTCCTTGAGCCAATTGCGACCAAAGGAGGCAAGCGCCATGCCAGTAAATGCGACGCATGGTGTCGCAGCCCGCTGTGCCCGCGGAACGGTCCGGCGCGTCGCTCATGGCGTCTGCTTCATGTCGGTCGCGAGATAGTCCACCAGAGCGCGCACCTTGGTCGAGGGGCGGCGGCCACCCGGGAAGACGGCGTAGACGTCGATGGGCGAAAGCTTGTAGCTCTTCAACAGTGGGACCAGCGTGCCGGCGGCGATCTCGGGTCCGGCCATGATTGGCGATGTGATCGCGATGCCGAGCCCCGCCTGCACACAGGCGAATACGCCGGGGCCGGAATCGGTGGTGATGCGGCCGCGGACATCGACCGATGTCTCCGCTCCGTTCCGCGTGAACGACCAACTGGTGCGGCCGGACTGGCCTGGTCCGAAAATGCAATCGTGGGACGCGAGGTCCGCCGGCGTTTTCGGTGTGCCACAGATGGCAAGATAAGACGGCGATGCCACCACGAGGCGCGGCAATATCCCGAGACTTCGCGCGCCAAAGCTGGAGTCGTTGAGCAGGCCGAGCCGAATGGCGACATCGGTCCCCTCTGCGACGAGGTCCTGGCGTTCGTCGACCACGGATAGCTCGACGCGCAGCAGCGGATGCGCAGCCAGGAATTTCGGCAGGCGCGGGATGATGTTCCGGGCGCCGTACATGACGGGCATCGTGATGCGGATCGTGCCACGCAGCGAGTCGATGCCGCGCGCGGCGTCCTCGGCGTCCTCGATATCGGCCAGCACTTCGCGTGCGCGGGTGAGGAACAGCGCGCCGGCGTCGGTGACGGTGATGCGGCGCGTGGTTCGCAGCAGCAGCTTGACGCCCAGCCGGGCCTCCAGCTCGCCGATGATGCGGGACACCGAGGGCTGCGACAGGCCGAGCTCGCGTGCGGCCTTCGAAAAGCTGCCGCTCTCCGCCGCGCGGACGAAGACGGCCAATTCCTGGAGCCGGTCACTCATTTGAAATCCAGATAAATGTTCTCCGTATCGACCGTATACCCCTTCATTTTCGAATGATCCAGATAGGACGGGCCAACAGCAAAAGATGGAGCTACCCATGGCCCTTCAAGACAAACTCGATGCCTTCAAAGCCGACTTCGAAGCCGGCCGCTTCCCGCTCAAGCCCAACCAGGAGGCGCTCGACACCATGCAACGCGCCACCGCCGAACTGATCGCGAGCGGCCAGGCGCAGCGCGCCAAGAAGGCCGGCGACGCCGCGCCGGAATTCATCCTCAGGGATCCCGACGGCAAGCAGGTCGCGTCGCGCGACCTGCTCGCGAAGGGACCGCTGGTCGTGTCGTTCTATCGCGGCGTCTGGTGCCCGTATTGCAACCTCGAACTCCAGGCGCTGCAGGAGGCGCTGCCGGAGATCGCCGCACGTGGTGCGAGCCTGGTTGCGATCTCGCCGCAGACCGCGCCGAACAGCCGTAAGTCGGAGCGCGAGAACAAGCTGTCGTTCCCGATCCTGAGCGACGTCGCGAGCGGCCTCGCCGACGCCTTCGGCATCCGCTTCGCGCTACCGGTCGATCTCGTCTCGCTCTACAAGTCCTTCAAGAACGACCTGCCGACGTTCAACGACAATCCGGCCTGGGTGCTGCCGATGCCCGCGCGCTACGTCATCGGCCGCGACGGCATCATCGCCTATGCGGAGGTGAACCCGGATTACACGCATCGCCCCGATCCGTCCGAACTGTTGCCGGTGCTCGACCGGTTGCGGGCCGGCAAGGCGGCTTGAGTCGTTCGCCATTCCGGGGCGAGCCGACGTGCCCACGAAACGTGGTCGCGATTTCGCCCCGGAATTCCAACGGCGTCGCAGGTCTGTCCCCGGCAGAGCATGGTGCTGTTTCCGCTGTGGCGTGTTGAACTGGCTTGCTTATGGCCGCGGCGGCGTCGCCTGGACGCGGGAAAAGGCCGACAATGTTGTCACGCCTCCGCTTCTTGGATTCCCGGTCGATCCCAAGGCGACCGCGACGCGCACTGGCTGGACCGCCGGTGTCGGCCTCGATTGGGCATTCGCGCCGCACTGGTCGACGAACTTTGCGTACGACTACTATGATTTCGGCGCCAACGATTTCGTTCTGACCAATTCCGTCCCGCCAGTGACCTTCAGCGGAACCTGAAGGACAGAATCCACGCGGTGACCGTCGGTGTGAACTATCGCTTCTGACCGACGACTGGAGAATCCCTACGGCGTGACCGCCCCGCGTGCGACCGCACGCGGGGCGGTCAGTTGCTTCCACGTCGAGTTGGCGACGTGCACCGGCGAGAACGCCGGACGTTCGATGTAGTGGCCGTCGCCGGCCTCGGCGCGCAGATCGCCAGCCTTCCAGACGACGCGGCCACGCGAGAGCGTCGCGGCCGGTCCGCCGGTGCAGGCGAAGCCTTCGAACACGTTGTAATCGATCCGGCTCATCTGCCGCTTCGCGCTGATGGTCTTGCTCGCCTTGGGGTCCCACACCACGACATCGGCATCCGAACCGACGGCGACCGCGCCCTTGCGCGGGTAGATGTTGAGGATGCGCGCGATGTTCGCCGAGGTCACGGCGACGAATTCTTCCTTCGTGAGCCGTCCCGTGGCGACGCCCGCGGTCCACAACAGTGCGAGCCGATCTTCGAGGCCGCCGGTGCCGTTCGGGATCTTCCTGAAATCGCCGAGCCCGAACCGCTTCTGCTCCGTGGTGAAGGCGCAATGGTCGGTGGCAACCACCTGGAGCGAGCCTGATTGCAGGCCGGCCCAAAGACTGTCCTGATGCGATCTGTCGCGGAACGGCGGCGACATCACGCGTTGCGCGGAATGATCCCAGTCCCTGTCCTGGTACTCGCCGGCATCCAGCAGCAGATGCTGGATCAGCGGCTCGCCATAGACGCGTTTCCCAGCAGCCCGTGCGCGGGCAATCGCCTCATGCGCTTCGCGGCAACTCGTGTGCACGATATAGACCGGCGTGCCCGTCATGTCGGCGATCATGATGGCGCGGTTGGTGGCTTCGCCCTCGACCTCCGGCGGCCGTGAGTAGGCGTGGCCCTCGGGGCCGGTGACGCCGCGCGCGATCAGCGCTTCCTGCATCAAGGCGACGACGTCGCCGTTTTCCGCATGCACCACCGGCATGGCGCCGAGATGGGCGCAGCGCGCGAACGAGTTGTAGAGCTCGTCGTCGTTCACCATCAGCGCGCCCTTGTAGGCCATGAAATGCTTGAAGGTGTTGATGCCGTAGGTTTTGACCACGGTCTCCATCTCGTCATAGATCTGCTTCGACCACGACGTCACCGCCATGTGGAAGCCGTAGTCGGTCGCCGCCTTCTCGGATTTGTGCCGCCACTCCTGATAGGCCGCGAGCATCGACTGGCCGGGATCGGGCAGGCAGAAATCCACCACCATGGTGGTGCCGCCGGTCAGCGCCGCCTTCGTTCCGGATTCGAAATCGTCGGCAGTCACCGTGCCCATGAACGGCATTTCGAGATGGGTGTGCGGATCGATCCCGCCCGGGATGACATAGGCGCCGCCGGCATCGACGATCTCCGCGCCCGTCGGTGCATCGAGCGATGTTCCGATCGCGACGATGGTCTCGCCGTCGATCAGCACGTCCGCACGGCGCGAATGATCATGATTGACGACGGTGCCGCCGCGGATGAGGAGGGGCATGGGAGACTCCGGAGAGAGGACGAGACGCGGCGAAAGCTAAGCGTGCTGCCAGCGATGCGACAGGCGAAATTTTAGTCAGGCGCCGCCACCGGTTTCGCTGCGCTCTCTCGGCTTCTACGCCGCCCGCGCGATCAAGCCGTCGATCATCGCCCGCACCAGGCCCGCGATTTCCTTCCGCAGCGCCGGCAGCGGCACGGCGACCAGCCTCTGCTCGAGCCCCAGCGCCACCATGCCATGCACGGCCGAGAACAGGCTGCGTGCGGTGATGCCGAGCTCCTCGGTCCCTCTGTCTGGAAATAACGATGCCAGTGGCGCGTAGATGTGTCGGAACAGCTGCAACTGGTCGTCGACGGACCAGTCGGGGACTTCCTTGCCGGGCTCCATGCGATGCTCGAACATTGCGCGCCAGAGCTCGAGATTTTCTGCGGCGAAATCGCAATAGGCGATCGCGATGCGGACCAGCGTCTCCTGCGGCGACGGATTGCCCGCGCTCACCGCCGCGCTGAGCACCTTGTCGAGCCGGAGTAACGTGCGCGAGCCGACGCGTAGGACCAACTCGTCCACGTCGGCGACGAGATTGTAGACTGCGCCATTGGCGCAGCCGATCTCGCGGGCGAGATCGCGGGTTTTGAGACCCGCCAACCCTCGCTCAGCGATCATCCGCTCAGCCGCCTGGATCAGGTCGGCCCGCAGTTTCTCTCGACGTTCCAAGGCTTTAGTCATCTGTTAACCAAATTCTTGAGCGACGCTCAAATATTTATTGAACGATGTTCAAGGTCTCTGCTACAAACCATCTGTGAGCAACGCTCATAACAGGGAGCAGCAAATGTTCAAGACCGTAGTGACACTTTTCCGCGGCAGCGTGGCGGCCGCGGGCGAGGAACTGGAAGACCGTACGGCCCTCCTGATCCTCGACCAGCAGATGCGCGACGCGGCCGCCGCCGTCGAGCGCAGCAAGCGGACGCTGGCGCTGGCGATCGCCCAGGACCAGCAGGAAGGCCGCAAGCTCGAGGCGACCGTCGCCCGCATCGCCGATCTCGAGACCCGTGCGGTTGCGGCGCTCGACGGTGGCCGCGAGGACCTCGCCAAGGATGCCGCCGAAGCCATCGCGGGCTTGGAGGCCGATCGCGATGCGGCGATGACCGCACGCGCATTGTTCGCGACCGAGATCATCCGGCTGAAGCGCCATGTCGCAAGCGCGCAGGCCCGCATCACCGAGCTCGATCGCGGCCGTCGTGTCGCCCGTGCCTCGGAAGCGGTGCGCTCGCTTCGCCGCAGCGGCATCGAGGCGGCACGCCCTTACGAATCCACGCTGCCGGAAGCGGAGAGCACCTTGAGGCGCCTGCGCGACCGGCAAATGGAAGCCCAGGCCGCTGACGACGCGCTGGTCGAGCTCGATGCGGCCAGCGGTCCGCTCGCCACCGCCGAACGGCTCGCCGAGCAGGGCTTTGGCCCCCGGCTCAAGACGACCGCGGACGACGTGCTGGCGCGGTTGAAGTCCAAGCGCATGCCGACTGCCTGACCCCAAACCCCATCATCATTCGAACCGACAGGAGACCATCATGAACCAGAACGGCCAGCCCCACAGCAGCGCCTGGGTGACCTTCACTTACGCGTCCTTCGCAGCCTCCGCGTTCCTCGTCGCCATCGGCATCTTCTTCCTGCCGATCGATCTCTGGATGAAGGGCTATCTCACCATGGGCATCGTGATGCTGATCCAGACCTGCATCACCCTGACCAAGACGGTGCGCGACAATCACGAGAGCAGCCGGCTGGTGAACCGCATCGAGGATGCCAAGGCCGAGCGCCTGCTCATGGAAGTGTCCAAGGCGGCCTGAGGCGAGAGCGCATATAAGCGCGAAGCTACCTGCAATATGGAGCGGCGGATGCCCCGGCATCCACCGCTCGCGCCGTGAGACCATCCATCCTCGAGCGGTCGCCCCGAGCGGCGATCGCGGAGCTTCGTATCGCGCCTGCGAAATGCAACCGAGCCATGACGGATCGCGCGGGCGGGCGACCTTGCGCGCCAGCGCGGGCAGGGGCACTCTGCGCAAGCGGCGCACAAGAACGCCGCCAATAAGATTGCGCGAGGAAGCTTCATGGCGGTGACGCGGATCGACTGCGATATCCACCCGGCAGTTGGTGGCACGCGCACAACGCTGCTTCCCTATCTCAGCGATCACTGGAAAGAGCAGGTCGTGAGCCGCGCCATCGACGGGCTTGATCTCACCTCCTATCCGCCGAGCATGCCGCTGACCGGCCGTGCCGACTGGCGACCGGCCAATGGCGCCAAGCCCGGCTCCGATCTCGCCATGGTGCAGAAGGGCGCCTTTGATCAATTGGGCGCCAGCCACGCGATCCTCAACGTGCTCTATGGCGCGCAGGCCGTATTCGACGCCTATATGGCGGCGGATTTTTGCAAGGCGATCAACGACTGGATCGCCGCCGAATGGCTGTCGCGCGATCGCCGCCTGCGCGCCTCCATCGTGGTGCCGATGCAGGACCCGGATCTCGCGATCGAGGAGATCGAGCGCCGCGCCGGCGACAATCGTTTCGTCTCCATCCTCGTGTTGGCACAGGGCGAGACGCTGCTGGGGCGGCGGCATTACTGGCCGGTGTACCGGCTTGCCGAGAAGTACCAGCTACCGCTGGCGATCCATGCCGGCACGCAATATCGCCAGGCGCCGAGCTCGGCCGGCTGGCCGTCGCACCGCTACGAATATTATTTCGTCGAGGCGCAGGCGTTTCAGGCGCAGATCCTGAGCCTCATTTATGAAGGCGTTTTCGGCAAGTTTCCCAACCTGAAGGTCGTGCTGATGGAATCCGGCGTGAGCTGGCTGCCGGCCTTCATGTGGCGCGCCAACAAGACCTGGCGCGGCGTCCGCGTCGAGGTTCCCTGGGTCGAACGCGAGCCGGCTGCAATCATCCGCGACAATTTCCGCGTCACCATGCAGCCCTTCGACGCGCCGGGCGACGCCAAAAGCGTCGAGGAGATCATCGACCAGATCGGCTCGGAAAAGATGTTCCTGTTCGCGTCCGACTATCCGCACTGGCAGTTCGACGGCGACGATCCGATCCCGCCGAACCTGCCGAAGAGCATCATCGCAAAGATGTGCGTCGACAATCCGCTGGAAACGTTTCCGCGGTTGTCGATCAACTGACGCATGATCCGGGAAAGTGGGTACCGGTTTCCCGATAAGATCATGCGCAAACAAAAAGTTTGGAGGATCGCATGAGTGACGTCATCGACCGCCCGCTGCTCGACGAAGAAAAGCCCGCCACCTCGCGGCTGCGCATCGTCGATTGCGACGTGCATCCGAGCCTGCGCTCGACCGACGATCTCAACGAGTTCCTGCCGAAACGCTGGCAGCAGCATCTGAAGGAG
Source organism: Bradyrhizobium sp. P3_C3 (assembly GCF_056402655.1). NCBI lineage: Bacteria > Pseudomonadati > Pseudomonadota > Alphaproteobacteria > Hyphomicrobiales > Nitrobacteraceae > Bradyrhizobium > Bradyrhizobium sp. P3_C3. The sequence goes on along the minus strand of NZ_JBFUGY010000017.1, from coordinate 146,243 downwards.
TATGGCAGCCATCTGCGCACGCCCTATCTCTTCACCACGCCCTATCCGCGCTCCTCGCCACTGATCGCGCGCCGCGATGCGTGGCCGCCGACCGGCGGGCCGCCCGGCTCTGATCTCGCCTTCATGCAGAAGCAGCATCTCGATCCACTCGATGTCGAGTTCGGGATCTTGCAGGTGCTCGATCTCTTCATCTTCTCGCAGCAGAATTTGGAATTCGGCGCCGCGATCCAGCGCGCCATCAACGACTGGCAGCTTGCGTTCTGGTCGCATCGCGATCCGCGCCTGAAGGCCTCGATCCTGGTCGGGCAGGACGGCGTGGATCTCGCCATCGCCGAGATCGAGCGCTGCGCCAAGGTCGGTGAGTATATCCAGATCAACGTCTCGCCGCGCGCCAACGAGCCGCTCGGCCGCCGCCGCTACTGGCCGATCTACGAGCGCGCCGAGGCGCTGGACCTGCCGCTCGGCATCCATGTTGGCGGCTATGGCGGCCATGCGCCGACCGGTGGCGGCTGGCCGTCCTATTATGTCGAGGAGCATCAGTCCAACGCGCACACCATCGCGGCGCAGCTTGCGAGCCTCGTCATCGAAGGCGTGCCGGAGCGCTTTCCGAAGCTGAAGATCGTCTTCATCGAGGGCGGCTTCGGCTGGATCCCGTCGGCGGTGTGGCGGATGGACCAGCATTTCGAACGCTTCCGCAGCGAGGTGCCGCATCTCAGGCGCAAGCCGTCGGAATATGTGCGCGAAAACTTCTGGTTCACGACGCAGCCGATCGACGAGCCCGACGAGGCGCGGCATCTGCGTTCGCTGATCGAATGGGTCGGCATCGACCGTCTTCTGTTTTCGTCGGACTATCCGCACTGGGATTTCGACGATCCGCGCTTCGCCTTCAAGACGCCGCTCTCTGAAGCCGAGCGGAAGAAGATCTTCAGCACCAATGCCCGCGCGGTCTACAAGTTCTGAGCAAAGAGGTTCTGAACGGATATGGCCCGTCACATCGTCGCGCGCACCTCGGAGATCCCGCCCGGCGGCAACAAGGTCGTCGATATCGCGGGCCGCGACATCGTCGTGTTCCACGTTAACGGCGAGTTCTTCGCGCTGTTGAACCGCTGCCCGCATGAGGGCGCCCCGCTGGAGAAGGCGGCATGCGTAGCGCGGCTGACCTCGCCCGAGCCCGGAATCTATGAGCGCTCGCGCGTCGGCGAGATGCTGCGCTGTCCCTGGCACGGCTGGGAATTCGACATGCGCAACGGCCAGTCCTGGTTCGATCCGAAACGGGTCAAGATCCGGTCCTATCCGGTCGCGGTGGAACGTGGCGAAGAGTTGCAGAAGGGCCCGTATGTCGCCGAGACGTTTCCGGTGCATGTCGAAGACAGCTATGTGATTGTCGAGGTCTGAGCCGGCATTGCCGATTGAGATTCGAACGCAGGTGCGTTATGGCTCTCGCGCTTTCCAGAGGCGGAGATGAGCTTTGTCGAAACAATCCCTGCGTGAGGAGGCCGAGCGCCTGATCCGCGAATCGATGGAAAAGAAGACCATCGTCGTCAAGCAGGGCTCGACCCGCATCGAGGCCGTCTGCGGCAAGTGCGGCGCGCCGAACCGGGTGCAGGCGGAAAAGGGCCAGAGCCGGGTCAAGTTCGCCTGCAAGAATTGCGGGCATCAGCAGGAAACGCTGTAGGGCGCTTGCGCGGTATTGCTGCGCCGCGAGGCTCTAACTCCTCATCCTGAGGAGCCCGCTGAAAGCGGGCGTCTCGAAGGATAGAGGCCGAGCTGTCGCAGCGGGGCCTTCATGGTTCGAGACGCGCGTTCCGCGCTCCTCACCATGAGGGTCTGATAGTCACTCCCCCTTCACGAACTTCGCGAACGCGTCGGCATAGTCCGGGTGCCAGCGCGACAGCGGCGGGCGGTTCTCGACGATGTCTCCCGCCGCCCACAGCATCCGCTTCTCGTCGAGCGCGCGCGGCACGTCGTTGTCCGGACACAGGATGTAGAAGTCGCCGGCCTCCAGCCGCGCCAGCATGAAATCCACGGTCTGCTCAGCCGTCCAGGCTCCGGCCGGCTTCTCGGTGCGGCCCTTCGCGGTCAGGCCGGTGAAGACGAAGCCGGGGATCAGCAGATGCGCGGTGATGCGGCAGTCCTTCGTGTTGCGCAGCTCGTGCTGGAGCGCTTCCGTAAAAGCCTTCACGCCGGCCTTGGAGACGTTGTAGGCGGGATCGCCGGGCGGCGTGGTGATGCCCTGCTTCGAGCCGGTGTTGATGATGAGGCCGCGCCTGCCGCGCGCGATCATGCCGGGCGCGAAGATGCGCGAGCCGTTGATGATGCCCCACATGTTGACGCCGATGATCCGCTGCCAGTTATCGGGCTCGCCGAACAGCGTGCTGCCCGGCTGGATGCCGGCATTGTTCATGAGGATGTCGGTGCTGCCGAAGCGCTCGCGCACGGCGCGTTCCAGTTCCGTCACGCTCTCGGCCTTGCTGACGTCGACCGCGAACGTCATCACATGTGTGGCAGGCGTGACGGATGACAGTTTTGTTGCAGCTTCCGCCAGCCGCGCCTGATCCACATCTGCGATGCACACCTTCAAGCCGGCGCGCGCGAAGGCCAGCGCGGCAGCCAATCCGATGCCGGATGCGCCGCCCGTGATCACGGCGACATTGTCTTTGACGATGGCGGAATGTGGCATGGTTGGTCTCCGGGGAAGGGCTCGGTCGAGCTATAACATGGCACTCGCGCGACCCTGCACAAGTCGGCATGGGAGGTCTTCGTTCCACGCCGCCTTTACGCCTTTCCGGCGGCGCTGTATTCTATTCGACCTAACGATCCCGCCCAGATCGAACCAATCAATCATTTGACAGGGAGTGCAGCCATGGCTGTGTCGCAGGCTATTCCGATCACGCGCCATCCGTTCGCCAACGGGTCCTACAAGCAGATGCTGATCGGCGGGAAGTGGGTCGATGCTGCCTCAGGCAAGCGCTTCGAGACCCACAACCCCGCCACTGGCGAATTGCTGGCGACGGTCGCCGAGGGCGACAAGGAAGACATCGACCGTGCGGTCGCCGCCGCTCGCCGTGCCTTCGAAGGCCCCTGGAGCAAAGTAAAACCGTTCGAGCGGCAGAACCTGCTGCTCAAGCTCGCCGACCTCGTCGAGAAGAATTTCGACGAATTGTCGCAGCTCGACACGCTCGACATGGGCGCGCCCCTCAGCCGCACCCGCGCCTATCGTCTGCGCGCCGTCGGCATGTTGCGCTATTACGCCGGCCAGACCACCGCGATCCATGGCGAGACCATCGAGAACTCGCTGCCCGGCGAAATCTTCTCCTACACGCTGAAGGAGCCGATCGGCGTCGTCGGTGCCATCATTCCCTGGAACGGCCCGCTCACCGCGACGATCTGGAAGATCGGTCCGGCGATCGCGACCGGCTGCACCGTGGTGCTGAAGCCTGCCGAAGAGGCGCCGCTCACCTCGCTGCGCATCGCCGAGCTGGCGATGGAAGCCGGCATTCCGCCCGGCGTCATCAACGTCGTGCCCGGCTATGGCGAGACCGCGGGCGCTGCGCTTGCCTCGCATCATGATGTCGACAAGGTCGCCTTCACCGGCTCGCATGTCACGGGACAATCGATCATCCGCGCCTCGGCCGGCAACCTCAAGCGCGTCTCGCTCGAGCTCGGCGGCAAGTCGCCGGACATCGTGTTCGCCGATGCCGATCTCGATGCCGCCGTCCCCGGCGCTGCGATGGCGGTTTTCGCCAATTCCGGCCAGATCTGCAGYGCCGGCACACGCCTGTTCGTCGAGCAGTCGGTCTACGAAGAGTTCGTCGGCCGCGTCGCCGAGTTCGGCAAGAAGCTGCAGGTCGGCAACGGCCTCGATCCCAATGTGCAGATCGGCCCGCTCGTGTCCGAGGAGCAACTCAAGCGCGTCACCGGCTATCTCGACATCGGCCAGAAGGAAGGCGCGCGTGCGCTCGCCGGCGGCGGTCGCGTCACCGAAGGCGCGCTGTCGAAGGGCTTCTTCGTCTCGCCGACGGTGTTCGCGGGCGTGCAGGACAACATGCGCATCGCGCAGGAGGAGATTTTTGGTCCCGTCATCTCCGCGATCGCGTTCAAGGACATGGACGAACTGGTCAAGCGCGCCAACAACACCACGTTCGGCCTCGGCTCGGGCCTGTGGACGCGCGACGTCAGCAAGGCCCATGCGGTGGCGAAGAGCTTGCGCGCCGGCTCGGTGTGGGTGAACTGCTACCAGGCGATGGACCCGGCCGTGCCCTTCGGCGGCTACAAGATGAGCGGCTACGGCCGCGAATCCGGCAAGCAGCACGTCGAGGAATATCTCAACGTGAAGGCCGTCTGGATCAAGACGGCGTAGGGCCTGCTCTCTCCGGCGTTCCGCGAGAGGGAATATCTGCTTTTAATGGGGCGGCGCCTTTTCCAGGGGCCGCCCCTCGCTATATGATCCGCATCCTTCCATAGCCGTCTGAGGCCCACATGAAATTCGAGGCGTTGTTCAAACCGTTGCAGGTCGGTCCGTACAAGCTCGCGCATCGCGTCGCGTTGGCGCCGCTGACGCGCATGCGCGCCGAGCGCGAGAGTTTTTCGCCGCGGCCGCTCAACGCCGAATATTACGGTCAGCGCGCCACGCAAGGCGGCTTGATCATCGCTGAAGCGTCCCCCGTGCTCTCGCATGGCCGCGGCAACCCCGCGACGCCCGGCATCTATTCGGAGGCGCAGATCGCCGGCTGGCGCAAGGTGACGGATGCCGTGCACGCCAAGGGCGGCATCATCTTTCTTCAGCTCTGGCATGTCGGCCGCGTCTCGCATTCGTCCTTCCACGGCGGTGAGCCGCCGGTCTCGGCTTCGGCGATTGCGATCAAGGCCGAAGGCATGAAGGCGATGACCGCCGACGGCAAGATTTCTGATTACGAGACCCCGCGCGCGCTGGAGACCGACGAGGTCAAGGGCATCGTCGAGGCCTTCCGGCAGGGCGCCAAGAACGCGCTCGCCGCCGGCTTCGACGGCGTCGAGATCCACGGCGCCAACGGCTACCTGCTCGAGCAGTTTTTGCAGTCGCGCAGCAACCAGCGCACCGATCAGTATGGCGGCGGAATCGAGAACCGCGCGCGGCTTCTGCTCGAAGTCACGCAGGCCGCCATCGACGTCTGGGGCGCGAACCGCGTCGGCGTGCGGCTGTCGCCCCACGGCATCGCCAATGATTCCGGTGAGCCCGATCCGATGCCGCTTTACACGCACGTCGTGAAGGCGATCGACAAGCTCGGCCTTGCCTATCTTCACTTCATCGAGCCGCGCTCCAGCGGCGCCGGCCGTGCCGACGTCCACTGGGAGAACGTGCCCTCCGCAATGGTGCTGTTCCGCCCGCTCTACAGCGGCGTGCTGATGACCGCCGGCGGCTTCACCGGCGAGACTGCGAATGCGGCGATCGCCGACGGCCACGCCGACATCATCGCCTTCGGCCGCATCTTCATCTCCAACCCCGATCTGCCGCGCCGCCTTCGGCACGACTATCCGATCACGCCGTATAACCGCGCGACGTTCTACGGCGGCGAGGAGAAGGGGTATACGGATTACCCGGTGTATGACGAGCTCGCGACGGCGTAGAGACCTTCGTAGCCCGGATGGAGCGCAGCGAAATCCGGGTTTCTCACCTCGCCGATAGACTTCCCCGGATTGCGCTTCGCTCCATCCGGGCTACAGGTCTATATTCGTAGCTCCGACGAGCCCACAAACTCCGTCATTGCGAGCGTAGCGAAKCAATCCAGAGTCTTTCCGCAGAGGCAGTCTGGATTGCTTCGCTGCGCTCGCAATGACGACGGAAGGACCTACCATGGCCAAAGCCGCAGTCGCCGCAGGAACCGCCACCGGCCAATGCCTCTGCGGCAAGGTCACCTTCGAGATCGACGTCCCCGCGCGTTGGGCCTGGCATGATCATTCGGCCGCTAGCCGCCGTGCCCACGGCGCGGCCTATGCGACCTATGTCGGAAGCTGGAAGAAGCGCTTTCGCATCACCTCGGGGAAAACCGCGCTCGCCCGCTACGAGGACAAGGCCACCAGGACCGCGCGCAGCTTCTGCGCCCATTGCGGCACGCCGATCGCGTACGAGCGGCCGCGCGGGCCGCACATGGTCAACATCCCCCGCGCCCTGTTCAACGAGCGCACCGGCCGCCAGCCGCTCTATCACATCGCGATCGAAGAGCTCCAGGAATGGGCCTATACCGGCGAGCCGCTGGTGCCGCTGAAGGGCTTTCCGGGTGTGGTCTGGCAGCGCTCGAAAAAGAAGAAGCGCGCTAGCGGCGAAGACCCTTTCGAGCTCGGCCGCGAGGAGGTGCTTTAGCCTTGGCGGCGACCTTGGTCTTCGCCGCAACAGCCTTCCGCGGCGCCGCTTTGCGTCCCGCCGCATTCGCCGCCACGAAGTCGAGCCCGCGCTTGACCCATTTTTTCAGCTCGGCATCGCTCTGATAGCCGTCCGGCGCGACGCGCACGAAGCCGGTCATGATGCGCCCGCGCATTTCCATCGGGCTTGTGTGCGGCTCCTGCAGCATGCGTGCATGCGCTTCCGGGCCGACGCGGATCAGCATGCCGCCGCGCCCGCTTACGGTGCAGCACATGGTGTTGTTCACCATGAAGCAGAGGCCGCCCATCATCTTCTTTTCCGCGACGTCTCGCTGACCCGCCAGCAATTTGCGCACCCGCGCCGCGGTGTTCTCGTCATAGGCCATCGCGTTTCCCCGTGCAGGCTTACGCCCGAGCATGTTCCCAGCTTGCCCGCGCCGACGCAAGTCTGCCATGACGGCGCTTCCTTGCGTGCCTCGGCCAAGTTCGGCCATCATGCCTCACCTTGCGGCAGCACCCGCGGGGCCTGGAGGAAACATGAAGAACAAGATTACCGGCCGCTCCGCTTTTCTCGCGCTGCTCAAGGACGAGGGCATCACCCATCTGTTCGGCAATCCCGGCACCACCGAGCTGCCGATCATGCATGCGCTGAAGGACCATCCTGATCTCACCTATGTGATGGCAATGCAGGAGAGCCTGGTGGTGGCGATTGCGGATGGCTACAGCCGCGCCTCCGGCAAGCTCGTCGCCTGCAACGTCCATGTCGCGCCGGGGCTCGGCAACGCGATGGGCTCGCTCTACAACGCCCAGTTCACGGGCACGCCGATGATCCTGACCGCCGGCCAGCAGGAGCAGGGCCACGGCCTGATGGAGCCGGTGCTTTATGGCCCGCTGGTGCGGATGGCCGAGCCGCTGGTGAAATGGGCGGTCGAGGTGACGCGGCTGGAAGATCTGCCGCGCATCGTCCGCCGCGCTGCCAAGGTCGCGATGACGCCGCCGACCGGGCCGGTGTTCATCTCGCTGCCGGGCGACATCCTCAACAGCGAGGCCGGCATCGATCTCGGCCGCTCCACCCGCATCGATGCTCGCGTAAAGCCGTCGGACGAGGCACTGAAGGCGTTTGCCGCGCGGCTGCTCAAGGCCGAACGTCCCGTCATCGTCACCATGGACGAGGTGGTCAAGAGCGATGCGCTGAAGGAGGCCGCCGAACTCGCCGAGCTGCTTGGTGCGGCCGCCTATCAATCCTCGACGCCCTACGGCTCGCATTTCCTCTCGGAAAGCCCGAGCTTCGTCGGCGCGCTGGCGCGCGTGCAGAAGGTCGCGCGCGACACGCTTGCGCCGTATGACCTCCTGATCGCACTCGGCGGCGATCCCTTGCGGATGTCGGTCTATAGCGAGGTCGACGCGCTGCCTGACGGACTCGGCATCGTCCAGATCGGCCTGGTCGATTGGGAGATCGCCAAGAACTACGGGGCTGAAATCGCGCTCAAAGCGGATCTGAAGGAAACGCTGCGGGCGCTGATCCCGGTGCTGAAGGAGATGGGCGGCGCTGCGCTGGCAAGCCGTGCAAAGCAGCGCCTCGCCGAGCTTGCACCGAAGAACTGGACCGCGCGGCGTGCTGCGCTGGTCGAGCAGATCGGCAAGACCGCCGGCCGCAGCCCGATCGATCCGGACGTCCTGGTGCTGCAAATGGTCGAGGCCATGCCCGGTCATGCGATCCTCGTCGACGAAGGGCTGACCTCGAGCCGCCAGATCACGGCGCTGCGTCCGCACCGCGACCGCTTCGGCTATCATGGGCTTGCCTCCGGCGGCATCGGCTGGGGCCTGCCGGCCTCCGTCGGCGCCAGCATCGCCAATCCGGATCGCCCGGTGGTGTGCTTCTCCGGCGACGGCAGCGCGATGTATTCGATCCAGTCGTTGTGGACGGCGGCGCATCACAAGCTGCCGCTCAACGTCGTCATCGCCAACAATGGCGGCTACCGCATCATCAAGCAGCGCCTGCTCGCCTTCCATGGCGACGACAATTACGTCGGCATGGATTTTGCCGATCCGCCGGTGGATTTCGCAGGGATCGCGAAGGCGCTCGGCTGCGAGGCGATCAAGATCAGCGATCCCCGGGAGTTGAAGGCGACGCTGGCGTCGGCGTTCGGCCGGCCGGGGACGAAGCTGATCGAGGTGATGGTGGACGGGAAGGTGTAGGGCAGCGCGCCATCGCGTCGGTGCTCGCCACGATCTCAGCTGTCATCGCCCGACTTGATCGGGCGATCCAGTATTCCAGAGACGGCTGTGATTCCTCGATAGGCCGCGGCGTACTGGATGCCCCGGTCCCGGCTCCGCCAAGGCTACGCCGGGGCCACAAGGGTGCTCGGCCGCCGAAGCCTTTGGGCGAAGGCGGCAAGCCGGGGCATGACAGCGTACCTAGCGGCTTCTACCCCTTCTTCCCCACCCGATACCCCGCCGCCGGATGCGGCGCGCCGAGCCTCGCGCGGCCGTCGCCGAACAGCTTCTCCCGCAATGTGCCCTTTGCGTATTCCGGCTTGTAGCGGCCGCGCTTGGTCAGCTCCGGCACCAGCATGTCGGCGATGTCCTCAAAATCGCCGGGCGAGATCGCGAACGCGACATTCAGCCCGTCGACGTCGGTCTTCTCGAACCAATCCTCGATCTTGTCAGCGACGCTCTCGGGCGTGCCGACCACGACCGGGCCGGCGCCGCCGATACCGACATGCTCGATGACGTCGCGGACGGTCCAGACGCGGTCGGGGTCGCCGCGCGTGACGTTGTCGAGTGCGCTGCGGCCGGCATCGTTCTGGACGTGACGCACCTGCTGGTCGAGCTCGTAGCCGGAGAAGTCGATGCCGGTCCATCCCGACATCAGGGCCAGCGCGCCTTCCGGACTGATATGCGACCGGTAGTCGGCATACTTGGCCGCCGCTTCGGCTTCCGTGTTGCCGAGGATGATCGTCATCATGTTGAACATCAGGATCTCCGCCGGATTGCGGCCGAGCGCGGCGGCTTCCTGGCGGATCGCGGAGACGCGCGGCGCAATGATCTTGGCTGACGGTCCTGACATGAACACGCATTCGGCATGCTTCGCCGCGAACTGCCGGCCGCGCGGCGAGGTGCCGGCCTGGTACAGCACGGGCGTCCGCTGCGGCGATGGCTCGCTGAGATGGATGGTGTTGTTGATGCGGTAATTCGCGCTCTCATGATTGATGCGATGAACCTTGCTCGGATCGGTGAAGATGCCGCGCTTGCGGTCGCGCAGCACCGCGTCGTCCTCCCAGCTCCCTTCCCAGAGCTTGTAGACCACCTCCATATATTCGTCGGCGATGTCGTAGCGATCGTCGTGTCCGGTCTGCTTGTCCTTGCCGGCGCCGCGCGCGGCGCTGTCGAGATAGCCGGTGACGACATTCCAGCCGATCCGTCCCTCGGTGAGATGGTCGAGCGTCGACATCCGCCGCGCGAACGGGTAGGGCGGCTCGAAGGACAGATTGCTGGTGACGCCGAAGCCGAGATTTTTCGTCACCGCCGCCATCGCCGAGAGCAGCAGCAGCGGCTCGTTCGACGGCGTCTGCGCTGCATTGCGCAAGGCCGCGTCAGGGCTGCTGCCATAGACGTCATAGACCCCGAGCACGTCGGCCAGGAACAACCCGTCGAAACGGCCGCGTTCGAGCGTCCTGGCGAGATCGATCCAGTAGGGCAGGCGGTTATATTCGGCGGTGCGATCGCGCGGGTGGGTCCACAGCCCGGGTGATTGATGCGCGACGCAATTCATCGCAAAGGCGTTGAGCCTGATCTGCTTGGCCATGATGATCCCCCGGCGCCCTGTACCGAGCGCTCTTCGAATGATAAACGTGCGCCTCAACTTGGCGAAGTTCTTGCATATTCTTGGCCCTTGGCAAGGGCCAAGAATAGAAAGGCTTGCGCTTGGCAAGGCCAAGATCAGCGGCGCTCCCGCTCTTGGCAAGCCAATCTCAAGAGAGCAAGAACGAAATCGCAAGAGAACTACAAGAACTGTCCAAGTCCCCGCCACTTTCGAAGGGCTACCTGTCTCGGGTAAGGTCCTTCGTCCCAACGCCTCGAAAAACCAGCCATGACCAGAGCCGACGCCATCGCCCGCGCCCGCGACGATTTCAAATCCGGTGCGTTCCTCACCGAGCTCGACCGCCGCGTAGCCTTCAAGACCGAAAGCCAGAATCCGTCGCGCGGCGCCGAGCTGCGCGGCTACCTGGAACAGGAGATGATGCCCTCCTTTGCTGCGCTCGACTTTACCAGCCGCATCGTCGAATCCCCGAGCGGCAAGGCGCCGTTCCTGTTCGCCGAGCATCACGAGAGCGCGTCAGCGCCGACCGTGCTGATCTACGGCCATGGTGACGTCGTCGACGGCATGGAGGGGGAGTGGCGCGACGGCCGCGATCCCTGGCGCACGACGGCTGCGGGCACGCGGCTCTATGGCCGTGGCACCGCCGACAACAAGGGCCAGCACAGCATCAACATGGCGGCACTCCGCGCGGTGCGCGAGGCCCGCGGCGGCAAGCTCGGCTTCAACGCAAAATTCATCATCGAAATGGGCGAGGAGATCGGCTCGCCCGACCTCGGCAAGGTCTGCGACCTCAATCGCGATGCGCTCAAGGCCGATTTGTTCGTGGCCTCCGACGGACCGCGCCTGTCGGCCGACCGGCCGACCTTGTTCCTGGGCTGCCGCGGCGGCATCCGCATTCATCTCGACGTCAATCTGCGCGACGGCGGCCATCATTCCGGCAATTGGGGCGGCGTGCTCGCCAACCCCGCGACCATTCTCGTCAACGCGATCTCGACGCTGGTCGACGGCCATGGCCGGCTTCAGCTCGACGCGCTGAAGCCGCCGCGGCTCACCAACCAGATCCGCAGCTATCTTGCCGACGTGCAGGTGGTGCCGACCGCGGACGAGCCGGCGCTCGCGGAGAACTGGGGCGAGGAAGGGCTGTCGGCCGCCGAGCGGCTCTATGCCTGGAACACGCTCGAAGTGCTGGCGATGTCGTCCGGTAATATCGAGAAGCCCGCGAATGCCATCCCCGGCCACGCCAATGCCGTGCTGCAACTGCGTTTCGTGGTCGGGACCAAGGTCGACGGCCTGATCGATGCGGTCCGCGCGCATCTGGTGCAAAAGGGCTTTCCGATGGTCGAGGTGCGGGCCGCCCAGAGCTTTGCGGCGTCGCGCACCGATTTCGACAGCCCCTGGATCACGTGGGCGGCGGATTCGGTGAAAGAGACCACCGGCAAGGCGCCGGCCGTTTTGCCGAATTTCGGCGGCTCGCTGCCCAACGACGTGTTTTCCGAGATCCTGGGCCTGCCGACGATCTGGGTCCCGCACTCCTATCCCGGCTGCTCCCAGCATGCGCCCAATGAGCACATCCTGCTGCCATTGACCGAAGAGGCCTTGACGGTGATGGCCGGGCTGTTCTGGGATCTCGGGGAATTGCCCAAGCCATTAAGCTGAGCCATTAACCTGAGCTGCAATCCAGCCGAAAGTCACATTCTAATCCGGCCCAATCTGTGCTTGCATCCGGGCCGCATCATCCTGAAAGGGGAATAAAAAAGTGAGACATTTCCGTAGCATCGGCCTCGCGCTCGCCGCGACCTTCGCCGTCAGCCAGGCCGGGGCCCAGGAGCTGACCGGCACGCTGAAGAACATCAAGGACACCGGCGCCATCACGCTCGGCTTCCGCGATTCCTCGATCCCGTTCTCCTATCTCGACGACAACCAGAAGCCCGTCGGGTTCGCGATGGACATCTGCTACAAGATCGTCGACGCCGTGAAGAAGGAGCTCAAGCTCGACAAGCTCGAGGTCAAGCTCAATCCGGTGACTTCGGCGACCCGTATTCCGCTGATGGCCAACGGCACGATCGACCTCGAATGCGGGTCGACCACCAACAATGCCGACCGCCAGAAGCAGGTGGCCTTCACCAACACGCACTATCTGACTGCCAGCCGCTACGTCTTCAAGAAGTCGAGCGGCCTGAAGTCGATCGACGATCTCAAGGGCAAGACGGTGGTCTCCACCGCCGGCACCACCAACATCAAGCAGCTCACCGAGGCCAATGTCGCGAAGAGCCTGGGTGCCAATATCATCCCGGCCAAAGACCATGCCGAGGCCTTCCTGATGGTCGAGACCGACCGCGCGGTCGCCTTCGTGATGGACGACGTTCTGCTCGCGAGCCTCGTTGCCGGCTCGAAGACGCCGGACGACTATGTCATCTCCAAGGACGCGTTCTCCAAGCCTGAGCCCTACGGCATCATGTTGCGCAAGGACGACGCGCCGTTCAAGAAGGTGGTCGATGCAGCAACCGCTGCGCTCTACACCTCCGGCGAGGGCCTGAAAATCTACGATAAGTGGTTCACGGCCAAGATCCCGCCGAAGGGCCTCAACCTCAACACCCCGATCTCGGCCGAGCTGAAGAACGAGTTCGCGAAACCTTCGGACTCGCCGAACCCGGACGACTACAAGTAAGATATAACCTCGGTCTCCGGATCGGGATCATGTCCGGCCACTCTTGACACCAGGGTGGCCGGACATTTGCATAGGCGCCTGCGACTTCCATGATTGGCGCGTTCGCGCGGGGGACACGTGAACTACCACTGGAACTGGGGAATCTTCTTCGAGCCGAACCCGATGGGGACCGGCACCTATCTCGATATGCTGCTGTCGGGACTGGTGTTGACCCTCAAGACGGCGGCGCTCGCCTGGATCATCGCGCTGATCTTCGGCTCGCTCGTCGGCGTCATGCGCACGCTGCCGTCCAAGGGCGCCTACTGGTTCGGCTTCTGCTGGGTCGAGTTCTTCCGCAACATGCCGCTGCTGGTGCAGCTGTTCCTGTGGTTCTTCGTGCTGCCGGAATTGCTGCCGAAGGCCGCCGGCCTCTGGCTGAAGCAGCTGCCGAACGCGCCGTTCTGGACGGCCGCGATCGGCATCGGCTTCTTCATGTCGGCCCGCGTCGCGATACAATTGCAGGCCGGTATCGGCTCGCTGCCGCGCGGCCAAAAAATGGCGGCGACCGCGCTCGGGCTGACCACCGTGCAAGGCTATCGCTACGTGCTGCTGCCGATGGCGTTCCGCATCATCCTGCCGCCGCTGACCTCCGAGTTCCTCAACACCATCAAGAACACGGCTGTCGCCATCACGATCGGCCTGATCGAGTTGACTGGTCAGGCGCGCTCGATGCAGGAATTCTCGTTCCAGGTGTTCGAGGCTTTCACGGCCGCGACCTTGCTCTATCTCCTTGTCAACGCCATTGTCGTGACCGCGATGCGCTTCCTCGAGCGCTGGGTCGCGATCCCCGGCTACATCACGGGGAAATAGCACCATGTTCAGCAATCTCGATTTCGAGGTCATCCGCCGCTCGCTGCCCTATCTGTTCTACGAGGGCATGACCTTCACGGTGACGCTGACGGCGCTCGCCGCCCTCGGCGGCCTGATCTTCGGCACGGCGATCGCCCTGATGCGGCTGTCCGGCTACAAGACACTCGGGCGCATCGCGGGTGTCTATGTCGACTTCATGCGCTCGCTGCCGCTGGTGCTGGTGATCTTCTGGTTCTATTTCCTGGTGCCCTATATCGGGCAGTGGGTGACCGGCGCCTCGCGTCCGATCAGCGTCGGCGCGTTCGCATCCTCGCTCATCACCTTCATCATGTTCGAGGCGGCGTACTTCTCCGAGATCATGCGCGCCGGGATCCAGTCGATCTCGCGCGGCCAGCCGGCCGCCGCCAACGCGCTCGGCCTGACTTACGCGCAGACCATGCGCTACGTCGTGCTGCCGCAGGCGTTCCGCAACATGCTGCCGGTGTTGCTGACGCAGACCATCGTGCTGTTCCAGGACACCTCGCTGGTCTATGTGCTGTCGATCCCGGACTTCCTCGGCGCGGCCAGCAAGGTCGCGCAGCGCGATGGCCGTCTGGTCGAGATGTATCTGTTTGCCGCCGTCGTCTACTTCACCATTTCCTGCATCGCGTCTTTCGGCGTTCGCCGCCTCCAGTCGCGCATCGCCATCATTCGATAGAGCGCATCGGTCATGATCGAAATCAGCCACGTCAACAAATGGTACACCCCGACCTTCCAGGTGCTGACCGACTGCACCACCAGCGTGACCAAGGGCGAGGTCGTCGTGGTCTGCGGCCCCTCGGGCTCGGGCAAGTCGACGCTGATCAAATGCGTCAATGCGCTGGAGCCGTTCCAGGAGGGCGACATCAGCGTCGACGGCACCAAGGTCAATGACCCCAAGACCAATTTGCCGAAACTGCGTTCGCGCGTCGGCATGGTGTTCCAGCACTTCGAGCTGTTCCCGCATCTGAAGATCATCGACAACCTCTGCCTCGCGCAGCAGAAGGTGCTAGGACGGTCGTCCGACACGGCTGTGGCAAAGGGTATGCAGCTCCTGGACCGCGTCGGCTTGAAGGAGCAGGCGCAGAAATTTCCGGCGCAGCTCTCCGGCGGCCAGCAGCAGCGCGTCGCGATCGCCCGCGCGCTTGCCATGGACCCGATCGTCATGCTGTTCGATGAGCCGACCTCGGCGCTCGACCCCGAGATGGTGAGCGAGGTGCTCGACGTCATGGTCGATCTCGCCCGCGAAGGCATGACCATGATGGTCGTCACCCACGAGATGGGTTTTGCCCGCAAGGTCGCTAACCGCGTCATCTTCATGGACCGCGGCGAGATCGTCGAGGACGCGGCGAAGGAGGACTTCTTCGGCAAGCCGCGCAGCGACCGCGCGCAGAAGTTTCTGTCGAAGATTCTGTCGCATTAACCTCTGCTGTCGTTCCGGGACGCGCCTCTTGGCGCGGGCCCGGAATCCATAACCACCGGCCGGGGTTATGGATTCTCTGATGCGCAATTGCGCATCAAAGCTCGTCGCTTCGCGCCGCCCCGGAATGACGGGTTGAGGGTTTCGTGACCCCAACAAATCCCGTATACGGGCAGGCAAATCCCCCTTTCCCTCCCCAGGAGACCTGCCTTGGACTCGATCGCCTACGTCAACGGCTCATTCGTCCCGCTCTCGGACGCCAGAATCTCGGTCCTCGATCGCGGCTTCCTGTTCGCCGACGGCATCTACGAGGTCTCGGCCGTGCTCGACGGCAAGCTGGTCGACAACGCTTCGCACCTGACGCGGCTGGAGCGCTCGGTCGGCGAGATCAAGCTGAAGCTGCCGGAGACGGTCGAGCGCATCACCGAGCTCCAGAAGGAGCTGATCGCGCGCAACAAGGTCGAGAACGGCCTCGTCTATCTCCAGGTCACGCGCGGCGCCGACAAGGGCCGCGACTTCGCCTTTCCCAAGGGCGACGTCAAGTCGAGCCTGGTGATGTTCACCTCCGAGAAGGACATCATCAACGCCGCCTCGGCCAAGACCGGCATCAACGTGATCACCGTGCCCGACATCCGCTGGGAACGGCGCGACATCAAGAGCGTGGCACTGCTCGCGCAGGTTCTGGCGAAGCAGGCCGCGGCCGAAGCCGGCGCCGGCGAGGCCTGGATGCTGGAAGACGGCTACGTCACCGAGGGCGGTTCGTCCTCGGCGTTCATCCTGACCAAGGACGACGTCATCGTGACCCGCAAGAACTCCAACGCGATCCTGCCGGGCTGCACCCGCAAGGCCGTGGTGGCGCTCGCCGAAGAGCGTCAGCTTCGCGTCGAGGAACGTTCCTTCACGGTCGCCGAGGCGCTCGCCGCCAAGGAAGCCTTCGCCACCTCGGCGTCGCTGTTCGTCCAGCCGGTGGTTGCGATCGACGGCAAGAAGGTCGCCGATGGCAAGCCCGGTCCGATGGCCACGCGGCTGCGGGAGATCTATATCGAGTTCGCCAAGGCGACGGCGGTTTAGGCCGCAAACTCCGCTATCGTAGGGTGGGCAAGGCGAAGCGTGCCCACCATTCCTTCAGCGAAGGCGTCAGAAGACGTGGGCACGGCGCAAGTGCGCCTTTGCCCAACCTACGAGATTTGCCCGAGAGGAAGCGCCGTCCTACGCCACCGACGCCTTCACCTTCACCGGATGCACCGCGCGGAACGCGATCGCGATTCGGTTCCAGGCATTGATCGCCCCGATCAGCATCGTCAGGTTCACCGTCTCCGCATCGGAGAATTGCGCGCGGACCTGCTCGTAGACGTCGTCCGGCGCGTGGGTCTCGGAGATCAGCGTCACTGATTCCGTCCAGGCCAGCGCGGCCCGCTCGCGATCGGTATAGAGCGGGGATTCGCGCCAGGCGTTGAGCAGATAGATGCGCTGTTCGGTCTCGCCGCGCTTGCGGGCGTCCTCGGTGTGCATGTTGATGCAGAAGGCGCAGCCGTTGATCTGCGACGCCCGGATCTTGACGAGCTCGATCAGCGATTTCTCGAGGCCCGTGGACTGGATCTGCTCCTCCAGCGCCATCAGCGCCTTCATCGTGTCGGGGGCGGCCTGGTAGAAGTTCATGCGGGGCTTCATAGTCGTTCTCCTTTGCTTGAGTTAGTCTCTTGGGTTGATCTCAGTGAGCTCCACCGGCCGAGGTCTGGCCGGGTTTCTTCAGGAAGAATAYGGCGATCAGGGCCACGATCAGTGCCATGCCGAGCAGATAGAAGGTGTCGCTGAAGGCGAAGATGTAAGCCTGCTTCTGCACGGTGTGGCCGATCGCGACATAGGCGCGATGCGCGGCGTCGGCGCGGTCGAGCACGCCGTGATTGATGAAATACTGGGTGAGCTGCTCCAGCCGCGTCCGCGTCGCCTGCTCGAACACCGAGACCGACTGCATCAGCACGTTGGAGTGATATTGCTCGCGCTTGGTCAGCAGGGTCTGGAGCAGGGCGATGCCGACGGCGCCGCCGAGATTACGCATCATGTTGAACAGGCCCGAGGCCGAGCCCGCATTCTCCGCTTCGATGCCGGCGGTCGCCACAGCCGACAACGGGGCCATCACGAGCGCTTGGCCGATCGCACGGACGACATTGGGCCACAACAGCTGGTCGGCAGCGTAATCGTTGGTCATATAAATGTTCAGGAAGTTCGAGGCCGCGAACAGGACGAAGCCGACGCCGATGATGATCCGCGCGTCGAACTTCTGCATCAGGCGCGGCACCAGCGGGATCAGCACGAGTTGCGGCAGTCCGGTCCAGGCCAGCACCATGCCGATCTGCTCGGCATTGTAGCCCTGGATGCGCGCCAGATATTGCGGCAGGATGAACACCGAGCCGTAGAGCGCGACACCGAGCAGGAAGTTCGCGAGCATGCCGAAACCGAAATTGCGGCGCACCAGCAGGCGCAAATTGAGCAGCGGCTTCTTCGCAGTGAGCTCGATGATCAGGAAGGCGGTCAGCGCGGTGGCCGCGATGACCGACAGCTTGACGATGAAAGGCGAGCCGAACCAGTCGTCCTTGTTACCTTCCTCCAGCACGGTCTGAAGCGCCGACAGTCCGATCGCCATGGTGATGATGCCGGCCCAATCGCCCTCGCGCAGCAGCGCAAGCTTCATGGGCTTGGCGTCGAGCGCGTACCAGAGCATGCCGACCATGATCGCGCCGGGCACGAGGTTGACGTAGAAGATGTACTGCCAGCCGAAATTCTCGGTGAGATAGCCGCCGATGGTCGGGCCGATCGCCGGTGCGAACGTCGCCGACAGCGCGAACAGCGCAAGGCCGACGGGCTGCTTCGCCCGAGGCAACAGCGTGATGATGAGCGTGAACGCCATCGGGATCAGCACGCCGCCGGTGAAGCCCTGCACCGCGCGCAGCACGATCATTTGCGGCAGGTCCTGCGCCAGCGCGCAGGCCGCCGACAGCAGCAGGAACAGGACCGCATTGGTGAGCAGATAGATGCGGATCGAGAACACCTGCGCAAGCCAGCCGGAGAGCGGGATTACCACGATCTCGGCGATCAGATAGGAGGTCGAGATCCAGCCGCCATCGTCGATGCCGGCGCCGATCGCGCCCTGGATGTCGGCGAGCGAAGCGTTGACGATCTGGATGTTCAGCACCGCCATGAAGGCGCCGAGAGTCGCGCCGATCACCGCGATCCAGGTCTTTGCGGAAACGGCCGGCGTCGCGGGCGCAGCAGGGGCGGGAATGCTGGCAGCGGAGGCGGCGTCGGCGGTCGGTTGGAGCGTGCTCATGGAAGCCTCGTCTCGGTCATGGAGACAGGATGCATTAGGCGGTTGGTTTCGATAATCGAGGAAGCGTGGGAAGGATCGTCCGGCAGGACTTGATAATCCTGCCGGTCTTCCTCGCCTCAGCCGCCGTTCGGGCGGGGTGTGTTGTCGGCGAGGCGCTTGGCCGTCTCGCGCTCGGCCAGCACAGTCGCCTTGGTGTCGATGGTCGGCACCGCCGACATGCCGGGCCTGAGCAGGCCGGTCAGGCTGTGGTCGTCGAGCATGATCTTCACCGGCACGCGTTGCACGATCTTGGTGAAATTTCCGGTGGCGTTATCGGGTGGCAGCAGCGCGAATTCAAGTCCGCTGGCCGGCGAAAGGCTGTCGACGTGACCGCGCAGCGTGCGATTGCGAAAACTGTCGACCTGCAGCTCGACCGGCTGGCCCGCACGCACATGCGTGAGCTGCGTCTCCTTGAAGTTCGCGACGACATAGACCGCATCGAGCGGCACCACCGCCATCAATTGCGTGCCGGCCTGCACATACTGGCCGACGCGTAATGAGCGTGCGCCGACCGTGCCGTCCACCGGTGCGGTAATCTCGGTGTAGGACAGGTTCAGCTCTGCCTGCTGTGCGACCGCGCGGGCGCGGTCGAGCTGCGCCGTGGCCTGGGCGCGCTGGGTGGTGAGCACATCGACCTTGCGCTGTGCGGCCACCAGGCCCGACTTGGCGTGCTGCAATTGGGCGTTGCTGGCGCGCAGCGCCGCATCGGTCTGTTGCGCACGCTGGATCGTGCCGGAGCCCGACTTCATCAGGTCGTCGTATCGGGCGCGTTCCTCCTGGGCGAATTTCAGATTGGCGTCGGCCGCGGCCACGTCGGCCGTGCTCTGCTCGATGATCGGCTGCTGCAGCTCGAGCTGGGCGTCGATGTTGCGCACCGAGGCTTCGCCGGCGGCGACGTCGGCGCGGGCCTGGCCGAGCGCGGCTTTGAAGTCGCGGTCGTCGATCTTGGCGAGGAGCTGGCCGGCCCGGACCTTCTCGTTGTCGCCAACCAGCACCTTCGCGATGTAGCCGGAAACCTTGGGGGCGATGATGGTGGAATCCGCCTTCACATAGGCGTCGTCGGTGGATTCGAGGTAACGGCCGGTGCTCAGGTAGTTGTAGCCGAAGTCGCCGGCCGCGGCGATTCCGAGGGCCAGTGCCAAGCCGATGGCCGCCCGCTTGATCGCCTGCCAGGATGGACGAAAGCTGATTTTCTGATTGGTTTCAGTAGCATAAGAAGCGTTCGACATGGCATCCTCGGAATTCCCAACCGCCCCGATCCGAACGGTGCGCCGTTGATGTCGGCAAGATGCGCTGTCTTCCCGCTTGTGATAATCCCGGAAGAAATGGAAGCATTATCCAGCCATAGCGGATAATCCGGAGCCAGATCGATGGACCGCTTCACCAGTCTCACCGCCTTCGTCCGGGTGGTCGAAAATGGCGGCTTCTCCGCCGCCGCCCGCCGGCTCAACATGTCCACGACCATGGTGAGCAACCACGTCCAGGCGCTGGAGGACCGGCTCGGGGTTCGGCTGCTCAACCGCACCACGCGAAAAGTCAGCCTCACCGAAATCGGCAAGGCCTATTACGACCGCTCGACGCAGATCCTCGCCGATCTCGAACAGGCCGATGACATCGCCGGCGCGCTGCAATCGACGCCGCGCGGCACGCTGCGCATTCACACCGCCACCCACATGGTGCCGTTCGTCGCGCCCGTAATGGCCGAATTCCTCGCGACCTATCCGGAGGTGAAGGTCGATCTGCGCATGGGCGAGACCAATGTCGATCTGATCGAGGAGGGCTTTGACCTCGCGCTGCGCATGGTCGCGCCGCCGGACTCCAGCCTGATCGTGCGGAGCCTGGCGACCTGGCGGCACGTGCTGTGCTGCTCGCACGGCTATATCGAGGCGCATGGGCGCGTGCAGACGCTCGAGGAACTCGCCGGGCACAATTGCGTGCGCCACATCAACTATCCCTTCGACGAGTGGCGCTTCTTCGATCGCAAGGGCACGCCGGCCTCGGTGCGCGTCTCCGGCAATCTCGTCACCAACAGCGGCGAAGCCCTGCGCGAGGCAGCGTTGCAGGGCGCCGGCATCAGTCTTGCGGCCGGCTTTCTGGTGGGTGATGACCTCGATGCGGGCCGGCTGGTGCGCCTCCTGCCGGAGTACCGGCCGGTCGAGATGTCGATGAACGCGGTCTATCCGCATCGGCATCATCTGTCGGCGAAGGTCAGGACCTTCATCGACATGCTCGTCCAGCACAGCGCCGAGCAGCAGAAGCTGATCAATCCGTATGCGTGAGACGTCGTCGTTCCTCATCCTGAGAGCGCGGAACGCGCGTCTCGAAGGATGAAGGCCAGTGGCCTCGCCCTTCGAGACGCTTGCTTCGCTAGCTCCTCAGGGTGAGGAGATAGATATATGTTCGCGTCAAGCGGCAGAGCCGTAGGGTGGGCAAAGGCGCGAAGCGCCGTGCCCGCCACCCATCAATGATAGCGAAAGGTGGTGGGCACGCTTCGCTTTGCCCACCCTACGAGAGCGTCAACGCGGTGCGGGCAGTCGTCCGAACACGCTGTCGAGCGCCACGCCGATCGCGAGCAAGCGGCGATCGCTTCCCGCAGGACCATCCAACTCAAGCCCGATCGGCAATTTGCTTGTCGCGCCAAGCGCGATCGGAATCTGGACGCCGGGAATGCCGGCATTGCTGCCGGGATCGGTGTTCTGGATGATCAGGCCGAAATTCTCGAGGCTGCTGGACTCCGGGTTGGAGGCAATTGCAACGCGCGGCGTGGTCGGGAAGGCGACGGCGTCGAGCTTGTTGGCGGCAAACGTATTGCTGTAGAGCGCCTGAAGCGCCGGGCGCGCGGTCTTGATCGCGGCGTCATAGATCGGCCTCGCGTCGAACAGCGCGTTGTCGGGGCCGGGCAGTTTGCGCGGGATCACCATGCCGTCATAGATGCCTTTCACGTCGGCGCTGGAGATCTTCTCAGCCAGCGCCTCGATGCTGAGGCCGGTCCCGGTGTGCTTGAGATAGGCGACCATGTCGTCATAGGCCTCATACAGCGCGACGGGAAAGCTGACCTGGCCATTGAGCTCGGCGAGCTCAGGCATCTCGATCTCGACGACCATGACGCCCTGCGCCTTCGCTTTTGCGATCGCCGCGTGGAACGCGGCGTCCGTATCGGCGTCGAGATTGGTCAGCATCGATCTCGTGATGCCGATCCGTACCTGCTTCAGATCAGCCGGCGCAATCGCGTCGCCGCCTGCGATCACGCGATCGAGCAGCGCGACATCCGCCATCGTCGCGGCCATGGGCCCCGCGGTGTCGCGGGTGTGCGAGATCGGCGCGATACCCTCTTGCGGATAGCGCCCGACCGTCGGGCGTAACGCGGCGCATCCGTTCAGCGCGGCGGGGACACGGACCGATCCGCCGGTGTCGGTTCCGAGCCCGCCCGCGACGATCCGCGCGCCGAGCGCGGCGCCCGTCCCAGACGAGGAGCCGCCGGCGATCAGCGTGCGGTCATAGGCATTGCGCACGCCGAACTCCGCGCCGGTCTTGAACGCGGTGTTGTAGCCGGAGATGCCGAAGGCGAGCTCGTGCATGCTGGTCTTGCCGATGATGACGACGCCTGCAGCCCGCAGCTTCGCGACTACGGGCGCGTCGGCCTTCGGAACGTAGTCCTTCAGTGCCGGTGTGCCGGCGCTACAGGGCAGTCCCGCGACCTCGATGTTGTCCTTGATCACGATGGGCACGCCGCCGAGCGGCTTTGTCCTGTCGCCCGTCGCGTCGAATGCGGCAGCGGCTTTCAGGGCGCCCGCTTCGTCCAGGGTGACGAAGGCATTGAGCTCGGCATGGGCTTTGGCGCGGCTCAGTGCTTCCGTCGTGAGTGCGGTACTCGTGACTTTCCCGGCGCGCAGGTCGGCGACGGCCTGCCTCAGGGTCAACTGGTCCAAATCCATGATGCGTCATCCGATTGCAGGGGCGCCAACAGGGGGCCGCCTAAAGTCCGGAGGCTGAGGCCTCACTGGTGCCGCGTCAACCGTGGGCGTGCATCTTTTGCGTTACCGACGTCGTCAAATTCGTGAGCAGCCGCTCGACCTCGGGCTTCACCTTGGCGATCGCGGTGTCCTTCACGGGTCCGTAGCCGCGGATATCCATCGGCGCCTTTGCGACGGCAACGAGGTCGGGTAGATGCGCTGCGTCGAGCTGGCCGAGCATGCGTTCGATCAGGCCTTCATACCAGGCGATCAATCCCCGTTCAGTGCGCCGCTCATTCGTGTAGCCGAACGGATCGAACGGCGTTCCGCGCAATCCCTTCAACCGCGCCAGCATGGCGAGCGGCATCTGGATCCACTGGCCGAAAGCGCGCTTGCGCGGACGGCCGCGTGCGTCGGGTTTTGACGGCAGGAACGGCGGCGCGAGGTGATATTGGACGCGAAAACCGTCCTCGAACTCGCGCTTCAGCTCGCCGAGGAAACCGCTCTGCATGTGCAGACGCGCCACCTCGTATTCGTCCTTGTAGGCCATCAGCTTGAACAGGGCGCGCGCGACCGCGTCGGTCAGCACCTCACTGCTCAGAGCGGCTTCGGCCTGGCGGACCCTCGCGACGGTCGCCCGATAGCGCGTCGCATAGGCGGCGTCTTGATAGGCGGCGAGGAAATCGGCGCGGCGATCGATGATCTGATCGAGCGTCTCGGCTTCGGGCGCTTCGTCACTCCCCGGCAAAAACTCCGGATCGGCCGCGGCGATTCGGCCCCAGGCAAAGGCCTGCTTGTTGCGTTCGACCGCGACGCCGTTGAGCTCGATCGCGCGCAGCAGCGCCGGCAGCGCGACAGGAATAAGCCCGCGTTGCCAGGCGAAACCGAGCATGATGATGTTGGCATAGACTGCATCGCCGAGCAGCCGCTCGGCGAGCGCGTTGGCGTTGATGGTGTCGAGATTGTCGTTGCCAATGACTTGTCGGATCGCGCGCAGGCGGGCAGGCGAGGCGAGATCGGCGTCGCGGAAGCGGACGACGTCGCCGGTCGGCATCTCCGCGGTGTTGACCGCGGCGCGCATGCCGCGGCGATAGGTGCCGGACGCCTTAGGTGAGGAACTGACGACGAGGTCGCAGCCGATCAGCGCGTCGGCCGCGCCCTGGTCGATGCGGACCTGATGCAGCTCGTCCGGACTTGATGCAAGGCGGATGAAGCTCAGCACGGGACCAAATTTCTGTGCAAAGCCGGTGAAATCCAGCACGGAGACGCCACGCCGCTCGAGATGCGCGGCCATGCCGATCAGCGCGCCGACCGTGATCACGCCGGTGCCGCCGACGCCGGTCACGAGCAAATCGTAGGGACGATCGAGCGTGGCGGGAGCGGGCAGGGGAAGCGTAGCCGCGCGACCGACTACGTCGATCTCGCTCGCACTCTTCTTCCGGCGCGTCGCGCCTTCGACGGTGACAAAGCTCGGGCAGAAGCCGTTGAGGCAGGAAAAATCCTTGTTGCAGGACGAGAGGTTGATCTGGCGCTTGCGACCGAACGGCGTCTCCCTTGGCTCGACGCTGAGGCAGTTGGATTCGACCGAGCAGTCGCCGCAGCCTTCGCAAACGAGATCGTTGATATAGGCAAAGCGCTTTGGGTCGGCCATCTGTCCGCGTTTGCGCCGGCGACGCTTCTCGGTGGCGCAGGTCTGCTGATAAATCAGGACGGAGACGCCGGAAATGTCTCGCAGCTCGCGCTGCACGGCGTCCATCTCCTCGCGCGGATGGATCGTCACACCGATCGGCAGGTCTGCCGGCAAGAATTGCGCGGGATCGTCCGACACCAGCGCGATGCGTCCCACGCCTTCGGCGCGAACGCTGTGGGCGATGGCATGCACGCTGATGGAACCGTCGACCGGCTGGCCGCCGGTCATCGCCACGGCATCGTTGAACAGGATCTTGTAGGTGATGTTGGCCCTGGCGGCGATCGCCTGCCGGATCGCCATCGAGCCGGAGTGGTAGTAGGTGCCTTCGCCGAGATTCTGGAACACGTGCTTGTGGCCGGTGAAGCGTGACGACGCCGCCCAGTTGACGCCTTCGCCGCCCATCTGGATCAGCGAGGAGGTCTCGCGGTCCATCCAGCTCGCCATGAAATGGCAGCCGATGCCGGCCAGCGCCTTGGAGCCTTCCGGCACCTTCGTCGACGTGTTGTGCGGACATCCGGAGCAGAAATACGGCGTGCGCGTCGCACCGCTGACGTTGATCGTGCGCGCGGCCTCGGGCATCAAGGCGGCCGCGCGCGCGGCGAGATTGAGGCCTGGGAACATCGGGTCGAGCCGGCGTGCGAGCACGCCAGCAAGCGCACGCGGCGACAATTCGCCGATCCAGGAGATCAGCCGCGCCCCTCGCTCGTCGTGCTTGCCGACCATGCGCTCGGGCTTTGAGCCTGGATAGTCGTAAAAATATTCCTTGAACTGGCTCTCGATGATGCCGCGCTTTTCCTCGACGACGAGGATCTCGCGCTTGCCCTTCACGAAGTCCATCGCGTCATGCAGCGCCAGCGGCCAGACCATGCCGACCTTGTAGACGTCGATGCCGATGTCGCGGCAGGCCGCTTCATCGAGGCCCATCAACCGCAGGGCCTCCATCAGGTCGAGATGCGCCTTGCCCGTCGTGACGATGCCGTAAGTGGCATTGGGAATATCGTAGATGTGGCGATCGATCG
The DNA here is from genome assembly GCF_056402655.1 of Bradyrhizobium sp. P3_C3. Taxonomy (NCBI): domain Bacteria; kingdom Pseudomonadati; phylum Pseudomonadota; class Alphaproteobacteria; order Hyphomicrobiales; family Nitrobacteraceae; genus Bradyrhizobium; species Bradyrhizobium sp. P3_C3. The sequence goes on along the minus strand of NZ_JBFUGY010000017.1, from coordinate 121,097 downwards.
GATTGGCTTTTGCAAAGGCGTAAACCGCGTGCTTCTTCGCCTCCAGCCGCTCCTCGATCTGGGGGCCCGGCAGGTCGGGCCAGCGATAGTGCAGTCCGCCCGGCGGCGGCGTGAAGTCAGGCGTCTGGAAGGCGCGCGGCGGGTGCAGCGCGACGGATGCACCTGACTCCACGATTTCCGAGATCGCCTTGAAGCCGACCCACATGCCGGAGAAGCGGCTCAGCGCGTAGCCGTATTCGCCGAACTCGAGATATTCGCTGACGCTTGCGGGGTGCAGCGTCGGCATGAACCAGCTCATGAAGGCGACATCGGACTGGTGCGGCATCGAGGAGGAGACGCAGCCATGGTCGTCGCCGGCGACGACCAGCACGCCGCCATGCGGGGAAGAGCCGTAGGCGTTGCCGTGCTTGAGGGCGTCGCCGGAGCGATCGACGCCTGGGCCCTTGCCGTACCAGAGCCCGAACACGCCATCGACTTCGCGATCTGCCTGCGTCTCGACCTGCTGCGAGCCGAGCACCGCGGTTGCCGCGAGGTCCTCGTTCACCGCGGGGAGAAATTCGATGCGATCCCGCTTGAGCCGCTCCTGGATGCGCCAGAGCTCGAGATCGACGCCGCCGAGCGGCGAGCCACGATAGCCGGAGATGAAGCCGGCGGTGTTCAGCCCGGCGGCGCGGTCGCGCCGCGCCTGATCGAGCGCAATGCGGACGATGGCCTGCGTGCCAGTGAGGAAGACACGGCCCTCTTCGCGATCGTAGCGGTCTGAGAGCTCGTAGCTGTCGAGTGATGGAACGGCGTCCATGGCGGACCTCGTGCGGCATCCTGCCGGATGACGGGAGGGTATGCCGGGGAGGCTGGTAGGTCTTGCCTATTCACCCTGTCTTGATCGATAATTCGGTAAAATTTTGCGGAGCATGGCATAATTCGGTAGAAGTTACCGAATCGGGGGCTTCCATGATTGAAGAGCAGGACGCGCGGATTCTCGCCCATCTCCAGACGGACGGCCGCGCCACCAACCAGCAGCTCGCCGACGAGGTCGGCATGTCCACCTCGGCGTGCTGGCGCCGGGTGCGTGCGCTGGAGGAGGCCGGCGTCATCCAGGGCTATGCCGCGCTGATCGCGCGCGAGCAGGCGGGCTTTGCGATGTCGGCCATCCTGCATGTCTCGCTGGAGCGGCACGATGCCAAATTCGTCGACGAGTTCGTCGCGCGGGTGACCACGCGGCGCGAAGTGCTGGAGTGTTTCGCGACCACGGGCGACGCCGACTATCATTTGCGCGTCGTCGTGCAGGACATGGCGGCCTACAACAGATTCCTCGACGAGTTCATGTTCCGCATTCCCGGCATCCGCTACGTCCGCAGCAACGTGGTGCTGAAGGAGATCAAGACGAGTGTGGCGCTGCCGTTTTGATTGCGTGGGAAGTGCCGTGGTGCCGTAGGGTGGGCAAAGGCGCGCTTGCGCCGTGCCCGCCATCTCGCCTCCATTACGAATGCGGTGGGCACGCTTCGCTTTGCCCACCCTACGGCTCCTCAGGATGAGGACTACCGCTGCTCCCGCACAAACCTGTTCCGCAATGTCCCCACGCCGGTGATGTCGATCTCCACCACGTCGCCGTGCCCGATGTCAGGCGAGGCGCCGTCCGTGCCCATCCAGATCACGTCGCCGGGCCACAGCGTGAAGTACTTCGTCAGCTCGACCAGGAACGGCACCACGCCGAAGATCATGTCGTTGGTGTAGAAGCGGTTGGTCTCCTTGCCGTTGACCCGGACGACGGTTTCCATTTTCGCCAGATTGGCCTCGGTTTCGATCCACGGGCCCATCGGCTTGAACGTGTCGGCGTTCTTCGAGCGCCACAGGCTGCGATCGGCCTTCTGCCAGCTGCGTTCGCTGACGTCGTTGCCGATGGTGTAGCCGAACACGCAATCCATCGCATTTTGCTTGGTGAGATGCTTCACCTTCTTGCCGATCACGACGACGAGCTCGCCTTCATAGTGGATCTTGTCCGTCGCAAAGGACGGGATCACGACGTCCTCGTCATGCGCGATCAGCGCGTTCTGGGCGCGGTAGCCGATCTCGGGTCTATCAGGGACGGCCGGCACCTCGCCGCGCTTGTCGGCGGCTTCCTTCAGGTGCTTCAGATAGTTCAAGCCGACGCAATAGAAGGTGCGCGGGATCAGCGGCAGCTCGATCCGAACCTGCGCCAGCGGATGCGTGCGCGAGGTGCGCTGCCATTCGCCAAAGGGATCGCCGTCGACCGCGATCACCTGGTCGCCCTCGACAATTCCCCAGGAGGTCTTGTCCGAGGCAGTGAATTTCAGCCAGCGCATGCTCTGTCCTCGTTGTTATTCCGCGGCATCGCGCGGCTGCACCTTCCGGGCGCCGGCCGTGGGCCGCTTCAGCCCGAGATTTTCGCGGAGTGTCTTGCCCCGATACTCCTTCTGGAACAAGCCGCGCCGTTGCAGCTCCGGCACGACGTGTTGCACGAAGTCCGCATAGGAGCCGGGCACATAGGTCGCGGCGATGACAAAGCCGTCGCAGCCACGCTCGACGAACATCTCTTCCAGTCTGTCCGCGATCTCCTTGGGACCGCCGACCATGGCGTCGTGGACCTGGCCGCGGCCCGAGAAGGTGACGAAGTCGCGCGCGCTCGGATTGCTCTTGCCGGAATTCTTCAGCACGCCGTCGCGGAGGCCCAGAATACCCTGCATGCTCTTCAGATCGTCCGTCGTCAACGGCTCGTCGAGGTCCTTGGAGGCGAAATCGTAATTGAGCGCTTCAGCCAGCAGCGACAGCGCGTCGATCTCGAGCGGCAGCTTGTTGATCAGCGCCATCTTGTCCTCAGCCTCGGCCTTGGTCGCGGCGCAGACCGGCGTCGTCAAATTGCAAAGGCGCATCTGATCGGGATCGCGGCCAGCCTTGGCTGCCTCGTTTCGGACGGCGGCATAACCTTCCTTGGCACCGGCGAGATTGCGCGCAGCCGTGAAGATCACCTCGCCCCAATGGCCGGCAAAGCGCTGGCCGCGGCCGGATGCGCCGGCCTGGATGATGACGGGATGGCCCTGGTCCGAGCGCGGCACGGTGAAGGGTCCGCGGGACTTGAAGGCCGCGCCCTTGTGATCGAGCCGCTTCACCTTGGCCGGATCGGCAAAGCGGCCGCTCTTCTTGTCCATGATGAGCGCGCCGTCTTCCCAGGTGTCCCAATGCCCGAGCACGACCTCCATGAATTCGTCGGCGCGGTCGTAGCGCGAATCATGTTCGGGATGGGAGTCGCGGCCCATGTTGAGGGCCTCGCCGTCATTGAGCGAGGTCACGACGTTCCAGCCCGCGCGTCCGCCGGACATCAAATCGAGGGTTGCGAAGCGGCGCGCAACGTCGAACGGCTCGTAGTAGGTGGTCGAGCAAGTGGCGCCGAGGCCGAGCTTGTCGGTGACCATGCCCATCGTGGTCAGCACGATCAGCGGATCCATCTTCACGCAGCGGATGCCGTATTCGACGGTATGGGCATGATCGTTGCCGTAACGGTCGGGCATCGCCAGCCGATCGTCGAAGAACGCCATGTGGAACTTGCCGGCTTCGAGGATCTTGGCGATCTCCTGATAATAGTCCGCCGACATCGAATCGTCGCGCGAGTCCGGATGCCGCCACGAGCTCGGCAAATTCGAGCAGTTCTGCGCCTGGAGGAAGCCGACCAGTACCATCTGCCGCGTCATGCTCTTCTCCCAAATTCCGTCAGGCCAGATCAAGGACGGTGTCGAGCCGGTACTCGCGCGCCAGCGCGCGCAGCTTTTCCCAGGTCGCATCCTCGATCTCGATGCCGTCGCGCAGGCGTTGCTGCTCGCGCAACCCCTCGATCTCGCCGGGATAGTACACGCCCTTGCTGCCTTCGGAGGGCGGCGTCGATTTCAGATAGTGCGCGAATTCGGCGACCTCGCGCTTGAATTCCTTCAGCGGACGGAACGCGGCGACGTTGAACACCGCCATGAAGCATCCGTCATTGTGACGTCCGGTCGGTTCGACGCCGAAGCCGAGACCGGTCAGCAGGCCGCACAGCACCTCGACCATCGCGGCGAGGCCGCTGCCCTTGTAGCCCTCGGTGCCGCCGAGCGGCAGCAGCGCGCCGCCCTTGCGATATTGCGTGGGGTCGGTGGTGTGCCGTCCCTCGGCATCGATGATCCAGCCCGTCGGAATCTCCTCGCCGCGGGCGACCGCGAGCTGGATCTTGCCGGCCGCAACCGCCGAGGTTGCCATGTCCAGATAGAACGGCGCGTCGAGATCGGACGGCACCGCGATCGAGATCGGGTTGGTGCCGAGCCGCGCCTCCTTGCCCCCGAACGGCGCCACGTGCTTCGGCGAGCGGCCGGAATCCGCCGTCGCAATCCCGATCATGTCTTCGCGCATCGCCATCAGAGGATAGGCGGCGAGGCGGCCGACATGGCTTTGCCGGAACACGGTGCAGGCGGCAACGTTCGCCGTCTTCGCCTTCTCGATCGTCAGCGCCATCGCCTTGGCGTTGACGTGGAAGCCGAACCCCCACTGGCCGTCGATCACGGTCGTGGTCGGCGATTCCTGGACGATGGTCCATTTGGCGCCGGGCACGATGTGGCCGGCCTTGATGCGGTCGATGTAGGTCGGAACCGCGATCACACCGTGGGAATCGTGACCGGCGAGGTTGGCGTTGACGCAGCCTGTGGCCACCGCATCGGCCTCTTCGTCGGAAGCTCCGGCGGCGCGGAGCAGCGCGGCGCTGATGAGCGTGAGGCGGTCGGTCTTGACGACGGGCATGGCGTTCCCTCGGCATTGTGCCCTTAACGGGCTGCTTGTTGGGAGCCATCGTCTCAAAGCGTGGGAGCGATATCAATCTCCCGTAAACCAATACAGGGCTGCAAATTCGTGACGAGCGCGCGCCTTTGGCCGAATAATCCTCCCGTGCGGCGGCATTCCCGACAGTTTGGCGCCGGCCGTTCGCAGCTCGTTCACTTTGATCGAGGGTTTGCAGCGCGCAATAACGACCATTTAGGCCGTCGCCGTTCATAAAGCACCCGGGAGAATTAGGCAGAAATGCCCGGGAGCTGAGACCGTGCAGACGACCCTCGCGCGCACCTTTGCAGCGTTGAGCGCCATCAACGAAGCGATCCTTTATGCGAAATCGCCGGACGAGCTGTACCAGAAGGTCTGCGACGCCGGGTTTTCGAGCGGAGACTTTTTGGCCGTTGCGGTTTTCCTGGTCGGGCCGGATGGCCGACGGTTGTGCTTTGCGGCCGGTTGCGGCGATGACGTTGCGCGGCTGCGCTCGCTCGAGATCACGACTGACTCCGGCACGCCCGAGGGAGCGGGTGTCGGCGGCGAAGCCTTTCGCAATCAGAAGCTGAGCATCAGCAACGATTACCTGAATGATCCTCGCTCGCTGGCGTGGCGCGAGGGCGCAGCCAAGGCCCACATCGGCGCGGCGGCTGCGCTGCCGCTGCTCTGCAGCGGCAAGAGCGTCGGCGTGCTGTATGTGACCCGCAGGGAAGCCGGCTCACTGAACGAGCAGATGGTGTCGCTGTTCGAGCGGATGTCGGCCAACATCTCCTATGCGCTGGACAATTTCGCGCGCGAGACCGCGCGCCAGACCAGCGAGCTCGCGACGCGGCGGCTGAACCGCATGTTTGGCGCGCTCAGCGCGACCAACGAAGCCATCCTGCGTGCGAAGACCGAGGGGGAATTGTATCAGCTCGTGTGCGACGCCTCGGTGCACGGCGGCAAGTCGCTGGCGACCTTCGTTCTGCTGAAGGAGCCGGACTCGCATTGGCTGAAGCCTGTCGCCGGCACCGGCGAGAATCTGGAGATCGTGGCCCGGACCCACTACTCCGTCGACCCCGAGAATCCCTATGGTCGCGGCATTTCCGGCGAGGTGTTTCGAACCCAGAAGCCCCATGTCGAACGCGATCTCGCGCGTCGCACCAGGGGAACGCCGTGGGAGCAGGCCAATCTCAACACGGGTGTTGCCGCCTGCATCGCGGCCCCCCTGATCCGGAACGGCGAGAGCATCGGCGTCATCCTGTCCTTCCTCAGCAAGTCCTGGGCGAAGGACGAGGGGGTCGTCGCACTCATGCTGCGCATCGCCGAGAACGTCTGCTTCGCGATCGACAATTTCGACCGTGAGGCCGAGAAGGCGCGGATCGCCGAGGAGGAAGACCGCCTGGCGCGCATGTACGCGGCGCTGAGCGCGACCAATGAGGCGATCCTGCGCGCACGCTCGCGGGGCGAGCTCTTCGACCTCGTTTGCGAAGCGACGGCGAAAGGCGCCAAGTTCACCTCGGCCAACATCGCGCTCGTCGATCACGATGCCGAGCTGCTTCGCGTCGTTGCTTGCTACGGGCCGAACGCGGATATGGTCCGAAATTTCAAATTCTCCACGTCCGACCAGGTGCCTGAAGGCCGAGGGCTGACGGGAACCGCTTTCCGCACGCGCCAGCCTTGCATCAGCAATGATGTGCAGTCCGACGACCGGATCGCGCCCTGGGCGGCCAACGCTCGTCGGAACGGCATCGGCTCCTCCGCGGCGCTGCCGCTGTTCAATGGCGACAGCGTCGAAGGCGTCTTCCTCTTCAACTCGCCGGAACGCGGCACGTTCACGCCCGAATTCGTCGAGCTGCTGCAACGGCTCCAGGCCAATGTCGCCTTCGCGCTCGAGAACTTCGACCGCGCCGACGAGAAGGCGAAGGCCGAGATGCAGCGCAACCGTCTTCGGGGCATGTTGGAGGCGCTGAGCGCGACCAACGAAGCGATCATGCGCGTGAAATCCCGCGCCGAGTTGTTCGAAGCCGTGTGCGAGGCCGCCGTGCTCGGCGGAACGTTCTCATCTGCCACCATCGCCTTGGTCGATCCGACGGGGCGCTATCTCGACATCGCCGTCACCAAGGGCGAGTGCCGCGGTCACGTCGAGAACTGGCGTTTCGCGACGTCCGCCGATGAGCCCGAAGGACGCGGGCTCGCCGGCACCGCATTTCGCACCAAGGCCCCTTGCGTCGCAAACGAGCTCCTCACGGACGTTCGTGCGACGCATTGGCGTCGAATCGCGCGAGATCAGGGGACGAAATCGGGCGGCTGCTTCCCGCTGCTGAAGAACGGCACCGATGCCGTCGGCGTCCTTCTGTTCCTTTCGCCGGACGAAGGCACCTTCACGCCTGACCTCATCCAGTTGCTGGGGCGCCTCGCGGAGAACGTCTCTTTTGCGCTCGACAATTTCGCCCGGGCCGAGGAGCGGTCACGGGCCGAGGCGCAGAAGGAGCGCCTGACGCGCATGTTCGCCGCGCTGAGCGCCACCAATGAAGCGATCGTGCGGGCCAAGTCGCGCACCGAGCTGTTCGAGCTGGTGTGTCAGGCCGCGTCCACCGGCGGCAAGTTCACCTCGACGACCATTGCGCTCGCCAAGGCCGACAGCGACCAGCTCGCGATCGTCGCGGCCGCAGGGCCGTCCGCCGAGACCACGAGGAACGTTCGTCTCTCCATCGACGCTGACCGGCCCGAGGGGCGCGGCATGAGCGGAACCGCGTTCCGCACCCGGCAGCCCTGTGTCAGCAACGACTATGTCAACGACAGCCGTGTGAGCGCCTTCCACGCCGTCCTGCAAGGCGACGGCGCGCGCTCCGGCGCGGCGTTCCCGCTGATCACGCACGATCAGCCCGTCGGCGTCATGATCTACATGTCGACCGAGCAGGAGACCTTCACGGCCGAGTTCGTCGAACTGTTGCAGCGCCTCGCCGACAACGTCTCCTTCGCGATGGAGAATTTCGATCGCGCCGACGAGAAGAACGAGGCCGACGAGCGGATCGAATACCTCGCCTCGCATGACAGCCTGACCGACCTGCCGAACCGCGAGACCTTCAACGGGCTGTTGCGGGAGGCGATCGACGAAGCTCAGCGCCACGATCACCGTTTCGCGGTGTTGTTCATCGATCTCGACCGCTTCAAGGTCATCAACGATTCGCTTGGCCATGAGGCCGGCGATCTGCTCCTGCTCGAAGTGGGGAGCCGGCTGCGCGGTGCGCTGCGGGAAACCGACGTGGTCGCGCGCCTCGGCGGCGACGAGTTCGTGGTGATCCTCGACCAGTGCGGTGAGATCGACGACGTCCAGCGCATCGCGACCGGGCTGCTCGTGGCGCTCGCCGAGCCCATGGAGCTGGCCGGCCACGAGTGCCACACCACGGCCTCGATCGGCATCGCGATGTATCCAGCCAACGGCTCCGACGTTCAGACGCTGACCAAGAACGCCGACATGGCGATGTATCTCGCCAAGGAAGACGGCAAGAACGGCTATCGCTTCTTCTCCAAGGAGGTGAAGACGCAGTCGATCGAGCGGCTGTCGCTCGAGAGCGCGCTGCGCCGGGCGCTGGAGCGCGAGCAGTTCTCGCTGAACTACCAGCCCAAGGTGGACATGGAGACCGGCCAGATCACCGGCGTGGAAGCGCTGCTGCGCTGGACGCACCCGGATCTCGGCAGCATCTCGCCGGCCCAATTCATTCCGCTTGCGGAAGAGACCGGGCTGATCGTGCCGATCGGCCGCTGGGTGGTGAAAGAGGCCTGCGCGCAGGCCATGGCCTGGCAGCGTCGTGGCCTGTTGCCGGTGTCGATGGCGGTCAACCTGTCGCCGCGGCAGTTTGTCGACGAACATCTGTTGCAGGACGTCGACGAGGCGCTGGCGGCCTCCGGCATGTCGCCGGTGCTGCTCCAGCTCGAGGTCACCGAGAGCATGATGATGCGCAATGTCGGTCGCGCGCTGAAGGTGCTCGACGCCATCCAGAGCCGCGGCATCCGCCTCGCCATCGACGATTTCGGCACCGGCTATTCGTCGATGTCGCTGATGAAGCATTTTCCGATCGACACCATCAAGATCGACCGCTCCTTCGTGCGCGACCTGCCGCAGGATTCGGAGGACCAGGCGATCGCGCAGGCGATCATCAGCATGGGCAAGGCGCTCGGCATGACCGTGGTCGCCGAAGGCGTCGAGAACGCGGAGCAGGAGGCGTTCCTGCGCGCCCATGGCTGCGACGAGATGCAGGGCTTCCTCATCTCCAAGCCGGTGCCGGCGCGGCAGATGGCCGAGCTGCTGCGGCCGATCGAGCTGCCTGTCGCGCCGCCGCTCCAGCCGGAGCCGGACCTCGCTGCGACCGAAGCCGCGGCGTTACGGCTGAAACGCGCTGTCATCTGACGGCTGCGGGTGCAACTCGCGGACGTTGTCTTGCTTGATGTCCGCTTTGCGCGGAAAATCATCCGGCCAGGGCTGCGAGGTTTGCTCGGCGAACAGCTCAAGGAGGGCATGCGCACCTTCGGCAAAGCTTGAGCCGTCGCCGAGGCCCAGCTCACAACACCACACCTGTCGCATCGGCTCGTGCGCGTCGACCACCGCCATCGCCGGTCCCCACCACCAGGCCGGTGCGGGCGAGCGTTCGTCCTCCGGCACGGCGTGCCATAGGACGAGCTCGTCCATCACGCGCTCGAATTGCAGGCTTGCGGCCTGATGCATTCGCTCCGTGCTCCCTGGGCCGCGCCTGAAAGCAGGCCGATGCCCGGACTCGATCGTGGCCTTCGCTGTGAAGAACAGGCTCGCGCTATTGGCGGAGCCTCACATGCCGCTTCCATTGGCGGCCATAAGAGCAACATGCGGCGGTCGGGACATGCGCCGCCGCCGGCTGTGATCATCTCTTTAGCCGCTCGGGGGCCCGACCGGCAAGCCGTAATACGGGTGTCTAGCGCGTCCTGAGCGGATGCGCTGTCTGGTGCCAGGCCCAGGCAGTCCGGATCACCGTCGGCAGGTCGGAATGGCGCGGCACGAAGTTCAGCACTTTTCGCGCGGCGGAGGCATCGGCGACCAGATAAGTGGGATCGCCGGCGCGACGCGGCTTCATGGTGTGCGGCACCTCGCGCCCGGTCTCCTGCCTGATGGCGTTCAGGATCTCACGGACCGAAAAGCCGGAGCCGGTGCCCAGATTGAAGCTGCCGCCGGCATGTCCCGTTTCCAGGAGCTTCAGTGCTGCGACATGCGCCGCAGCGAGGTCGGTGACGTGGATGTAGTCGCGGATCGCGGTGCCGTCGGGCGTGTCGTAATCGTCGCCGAACACGGCGAAGTCGACATGGCCCTGCAGCGCCATCATGGCGCGCGGAATGAGATGCGTTTCGTTGTCACGCAACTCGCCGATGCCGCCGGCCGGGTCGGCGCCGCTGGCGTTGAAATAGCGCAGGCAGAACGCGCCGAAGCCGTAGGCTGCGCGATAATCGGCGAGCATGCGCTCGATCATCCATTTCGACGCGCCGTAGGGATTGATCGGTGCGCAGGGGAAGTCCTCCGGCAGCTCCTTGGAATCGGCGTTGCCGTAGACGGCGCCGGTCGAGGAGAACACGATGCGCTGGCAGCCTGCGTTGCGCATCGCCTGCAGCAGCGACAGCGTGCCCTGGACGTTGTTGATGTAGTATTTCTGCGGGTCGGTCATGGACTCGCCGACGAGGCTTGCCGCTGCGAAATGCATCACCGCCGTGACCTTGTGGTCGGCGAAGGCGCGCGCCAGCGCGGCGCCGTCGAGCAGGTCGCCCGTCACCAGCGGACCCGCGACGAAGCTGCGATGACCTGTCGAGAGATTGTCATAAACGACGGGCTGATAGCCGGCGGCAGACAGGGCGCGGCAGGCATGCGAGCCAATATAGCCCGCGCCCCCTGTGACGAGGACGGTCGGTCGGTCGGTCATGTCGTCTTCTACTCTTCTCTCAGCGATTGGAAGGCCGTTTGCGGCTGAAGAGAAGATAGAGCGCGCGAGGGTTGGTGGTCAAATAGCGCCAGAGCAGGCGGCGCGGCTCGAGCCATGTGCGCCAGGCCCATTCGAGTCCGATCTTCTGCATCCATTGCGGCGCGCGGGATCGGCTGCCCGATAAAAAGTTGAACAAGCCGCCGGACGTCTTGATAACGCCAACATTGGTCAGCAGCGGCGTGTATTGCTCGACGAATGCCTGCTCGTTGGGCACGCCGAGCGCGACCCAGAGGTAATCCGGGGCGAGTGCGTTGATCTCCTCGACTTTCGCGCGCAGGGCGTCGCCGCGCAGATAGCCGTGGCTGTACCCGACGATCTTGAGGTTTGGATACAGCTGCTGGACATTCGCGACCGCCGCGGCGTTCTCTTCCTCGCTGGCACCGAACATGTAGAAAGTGCGGCCGACGGCTTCGGCCTTGCGCGCGACCACGTGGAACAAATCGGTGGTGGCGACGCGCTCCGGCAGCGGAAACCAGGATTGCAGCTTTGACGCCGCGACCAGCGGCTGGCCATCGGCGTTGATGAGGTCGGCGCCGCGGAACAGGCGTTCGGTCTCCGGTTCGGTCGAGCAGCGCGCCAGCACCTCGCCATTGGCCGAGGTCAGGTGCAGCGGACGGCCGATGCGATTGTCGGGATCGGTCGCCTCGATCATGAAATCGGCAGTTGCTTCCAGGTCGAGCGCGGCCATGCGAAGGCCGCCGATAGTGATCCGCGGCACGTCGGCGGTTGCGGCCCGGCCGTCCAGATTGACGCGGCGCTCAAGCATATTGTCTGCCTCGCTGGCGCGCTTGAGTTGCGGGGGTGAGCTCGTCGAGCACGACGCCGACGAGCCTGCGCTCGGCGCGACCGAGCGTGTTCAGGATTTCTTCCAGGCCGTCGTTGATGTCGAGGCTGGTCGGCAGCACCGCCACCAGCGCGTCGGTGTCGTCGAGCAGCTTGCGGCTGGCCGCACCAAGCGGCGTCACGGGGCCGTCGAGGATCACGAGATCGTAGCCGCCGGCGGCGCGCGCCTGCTCGATGGCCTTGCGCATGGCCTCAGTCGCCTTGCCCGCATCGCCGTCGGCGGCCGGCAGCACCGAGATGCCGTTGACCGTCTTGATCTCGCGCGAGGCCTTGCTGCCGATCGAGAGCCAGCCGAGCCGGCTCGGCTCGCTCTTGCCGGGGCGGCTCACCTTGTTCGAGAGCGAGTGTGCCTGATGGTCGGCATCGATCATCAGCACGCGGGCGCCGTCGCGCGCGGCCGCGAGCGCGAAATTCAGCGCGGTCACGCTGCGCCCGGTGGTCTCGCCCGCGCCGACGAGCGCGATGACCGGCATGGCCTTGCCGCCGGCACGCCGGGCCACAGCAGTGCGCATGTCGCGCCAGGCGTTGAGCAGCGTCGTCAGCGGAAACCCGGGGCGCAGCGTCGGCCAGCCAAGCCGGGTCAGATCGACACCGCCGCCGGTGGCGAGGATGGCGCCGAGCGTGTGAATGACGTCGGCCTCCTGGAGGCGCGCGATCAGCGGCTTTCCGATCAGCGTATTTTCGTCCATCTCCGGCTGCAGCGATGGCGCGGCGAGCTCCGGTAGAGATTGCGCAATTTCCGGAGCTCGCGGAGCCGGCTGCGGCTGGGCTGCTTCCGGTGTCCGCGAAACCTCCGGCGCTCGCGGAGCCCGCGGTGCCGGCGTGCGCTCACGACGGGCCGGTGTGGGCGCTGCCGGCGCGGTCGCACCGGCGGACAGCAGCTCGGCCGCGACGAACCAGCTTGCAGCAGCGAGCGCACCGAAGATGAAGCCGATCATGGCGAACATGCTCATCGCCGGCGGGAACGAGCGCCGCTGCGGCACGGTGGCTTCGCCGATGACGCGGGCCGCCGAGGTGTTCAGGGTCTCCTGCTCCTCGGTCTCGCGCGAGCGCTTGAGGAAGGACTGATAGACGTCGCGGCTGGCGTCCGCCTCGCGTTCGAGCTCGCGCAGGCGCACGGCGGCCTGGCTGAGCTGGACGCTCTGCCGCTTCTGCGCTTCCAGCGCCCGGTTGAGCGATGCTTCAAAGTCGCGGGCGCGCGTCAGATCGTTCTTGGCGGACTGCGCAAAGCGATCGATCTCTTCGTTGATGGTGCGCTTGAGATCCTCGACCTGCTTCTCGGTCTGGCGCAGCGCCGGATGCCGCGGGCCGAGCTCGCCGGCCTGCTCCGCATATTTCTTGCGGGCGTCGGCATATTGCGCGCGCAGGTTCGCGATGGTCGGCGATTGCAGCGCTTCCGAATTCGCGCCGGCATCGGCAGCGGTGCGCCGGCTCGCCTCGATCTGGTCGAGCCGCGCCTGTGCGTCCATCGTCGCCGCGCGGGCCGCGGAAAGCCGCTGGTTGCTGGCGGAGAGCTGCTGGTCGCTGATCAGCGCGTCCTGGGTGCCGACGAAATTGTTCTGGGCCTTGTAGGTGGCGAGCGCGGTCTCGGCGCTGCGCAGCCGCTCGCGCAGCTCCTTGAGGCGGCCGGAGAGATCGTTGGTGGCGCGTCGCGCGGCCGAGGCCTGCGAGTTGCGGGATTCAGCGAGGTAGGCATTTGTCAGCGTGTTGGCGAGCATCGCCGCCTTCGCCGGATCGGTCGACCAGACCTCGATGTCGACGATGAAGCTCTTCTCGGTCTTGCGGACCGTGATGTGCCTGTTCAGCGCGTCGAGCGCCGCGAGCTGCACTTCCTTCGTCTCCGCGGCGGAGGGCGCGCGGGGCTGAAGGCCGATCAGGCCGAGCAGCGACGACATCAGGCTCCTGGCGTCACCGCCGCCGCCGAATTCGGGATCCTTGTCCAGATTGGCTTGCTGGATTACCTGGAGCAGCACGCTGTTCGAGGTAATCAGGCGCGCCTGGCTCTCCACCACCATGGCCATGCCGGAGACGTCCTGGGCACGCGGCGTGAGCTCGCGATCGACGAGCTGAAGCTCGCGCGGGTCGACATAGAGCTGGGCGGTGGCGGTGTAGCGGGGCGTCACGCTCTTGCCCGCGGTGACGGCAAGCGTCGCGCCGAGGAGCGCGGCTGCGGCAATCGCGATCTTCCGCCGCCAGAGCAGATTGACGAGCTCCAGCACGTTGAAACCGGTCTGAGGCCTCTGCTGCGGGGCCTCCGGTCCGGCCCGATCTATCGGCTGGTTGTAGTCAAGCATAGTCCCCAGCTTTCATTCCAACGACCGCGGGCTGAGGGGTTACTCTTCGCTTTACGCCACGCACCCGGGATATAGGTGCCCAATCAACGCAACAGGGAAAATTAACCATACTCATTGAGGGACTATTCACCGAAATGGCAAACAAAGCGTTTAAGCGCGTGCCACTCTTCGACGCGTCGCGATGACGCTGAGGTCCCAAAGGGATTAACGGTTCGTTACCGCGCGCAGCGAGGCCGCAAGGCTTCGCTCGTCCTGCGATGGACCGCGCGCGTGTCATGATTGTCAGCGCTTCCGCAGGATGACGTGGTAATCACCGCGGCGAACGTCGATCCCGCCCGGCAGCACGGCGTTCATCACGGCGGCGGCGGCATCGACCAGAGCGGCGAACAGCGGCTTCCGCCGGCGCATCTCGGGATAGCGCGGACTCTCGACCTCGCGGCGGTAGATCATCTCGAGGCCGTTGGCCGCGGCGAATGCTTCGAGCCGCGGCAGCGTCACCAGCGGATGGAAGAAGGTCGGGAACGGCGGCTCGCCGGGCAGGCCGGCATCCTTGATACCGCGGATATTCCGGTAGAACCAGACGTGAAACCAGTGCGGCGAGTATTTGGTGACGACGCCCGACAGCGAGCGCGGATTGGGTGCACCGATCAGGATCATTCCACCGGGCTTGAGCGCGTCGCGGAAATTCAGGAGCGCGGCATCGACATGGGGCAGATGCTCGATCACGTTGTAGCAGATCACCAGATCGAAGGTTTCGCGTCCAAAGCTGTAAGTCTGCACGTCGCCGAGGATCGCCTCGTCCGCGTAAGTGTTGTTGCGGACCTGGTCCTCGTCGATGTCGACGACGGTGACCTTGCTGCGGTTGAGCAGCTCCGGTGGCAGAACACTGCACGAGCCGCCGCCGGCTTCGTAGGTGGCGAGCTGGCCCTGCGGCAGCTCGCGGCGGAGCACGTCGTGGACGGCGAGCAGGCTGTCGCGGGCTTCGCCGGGGACCAGATCGTGCAGCGCCTGGGTGCGTGCCGTGGCCGTTGGGATTTGGATCGCCGTGGCTGTCGCGAAATCGATCGAGGCTGGCTTGTTCATTTTTTCTGACCGCGCTTGTTCGACTCAAATTTACAGGAAAAATCTCGCATGCCCGAAGAGCAAATCCGGTGCCGCGCCGCTTCACCGGTCGCGGTGCTTACGGCCGGGTTAATGCGGGCAGGCGTTAACTACTGCATTGTCCATGTTGGGCTGTTGTCCGCGTGATGGACTGCGAATTGCACTATCACATATGCAGGGATTTGCAGGAGAAACGCGCAAAAGCAGTTAAGCGTATGGAGGGCGGGAGATCGGCGGCGTTGCGCCGTCGCGAGCCTCGGGCCCGCCGTTCATTTTGGGGCTGATATGTCCCGCGGCGATGTGCCGTCGCAGGACAGCGCCGATTACTGCGCGATTGACGCAGGGCTTTTTCAATACATATCGGACATTTAGGATGCCATGACGCTGATCCCGACAGACCTTTCCGCCAGCCGGATCTTGGATGCCGTTCGCGATCCCAACCGGGAGATCGCGGCGAGCTCCCGCGTCATCGACCTGTCGGTCGGCATCGTCGTCTGCATTCCCTGCTTCCGCCGCCCGCACCATCTGCGGCTGACGCTGGATTCGCTCGCGAGCCAGCGCACTCCGCGCTCCTTCGCGGTGGTCATGGTCGAGAACGACGCGGCGGGGCGCGAAAGCGCGCCGGTTGCCGCGGAGTATCTGGCCGACGGCCGGCTCCAGGGCGTTTGCCTGGTCGAGAAGCGGCAGGGCAATTGCCAGGCGATCAACGCCGCCTTCGAGACGGCCCAGGCACTGTTTCCCGCCGCGACCCGCTTCCTGATGATCGACGACGACGAGATCGCTTCGCCCGACTGGCTCGAGCTGATGGTTCGCACCGCGGAGGCGACCGGCGCCGACGTGGTCGGCGGGCCGGTGCTGCCGGTCTTCGACGACGACAGCAAGCCCTGGCTGGCACGTCATCCCGCCTTCCGCCCCGCCTATGATTACAGCGGCGCGGTGCCGCTGATCTATGGCTGTGGCAACTGCCTGATCACGCGCGCGGCGTTCGAGCGGTTCGATCGTCCCGCCTTCGACCTGCGCTTCAATTTCCTCGGCGGCGGCGATTGCGATTTCTTCGTGCGGTGCCGCGATGCCGGCATGATCTTCCACTGGACGGCAGAGGCGGTCATCACCGAGACCGTGCCGCAAAGCCGCACCAGCCTCGGCTGGATCGCCAAGCGCGGCCTGCGTATTGGCGCCATCAATTATCGCGTGCAGTACAAGGCCGCACAAAGCGCGCCCGCGCGGTCGCGAGTGTTCGCGCAGATGCTCGGACGGCTGCCGCTGTCGCTGGTGCGTTCCGCTCGTCTGCTCGCGACATCGAAGGCCGTCGTCGCCATGCATCCGGCGCTGGTCGCGCTCGGCTCCATGCTCGCGGCGTTCGGCTTCGCACCGAAGCCCTATGAAGCCTCGAAAATCGTGTCGTGACGCGGGTTAGATGCCCAAACGGGCGAGGGCGACCCTGACCGCGGCGCGGGGCAGCGATTTGAGCGAGCGCCGGCCGACCATCCCGAGATAAGCCAAGGCGTCGCGATATCTGCCGAAGCGGACCGCCTGCATCGCCGAATAGGTGACGAGATGGACCTCGGCGGCCTGGCGCAGCCCGGCCGCCGTACCCTCGGGCAGTCTTGCCAGGATCAGCCCATCGTCGAACACCCGCGCGATCGCAGGGAAGAAGTCCTTCGGCGTCCGCACGGCCGCATTCATGGTGTTGGCGGTGTGCAGGCGATAGTCGAGCAGGAGCTTTGGTGCGAACTCGAACTCGCCGATAGCGGCGAGGCGGCACCAGCAATGCCAGTCCTCGCAATATCTGAGGGACGTGTCGAAGCCGCCGATGGCGCGGAAGGCCTCCGCACGTGCGAGCGCGATGCCGCCATTGACGATGAAATTGCCGGCCGCGAGCCGCGCCAGCACGTCGCCGGACGGCTTGCGGCGTCCCTTCAGCAGGCCCCGGCGGCCGATCTGCCGTCCCTCGCTGTCGATCGTGTTGTAGTCGCCGTAGACGAGAACCGCGCGCGGAGCATTGCGGGCTGCCGCCAGCAGCGCCGCGACCGCACCGGGGCGCAGGCGGTCGTCGGCATCGAGGAAGAGCAGCCATTCGCCGCTCGCATATCGTGCTCCGAGATTGCGCGCGGCGGATACGCCGGCGGAGTCGTTGGTCATCAGGCGCAACCGCGGGTCACGAATGGCGCGGACGATGGCCGTGGTGGTGTCGCTCGAGCCGTCATCGACGACGATCACTTCGGTGATCTCGCCTTGCGCCAGCGCGCTGGCGAGGGTTTCGCCGATATAGGCCGCAACGTTCTTGGCGGGAATGACGACGGACACCGATGTGGTTGAGCCGGCCGGCAGCGGGAGACGCGGCGCCGGAACGACGCGCGAGGTAGCCGGCAAATCGAGAACATCTTCGGCGGTGATCAGGGCCACGGCTCGCCTTTAAGGGTCTGTTAACCAGGGCGCATCTGCCGACTGGCATTGCGATCAATCGCGACATTGGCCCGCCGCGAATGATACTCGCATTACGGCCAAATCGTTGCCGCGAAGGCCTGCGTGTTTCTGGTTTCGTAGATTAGCGTTAAGCCGCGGGCATTAAGCCTGTCGCAGATTTGGAAGAGTGCGACAGCCGGTCCCATGCGAGAATGCCGACCTGTTTGCCGCGGATGGATCTAGTGCCCGCAAAGACGTTCGAACACGACCCCGATGCCATCGTCCTCAACCTCTTCTACGAGGACAAGGACGATCGCTGGTTTCCCGGCGACCGGCATCTGCGGCGCATGGCGCGTCGGATGCTGCTCGGCGAGCCGCGCATGAGCGGGCAGCTTCGCGTGTTCCTCAATCTCTGCGCAGGGCTCGACCGGCTCGGCATCCGCTACCGCGTCAACGACTACGGCTACATCGCGCAGCATCCGGACGAACTCGCCTGCATCATCGGCCGCACCTTCCTGCTCGACAAGTTCGCGTGGAAGAATCCGATCCTGCTCGGCGTCGCCGCCCATAATCATCCGCTGGACGATCCTGATCTGTTCAAGCGGCTGCCGGTGAAGAAGGTCGTGGTGCCCGGCCCTTGGTACGTCGACATGTACCGGCCGTACTGGCCCGACACGGAGGCCTGGCCGATCGGAATCGACACGGATCTCTGGGCGCCGTCGGCGCCGACGCAAAAGACCGTCGACGTCCTGATCTACGACAAGGTCCATTGGGACCGCGAGCGCTATGCGCCGGAACTGATCGAGCCGGTCCGCGCCCGCCTCCTCAGGGAGGGCCGCTCGTTCACGGAATTGCGCTACGGCAGCTACAAGGAAGAAGACTATCAGGCCGCGCTGGCGCGCTCGCGCGCGATGATCTTTCTGTGCCAGAACGAGAGCCAGGGCATCGCCTATCAGCAGGCTCTGTCCTGCGGCGTGCCGGTGTTCGCCTGGGACCCTGGCGGCCCGTGGCGGGACCCGGATTATTATCCGCACCGCGTCCAGTTCGCACCGGTGTCGTCGGTGCCGTATTGGGACGACCGCTGCGGCGCCAGGTTCATCGACATCGCGGGGTTCGAGGCGGGCTGGGACAGTTTCTGGGCCGGCTGCACCGCTGATGCGTTCGATCCGCGCGGCTTCGTGCTCGACAATCTCACGCTGGAGCAGCGGGCGCTGCAATACTACGAGATCGCGCGGAGCATCGTGCGGCCGCAGGCGGCAACGCAGGCCTCGGGCCTATTGGTTGACGGATGCTTAACAAGGATGGGCTAGACCCAAAGCTTCCCCGGCTTCACCACCTGCCTTGAGCCATGGATCGAAGCATGGATCGCAGCGCCGCTGACATGACCGACGTGGAGACCCGAACGCTGGGCCGCGTCCTGCACGATGGGCTCGCGGGGCTGAATGCCGCGCAGGCGGCGCGCTGCCTCGTTGCGGTTGCGGCGCTGCTGCTGGTGCTGATCACGCTCGATCCGTTTCCTGACCTTCGCAACGAGGATGTGACCACGGTCGTCGGCGGGCGCATGGCGCTCACCTATATCTCCTGGGGTCTGCTGGCTGCGGTCGCGATGCTGTTCGGCGCCGCCACCGGTGCGCCTGCGCTGAAGAGCCTGGTGACGCCGCTGCATCTTTGCCTCGTCGGCTGGCTGTTGATCAACATCGTCTTCTCCGAGAGTCGCGGCGTCTCGATCCAGCGCTTCGTGCTGGCGGTCAGCGTGACGTCGCTCGCCGTGCTGTTGCCATTGCTGCCGCCGACACAGCGGACTTTCAACCTGTGCCTTGGCGGCGCCGCGCTCGTGCTGCTGGTGCTGTGCTATCTCGGCGTCTTCCTCGCGCCGCAATATTCGATGCACACCGCGCTCGATCTCACCGAGCCGCAGCTTGCCGGCGACTGGCGCGGCAGCTTCGGCCACAAGAACATCGCTTCGCCGGTGATGACCATCCTGGTCTATGTCGGTATTTATCTCTGCGGCGTCGGCTCGTTCGTGATGGGTCCCGCGATCGCCGCGCTGGCCGGCATCTTCCTGATCTTCACCGGCGGCAAGACGTCGACGGTGCTGTGCCTTGCGATCTACGCGCTCGCCTCGCTGGTCTATGTCACGCCAGGCCTGTGGCTGAAGCGGGTCATCTGCTTCGTGCCGCTGATCGTGATGAACCTGCTGACGGTCGGTAGCGTCTTGAGCCCGGCGCTCGGGGCGCTGACGCGGCTGCTTCCCCTCGATCCCACCTTCACCGGCCGTTCCGCCATCTGGGAATTCGCGCTCGCGGCCGTCGCCGAGAAGCCGATCATCGGTCACGGCTATGCGGCGTTCTGGGACGACGTGACCGCGCGGCAGACCGCTCAGGGGTCCGAATGGGCGACGTCCGCGGCGCACAGCCACAACAGCTATCTCGACCTCGCGGTCACCATCGGCTTGCCGGGGCTGGTGCTGGTGATTCTCGTCTTCGTGCTCGCACCGCTCGGCAATTTCCAGTCGGCCCAGGCTCACAACCGTAGCCGCGCGCTGGCAAAACTGTTCCTTACCGTATGGCTGTTTGGCCTGTATTACGGGGCCACCGAGACGTTCCTGCTCGAACGGCAGAATCCGATCTGGTTCATGTTCGCGCTCGCAGTGGCTGGCCTGCATTTCCTCGCCAGGTTCCAATGCGTCGAACAGACGGAACCGGAGCGTTGACAGCTTGTCGCAGCCGGAGCGATAGTGATGTTGGCTTAACGATAAGCCGTTACGTCACTTGTGGTCTGCGACAAACATAATCTATCTGGAAACATTCAGTAATCGCATGCCCCGCGGATGACGTTTCTCAGCGTCGAGCAACCAGATGGTCTTGTGTCCAGCACGTCGGGAATCGCTGTCGATTTCGTGCGTGACTGGCGGCAGGCCGCATCGCGCCTGAGCGCGGGGCATCGCACCGCATTCCAGCACGGTTACTGGCTCGGCGCATGGTACGAGGCGTTTCACGACTTTGCACCGCTGATCGCATTGATCTCCGATGCCGCGACCGGCAAGGACATCGCGGTGGTGCCGATGATCAGCCATATCAGGCGCGGCATCCGCATCGTCGAATTCGCTGACCTCGGCGTCTCGGACAACAAC
This sequence comes from Bradyrhizobium sp. P3_C3, assembly GCF_056402655.1. NCBI lineage: Bacteria > Pseudomonadati > Pseudomonadota > Alphaproteobacteria > Hyphomicrobiales > Nitrobacteraceae > Bradyrhizobium > Bradyrhizobium sp. P3_C3. The sequence continues at coordinate 100,539 of NZ_JBFUGY010000017.1, read as the reverse complement.
GCGCCGATCCTGGCGCTCGATGCGGCGTTGGACGCTGCGGCGACGGATGCGATCGGCAAGGCGCTGGTCGACGCGGTGCGCACCTTGCCCGACCGCTTCGATCTGCTGCGGCTGAAGAAGATGCCGGCCCATGTCGGTGGCAAGCCGAACCCGCTGGTGTCGCTCGGACCGATCGGATCCTGCTCGCTCAACGGCAATCTCGTGCTGACGGGCGACGACTATGAAGCCTACCGGGCCTCGATCAAGCGCATGCAGATGCCGCGCTGCTGGCGGGTCTTCAGCCGTCATGCCGGCGCGCGGTTCGAGATCGCCGCGGATGTCGCGCACGCGCGCGAGCTGTTGGACGTGATGGATGTCCAGCAGCAGGCCCGCATGCGAAAGCTCGGCTCGCGCTTCGTCCTCAACGACGACGCTCATGCCCGATTCTATCGCGAGGTCGCCCGCCAGGGTATCGCGGAAGGCTATGCCGTCATCTCGGCGTTGGTCTGCGACGAGGCCGTCGTCGCCACCACGTTCGGCGTCAGGTTTGGTGCGAGCTATTTCCTTCTGCGCATCAGCCACGCCGGCGATTCATGGTCGAACTGCTCGCCGGGGCTGCTCGTCACCGAGCGTACCATGGCGGCGCTGCATGCAGAGGGCGTGCGCCGTTTCGATCTCAGCATCGGCAACCAGGACTACAAGCGCCGCTTCGGCGCCGCGAAGGTCGCATTGACCGATGTCAGCATCGCACTGTCCTGGCGCGGCGCTCCCTATGCATGGCGCGACCATGCCGCGCAGAACCTGCGTCGCTATCCCAGGCTCGCCGCCTTCGCCAGCCGGGCGATACGCAAGATGCGGTGACGGAGGCCGTCCGTACCCGCGTCATCTCGAAAGGCCGGCACTGAAGGCGTCCAGCAGCGCGCGACCCTGCGGCCAGTCGCCGAGCCCGCTCGACGCATTGACGTGGCCAAGGGCGCCCAGCACGATCAGACCGGACATCCAGGCACGCGCCCGCTGCTGCGTCTTATCGAGCCTGCCAAAGGGATCGTCGGTGCTGGCGATGATGAGCGAGGGGAAGCGCAGCGTACGGTCCGGCGCCGGCTTGAACGCGGCCGCCTCCGCGGGAAAATTGGCGCCATCGGGATCGGGCACCGCGACCAGAAAAGCACCCGCGATCGTGGATGGGAAGCGCGTGGCCCAGTGCGCCACCAGCAGGCAAGCGAGGCTGTGTGCGACCAGCACCGGCGGCTTCGCGCAGCGCCCGACCGCCTGCTCCAGGGATTGCTCCCAATCGGCGAGCTCCGGCCGGTCCCAGCTCGCCGGCTGAAACCGCGTGAAACGTGTATCGTTGCGCTCCCAGAGTGTCTGCCAATGAGTTTCTGCGGAGCCGCCGAGGCCGGGCAAGGTGATGATGTCGTGCATGATCGTCCCGTGATATCTGAGATGCACGTACAGTGTGGCCGGTCTTGGTGCTGCGTCACATGGCAAGTCATCGGTGAAAGAGATCATCTGCCGATGATCTCAAGGTGGAATGGAGAATTGTCTTGGATCGCTTCGGAAGCATTGACACCAAGGATCTGAAGATCCTGGAGGCATTGCAGGCCAATGCGCGCGTGCCGCTGTCCGAGCTCGGCCGTTCCGTCGGGCTGTCTCAGCCGGCCATCTCCGAGCGCGTGAAGCGGCTCGAGGAAGCCGGGATTATCGAAGGCTACGGCGCCCGCATCAATCCGCGCGCGCTAGGGCTCGGCCTGATGGCGCTGGTCCGCCTGCGCACCTCGCATGAGCACATCAAGACCTGCCTCAAACGGTTCAGCGAGATTCCGCACATCGTCGAAGTCCATCGCGTGACCGGCGATGATTGCTTCGTGCTCAAGGTGCTGGTTCCGGCGCCGGAAGATCTGGAGACGATCGTGGATCGTATCGCCGGCTTCGGCGCTGTGACGACCTCGCTCGTGCTGCGGAGCGAGCCGGCGCGACCGATCGGTAAAGACCTCATCAGGAAGAAGACCGAACGCGGTTGAGGCGTGGCCCGCGCGATCGACACGTCACCGGGCTGTCACAAAGCCTTCGATTGCGCCGAGCTTCGATGAACGCGCGCGTTGTGCTATCGTCGTCTCCGCTTTCCGGAGGCGACATGGAAGATCGTTCGGCAAAATATCGCGCATTCTATGCGCAGTTGATCTGCGCCGCAGCCAAGACGACGGATCCCCGTATCGAGCAGGCCTTTCGCACGGTCAGGCGCGAACCCTTCGCCGGACCCGGACCATGGTCGATCTCCGTCGGTGGCCATCCCTATGTCGTGACGCCCGACGATGATCCTGCCTTCCTCTATCAGAACACGCTTCTGGCGCTGGATCCGGCGCGCGGCCTCAATATCGGGATGCCCGGCGCGCACACCTTTTGGCTCAGCGGCTGTGGCGTGCGGGAAGGCGAGACGGTGATCCAGATCGGCGCCGGCAGCGGCTACTACACCGCCATTCTCGCCGAGCTCACGGGACCTTCGGGCCGTGTCCATGCCTATGAGATCGACGAACGCCTGGCGGCACTCGCGCGCGAAAATCTGAAACACATCCGGCATGTCCAGCTGGAAGATCGCTCGGGCATCGCGTCCGATTTACCGGGCGCGGATGTGATCTATGTCTGTGCGGGCGCGGCGCAGCCGGCCACGCAATGGCTCGATGCGCTGCGGCCCGGCGGCCGGCTGGTGTTTCCGCTGGCGCCGGAGGGCATGCTCGGTGGCATGTTGATGATCACGCGCCCGGACGAGGGCGCGGTCTGGCCGGCGAAATTCCTGAGTCGAGCCCAGTTCATCGGCTGCGCGGGACTGCAGGACGCGGATGCCGGCCGGCGATTGGCCGAGGCGTTCGCGAAAGGATGGGAGAGCGTACAGTCGCTGCGCAGAGGCGGCGCTCCGGACGAGACGTGCTGGTTTGCCGGTGAGGGCTGGTGGCTTTCGACGGCTGCAGCACCCGTTCCGACGGATTCAATCAAGCCCCACGCCGACCTCACGCAGGCGTGACGGATCGCTCACGCCTTACGATTTGGCGCACCCGGCGCAATGCAGCCGGCCGCGCGAGGCGCGGAACAGGCTGCGGCAATACCAGCGCCGCGCCAGTGCTTGCGCAGGCCTGCGGATCATCTGCGCGATCAACAAGAGTTCGAAAGCCATTCGTATCGCTTTGGTCAAATATCCCGACCAAGTAGATGGGGCGGCGCTCCCGAATGAGAACGCCGCCCCCGTCGCATCAGCCATGCAGTCGTTCGTACGTAAAGCCTAACTGCGCTCAGCCATGAAGTTCAGCCATGAAGTTTCCTGGCGGTCTCCGCGATCTGGCGGCCCTGGTAGCGTGCGCCGGCGAGCTCGTTGGCGCTGGGCTGGCGGCTGCCGTCGCCGCCGGTGATCGTGGTGGCGCCGTAGGGGGCGCCGCCGGTGACCTCGTCGAGCTTCATCTGGCCGGCAAAGCCATAGTTCAGACCGACCACGACCATGCCGAAATGCAGCAAATTGGTGATGATCGAGAACAGCGTCGTCTCCTGGCCGCCATGCTGGGTCGCGCTCGCGGTGAAGGCGCCGCCGACCTTGCCATGCAGAGCGCCCTTGGCCCAGAGTCCACCGGCCTGGTCCAAAAAGTTCGCCATCTGCGAGGCCATGCGGCCGAAACGGGTGCCGGTGCCGACGATGATTGCGTCGTAATTGACGAGGTCCTCAATCTTGGCGACGGGTGCTGCCTGATCGACCTTGTAATAGGACGCCTTGGCGACTTCGGCCGGCACCAGCTCGGGCACGCGCTTGATGTCGACGGTGGCGCCGGCCTCGCGCGCGCCTTCGGCAACAGCGTTGGCCATCGCTTCGATGTGGCCATAGGCGGAATAATAGAGGACGAGAACTTTGGTCATGGTGGTCTCCGTTGGGATCGATGTTGACTGTTTGTGGGGGACGTCATGCCCGGGCAGAAGCGCGAAGCGCGTCTTCGCGCTAGATGTCCCGGGCATCCACGTTCTTGTGCGCCCATGGTGGGGCGTGGATGGCCGGGACATAGGCGAGCGGAAACGACGCCGTCCTTCGGACGGCTATGCCCGGCCATGACGAAGCGCGTTGTTAAGCCGCGTCGACGAGCACGAGCTCGGAGTCTTCGAGCGCCGTGATCTTCAGCCTGTCCTCGTCGCGGATCGCGGCGCCGTCGCGGGCGTTGACGCGCACGCCGTTGATTTCGACCGCGCCTGCCGCCGGCACGAGATAAAGGTGGCGCGACTTCTGAGCTGAATACTCCGCCGTTTCGCCGGCCTTCAGTGTGGTCGCCAGCACCCGCGCATCGGCGCGGATCGGCAAGGCGTCCTTGTCGTTCTCGTCGCCGCTGGCGATGGTGACGAGCTTGCCGGTGCGGTCCGCCTTCGGAAACGGCTTCGAGCCCCGGGTCGGCTGGCCGCCACGCGCGGTCGGTTCGATCCAGATCTGGAAGATCCGGGTCTTGGTCGGCTCCAGATTGTATTCGGAGTGGCGAACACCGTTGCCGGCGCTCATCACCTGCACGTCGCCCGCTTCGGTGCGGCCCTCGTTGCCGAGGCTGTCCTGATGGGTGATCGCGCCCTCGCGCACATAGGTGATGATTTCCATGTTGGCGTGAGGATGGGCGGGAAAGCCGGTGTTCGGCGCGATCTCGTCGTCGTTCCACACCCGCAAGGCGCCGTGACCCATGTTGTTTGGATCGTAGTGACTCGCGAAGGAGAAATGGTGCTTGGCCTTGAGCCAGCCGTGATCGGCGCCGCCGAGCTTTGCGAACGGTCTGAGTTCGATCATCTGCGTAATTCCTTTGTGTGATCCTTTGGGTTGAACGGGTGGCGCCTGGATCAGGCGCCGAACCCGCCGTCGACGTTGAGCACCGTGCCGGTGACGAAGGATGCTTCCGGGCTTGCGAGGAACACGACGCCGGCGGCGACTTCCTCGGGGCGGCCGAAGCGCTGCAGCGCGTGCTGCTTGCGCTGCGTCTCGGCGAACTCGCCGCCGTCCTTCGGGTTCATGTCGGTGTCGATCGAGCCGGGCTGCACCACGTTCACGGTGATGCCGCGCGGGCCGAGGTCGCGTGCCGCGCCCTTGGTGTAGCCGACGACGGCCGCCTTGGTGGCAACGTAGTCGGCAAGCCCCGGGAACGAGGCGCGGTCGGCGAGCATGGAGCCGACGGTGACGATGCGGCCGCCTTCGCCCATCAATTGCGAGGCAGCGCGGATCGCCGCGATCACGCCGTGTACGTTGATGGAATCCTGCCGCTCGAGCGCGGCCGTGTCAGCCTTCGCATCGTCGATCGCGCCGCCCGAGGCAACGCCGGCATTGTTGACGAGGATGTCGAGATGGCCGAATTCCTTCGCGACGTCGTTGACGAGCTGCGTCACGTCCTTGGCCGAGGCCTGATCGGCCTTGAATGCGCGGGCCTTGACGCCGCGGGCCTTGAGCTCGGTGACGACCGCTTCGGCCTTTTCGGGCGAGGCGACATAGCTGATGGCGACATCCGCACCTTCATCGGCGAGAGCGCGGGCCGATGCCGCGCCGATGCCGCGCGAGCCGCCGGTGACGAGGGCAACCTTACCTGAGAGCTTCTTGGTCATTGGATTTCTCCATTTCCTGAATGTCTGATGACCCTTGGATAAGCCTCCGCCTGTGGTATAGAAATAGAAACTGTTGAAACGCATTGTTTCCCAGAATACCCCAATTGGACCGACGCACATGGCAAAACTCCCCGATTTCGAGGCGCTCGCGATTTTCGCAAAAGTCGTGGAATTACGGTCGTTTGCAGGGGCCGCGAGCGAGCTCGCGATGTCCAAGGCAACGGTGTCCAAGGCGGTCACGCGGCTGGAGGAACGACTCGGCGCCCGGCTGTTCAACCGCACCTCGCGGCGGCTGGCGCTGACCGATGCCGGGCACAAGCTCGCCGAACGCGCCACGCGCCTGCTCGTCGACGGCGAGGCGGCCGAGAACGAGGCGCTGGCGCAATCGGTGGCGCCGCGCGGCCTGGTCCGGCTCGCCGTGCCCATGACGTTCGGGATCAAGGCGGTGGCGCCGCTGCTGCCGGAGTTCTTCGAAACCTATCCGGAGGTCTCGGTCGATCTGCATCTGAGCGATGCGACGATCGATCTGATCGGCGAGGGTTTTGACATGGCGGTGCGGATCGCGCGTCTGCCGGACTCTTCGCTGATCGCACGGCGGCTCTTCACCATGCCGCGCTTCACGGTGGCCGCGCCGTCCTACCTCAAGAAACATGGCCGGCCGACGCATCCGATGCATCTCGCCGAACACAAATGCTTCAGCTACGCCTATCTCTCCACGCCCAATGTCTGGAACTACACCAATTCGGCAGGCGAGCAGGCCAGCGTCCGTCCGGGCGGACAGCTTCGCGTCAACAACGGTGAAGCGGTGATGCCGGCCCTGATCGCCGGCCTCGGCATCGCCGAGCTGCCCGAGTTCATCGTCGGCGAGGCGATTTCGTCCGGCGAGGTCGAGGTGATCCTGAAAGACTGGAAGCAGGCTGAAGGCGCCGTGCATCTGGTGACCCCACCCGGCGGCCCGCGCCCCGCACGCGTCGAGGCGCTCGGCGATTTTCTCGCGGCGAAGCTGCCGGGCACCTGCAAGCGGCGGCCGAAGAAAGGTGTCAACAAAGCGGGGTAGATCCCTTGGTGGGCACGGCGCGTTGCGCCTTTGCCCACCCTACGTGATCTCGCTAGTCTATCCTGCAAACGGCTATCGTAGGGTGGGCAAAGCGAAGCGTGCTCACGCCTTTGCCTGATGGGATCGCAGATGTCTCGATATCGGCGCGCACAGGGCAGCACATTCTTCTTTACGGTCGTGCTCGCCGATCGTTCAAGCACTCTGCTCGTGGGTCATGTTGATCGCCCGAGGCGAATTTACCAGACTGACCAGCAGTGCCGTCCGTTCGAGACGGTCGCAATCTGTATCCTGCCCGACCATCTCCATGCCATTTGGTCGCTTCCAGACCGCGACGTCGATTTTTCGTCGCGGTGGAATCTGATCAAGGGCGGCTTCTCGCGAGGGTTAGAACCGCAAGAGCGCTCCGCGAGTAAGCTGCTCAAGCGCGAGAAGGGCATTTGGCAGCGCCGCTACTGGGAGCACGCGATTCGAGACGACGTGGACTTGGAGCGCCACGTCGATTACATCCACTTCAATCCAGTGAAGCATGGCCTCGTCACGCGTGCGCGCGATTGGTCCCTCTGCAGCTTCCATCGCTACGTCGACCAAGGCACTCTCCCCGTGGATTGGGGACGGGATATGCGGCATATCGCGGGGCAGTTCGGAGAATGATGGTGGGCACGGCGCGCGAAGAGCGCGCCTTTGCCCACCCTACGAGATCTCGCTCGTCGATCCTCCGCACAACTATCGTAGGGTGGGCAAAGCGAAGCGTGCCCACCATTTCAGATTACGACTTCCGATCACGACACCTTCACGCCGTCGATCGCGACAATGCGCAAGGCTGGCTTCAGCGTCCCTTCCAGCTGCGTCTTCAATTCGTGCACGCGTGGGTCGGTCGAGCGTGCCGCGCAGGCGGCGTATTGATGGACCGATTGCGCCAGGGCACGCCGCGCTTCCGGCGTTCGCGTCAATTCGGGCTTCGAAAGCCGTATGACGATCGCTGCGAGATTCACCAGCATCTCGTCCAGGGCGACGTCGATGGTCGCAAGATTCCGCATCACTCACTCCCTCAAGAGGGCAACAGCGGGTTCACGGATGCGTTCCTGACAGGGCCGGACATGGTCAATGCTTCGTTAATGCCTTGTTCTTGCCGCGTGGCACGCTAGGCTGGCGAAACAAAAGAAAATCGGGGGCGAGGGGACTATGATGGATCGACGCGATCTCTTGCGCGCCGCTGCGGCATTGCCGTTGTTGCGGGCTGCTTTACCTGACAAGGCCTTCGCGCAAGCCTATCCGGTGCGCAACATCACCATGATCGTGCCGTTTCCGGCCGGCGGCCAGGCCGATCTCGCGGCGCGCCCCGTCGCGATGGCGCTGGAGCGGATCCTCGGCAAGCCCGTCATCGTCGACAACCGCGCCGGTGGGGGCGGCGGATCGGTCGGCAATGCCGCGGCGGCGCGTGCAGAGCCCGACGGCTACACGCTGCTGATGACGCTGTCCTCGCTCGCGGTGCTCCCCGAGGCCGACCGTCTGTTCGACCGACCCGTCGCCTACGAGGTCTCGCAGTTCATGCCGATCGCGCGCGTCCTCGCCGATCCCACGCTGCTCGCGGTGCCGGCCTCGTCGCCGTGGAAGACGGCGCAGGATTTTGTCGAGGATGCGAAGAAGCGCCCGGGCCAGATCACCTACGGTTCGTCCGGTCCTTACGGGACGCTGCATGTCGCGATGGAGATGTTCGCGAGCAGCGCCGGCATCAAATTGCTGCACGTGCCGTTCCGCGGCGCGGGCCCGGCGCTGACCGCGCTGCTCAGCGGCACCGTGCAGGCGATAGCAGCCGCGCCCGGCACGCTGAAGCCGCAGGTCGACGACGGCAAGCTGCGCGTGCTCGGCACTTGCGGCGCACAGCGCATCTCGAGCTTCCCCGACGTTCCGACCTTCCAGGAGCTCGGCTACAAGGACGTCGAGATGTACATCTGGGCCGGGCTCTTTGCACAGAGTGCGCTTCCTGCGCCGGTCGCGAGCCGCCTGCGCGAAGCGATGGCGCAGGTGATGACGAGCCCGGATGTGCTCAGGAGCTTCGAGGCCTCGGGCAGTCTGGCCGCCTATCAGGACGCGCCGGCATTCTCGCAATTCGTGGCGACGGACAGCGCACGGCTGATCACGGCGGTGAAGAGGATCGGCCGGGTGGAATAGGTTCCCGTCGCACTTTCACATTTTTTTGTTGGTTCAGAACCTGACCGCGTCTCATTGATTGAAGACAAATCAAGGAAAGCGAGAAGGATCGGGACATGCGAACAGAGCGAATTGCGCTGGGTCTGGCGCTTGCAGTCAGCGGCATCGTCGCGCAGGGCGCGGCATCAGCCCAGGACTATCGCGGCACAATGGAACAGCAGATGGCGTGCACGCCGGATGTCTGGCGCCTGTGCAGCGACCAGATTCCGGATACGAACCGCATTGTGGCCTGCCTGCAGCAGAACACGCCGCAGCTTTCGAGCGCGTGCCGGGCGGTGTTCCAGTCGAACAACCAGGCCCAGCCGCAGCAGCCGGTCCCGCGCGGCCGGTCTGTGCCGCCGCCGCGCTACAACAATGCGCCGCCGCCTGTCGCCGCGCCACCACGTCCCTATGATGATGACAACGACTAGCGCATGATCCGGAAAAGTGTGATGCGATTTTCCGAAGAGGTCATGCTCAAGTCATAACCTGAAGCGACCGTCTCACTCCCGACTCGCTTGGCGCTCCCGCTTGCTGTTCGGCTCGGGTCGCTGCCGGAGGGCTGTCCGCAAGAGGGCACCGAAGAGCAATGCTGCGACTGGCCAATGGAACCAGATCTTGTGCATGCCGGTGAAAACGTTGATCAGAATCAGAAAGCCCGAAACCGTGAGGGCCACTGCAACCGGGCGGGGCAGCTTCGCCAGCCAATCCGCGACGAAGCCCATCCAGGTGGATGGCTCGTGCCTGCTGTCAATCCATCGCGCGCCAGTTTCCGAATCTGCAACTGCCCGCCCCTGGGGAGGGAGGCTTTCGTCAACCGGGAAGCTCCGTCGCCCAGCGCTTTGGCCGCTCATGGCCACGCGATAGCTGGTCATGGGAGCAACGTTCTTCATTGGTCGCTGGCCGAGACAGTCGAAGCCAACGGACAATTTGTTGTGCACCTGATCGTAGACGGAGCTTGAGATCACGACGCCGCCGGGTTCGGCGAGCTCTTGCAGCCGTGACGCGATATTGACCCCGTCGCCATAGATGTCGGACCCGTCCACCATCACGTCGCCGAGGTTGATGCCGATGCGAAACCGCATCGGGTTCGCGTGAGGTGGGTCCGAATCCTGGTTGGAAATTTCCTGCTGAATTTCGACCGCGCATTGCACGGCCTCGACGACGCTGGCGAACTCGGCGATCACAGCATCGCCCCAGGTATTCACGATCCGGCCGTCATGACGCTCCACCAGTCCCGCAAAGGCAGTGCGGTAGCGGCGCAGCGTCTCCAACGTTCCGGTCTCGTCTGCTTCCATGAGGCGAGAATAGCCCTGCACGTCAGCGCACAGGACGGTGGTCAATCGTCGTTTCACCTTGTCGTCGGCCATGGTCCGTATGCTAGCCTTCCTGACCGGCAATTGCATCAGGCATCGCATCTGGCGCCATCGCGGTTCAACGACCGGTCGTCCAGTCCCGAAACCGTCATAACCGTGCAACGAATGCGGTCAGCCAGGTGCCAAAGCCGACCTGAGGCCGCCCTCCGCGCCACGATTCATGCGTACAAGCCAGAGCCGCCTTAAGGCCTGTGCTCGCAGACGTCGACCCATTCGGCCGCGGTGAGCTCCGCCATCCGCTCGGGCGTGATGCGCACGGCGCTGTGGGTCGAGCCTGCGGCGGGTACCACCACGTCGAACGCCTTCAGCGACACATCGCAATAGATCGGCAACGGCGACTTCAGTCCGAACGGGCAGACGCCGCCGACCTCGTGGCCGGTGATCTCGGCGACCTCTTCCAGCCCCAGCATCTTCGGCTTGCCGCCGAACGCAGCCTTGACCTTCTTGTTGTCCATGCGCGAGGTGCCGGCGGCGACGATCAGGATCACGCGTTCCCCGATGCGCAACGACAGGGTCTTGGCGATCCGGCCGGGCTCGACGCCATAGGCTTCGGCGGCCAGCGGCACCGTGGCCGAGCTGATCGGGGATTCGATGACGGAGATGTCGGGGGCTTTCTCGGCGAAGAAGGCGCGAACGGATTGAAGGCTCATTCCAAACAGCTCATTCCAAACTCATGGGCGGGCGGCGATGCTTAAGCGATCGTTGGCAGTTCCGAGAGCGCGCGGACACGATGATCCGGCGCGAACCCAAGCTCGTCCATCTGGGTCCGGATCGCCTTGTACATCGTCAGCGGTGCCACGAGTTCGTTCTCGACGCAAGCCAGCGCCATCGCCTCGGGCGTCACACGTTCGATCCAGGCCACGTTCAGCCCGAACGACTTCGCGCCCGCGACGTCCCAGGGGTTGGACGAGACGAACAGAACCTCATCCGGCCTGGTGCCGAACACCTCGCCGATCAGCGTGTAGGCCTCTGGAGACGGCTTGAAGACCTTCTTCGCATCCACGCTGATGGTGGCATCGAGCAGACGGTCGAGCCCGGAATTGCGCACGAGCGCATTCAGCATGTCCGGACTGCCATTCGAGAGGATGGCGAGCTTTCGCGGCTTCAGCGCGGCAAGCGCGGCGGCTGCATCGGGGTAGAGATCGAGATCCAGGTATTTCTCGATCACCCGCTCGAACGCTTCGCCTTCGTAGGCGAGCCCGAGCAGGCGCAGCGTATAGGCGAGCGAGTCGCGCGTGACGGTCGCAAAATCCTGGTAGCGCCGCATCAGCGAGCGCAACCAGGTGTATTCGAGCTGCTTGATCCGCCAGACCTGGGTGATGATCTCGCCATAGCCCGGAAACGCATCCTCGGTGATCTCTGCGACCGACTGGATGTCGTACAGCGTTCCGTAAGCGTCGAAGACGACGGCCTTGATGCTCATGGCTCGCTCCTTTGGGACTTTGCGGTGGCGCACGGACAATACCGAAACGGCCCGGTACTCGACAAGGTCGGAACCTTCTTCAAACAATCGTCACCCCGTCGACCTCGCGCAGCAGATTGACACTGCCGCCGGCAGGCGTTTAATTCAGGGTACGGGGATTTGCGATCTCCCCGCGAGGCGACATGCCCAAGTATCGCGTCCTGGTCACCAAGGACGCCGCATGTCTTCTTTCATCTCGATCTCATCAGAGAAATTGTCCCGTCAATTGGTGCCGCCAGCGCGCCGACCCTCGTCGATGTCCGTATCGACAAGGGCCGCGCGGTCTATTTGCGCACTCGACAAGACGGCGAGCACCAAGAGCTAGCGAGCACACGGGGCGAGTCGGGGACGACGATGACGTGGAGGACTCCATGACGACGAATACCGACCGCCGAGACTTCATCAGGGGCGTGGGGGCCGCCGCGGCATCGACCGCAATACTCGCGGGGACGCAAGCCCTTGCGCAAGCCAATCAGCCAACAGGAGCCAGGCCAATGACGTACCAGCCCAAGCCGATGCCGTTCGATCCGAAATCCATTGCCGGCATCTCGGAGAAGGTGCTCGTCAGCCACTACGAGAACAACTATGTCGGTGCCGTAAAGCGACTCAACGCAATCGGAACGCAACTCGCCGAGCTCGACTTCGCGAAAGCTCCGAACTTCGTCATCAACGGCCTGAAGCGCGAGGAACTCGTCGCGTCAAACTCGATGATCCTCCACGAAATCTATTTCGACGGGCTCGGCGGTGCCGGCAAGCCGAGCACACCACTTGCCGACGCGATCGCGCGCGATTTCGGCAGCACGGAGCGGTGGCGCGCGGAGTTCTCCGCCATGGGCAAGGCCGAAGGCGGCGGCTCCGGCTGGGTGATTCTTTCTTACTCGCCGCGCGACAAGCGGCTGGTCAATCAGTGGGCCGCCGACCACACGACGACGCTGGCCGGCGGACGCCCAGTACTGGTGCTCGACATGTATGAGCACGCCTATCACATGGATTATGGCGCCGCGGCCGCGAAATATGTCGACATCTATATGGAAGCGATCAAATGGGACAACGCTGCAACACTGTACGATCAATACAGGCGGGAAGCTTAGAGCCGTGCAAAAAACGAGCGTAGCGCTCTTGGGGGCGGCGTTGTTCCTATTGTTGGTGGAAGGAAACGCGATGGCAGAAACTGTAAATTTTGACAACGCAGCAACCGGCGCAGCGCCCGAAGGCTGGACTCTGACGATGACGGGTCGTGGCCAGCCCAAATGGACGGTCGAGGTGGAGTCTACGGCGCCAAGCAAGCCGAACGTCCTGAAACAATCCGGTCAGGCGACGTTTCCAGTGGCGCTCAGGAGCGGCACCAGCATCCTAGACGGGTTCGTCGAGGTCAAGTTCAAGGCGATCGCAGGCTCCGAGGATCGTGCGGCCGGTATTGTCTGGCGCGCAAAGGATGCCGACAATTACTATGTCGTGCGGGCCAACGCGCTTGAAGACAATGTTGTGCTCTACAAGACGATCAAGGGTGTTCGCAGCGCGCTCGATATTGTCGGCCGGAAGGGCGGCTATGGCGTCAAGGTATCGGTGCCGTCAGGTCAATGGCATTCCCTACGTTGCGAATTCGCGGGAAAGCTATTCAAGGTGACGTATGACGGCAAGCCGATGTTCGAGGTCGAGGACGAATCGATCAGGGACGCCGGCATGATCGGCTTGTGGACCAAGGCCGACAGTGTCACCGTATTCGACGACCTGACATACGGTGCGCTGAACTAGGTTAACATCGGCGTCGACCCGCTCACGTCGGAGAAACCATGCTCGCTCGAACCCTGCTTGCGGCCACCGTCCTGTTGATGCTCGCGCACCCGGCAATGGCGCAGGAGCCGCTCGCGACCTACAAATCCCTGAGTCCCGAGCTGGCGCTTGATCTGGCCCGGGCATCGCTTGGTGACTGCCGATCACGCGGGTATCAGGTCGCCGTCGCGGTCGTCGATCGCTTCGGGGGGACACAGGTGATCCTTCGTGACAGGTTCGCAGGTGCTCACACCGTTTCAACGGCCTCGGGCAAGGCGTGGACCGCAGCAACATTCCGTACCAGCACCACCGAACTGAATGCCGTCAGCCAACCTGGCATGATGCAGGCCGGTATCCGCAATCTCCCCGGCACGGTCATTATAGGTGGCGGATTGATTGTCGAAGCGGGCGGTTCGCTGGTCGGAGCCGTCGGTGTGTCTGGGGCGCCCGGCGGTGATGCTGACGAAGCCTGCGCCAGGGCCGGAATCGACGCTATACGCGACAAGCTGGAGTTTTAGGGCCGCCTTGCCCGCCTCAGCGAGGCCTTGAGCGCCTGAGCGTGAGGGCTTCGGCAACCGGTCGAAGCCCTCAATGCGCCGTGGCGATGAGTACGCGGCTAGATCCCCAGCAGCCTGCGCGCGTTGGCCTTCAGCACCTTCGGCCGGATCTCGTCGCGGATCTCGATCTTGGCGAAGTCCGACAGCCAGCGGTCCGGCGTGATCACCGGCCAGTCCGAGCCGAACAGCATCTTGTCCTGAAGGATCGAGTTGATATAGCGCACCAGGATCGGCGGGAAATACTTTGGCGACCAGCCCGAGAGGTCAATGTAGACGTTCGGCTTGTGAGTCGCGACCGACAGCGCTTCCTCCTGCCAGGGGAAGGAGGGGTGGGCGAGGATGATCTTGAGGTCGGGGAAGTCAGCCGCGACGTCGTCCATGTACATCGGGTTGGAATATTTCAGCCGCATGCCCATCCCGCCGGGCATGCCCGAGCCGACACCGGTCTGGCCGGTGTGGAACAGCGCGATCGCGCCGCCATTGTTGATCTCTTCGTAGAGCGGATAGGCCATGCGGTCGTTGGCGTAAAAGCCCTGCATGGTCGGATGGAATTTGAAGCCGCGGACGCCGTATTCCTCGATCAGCTTGCGCGCCTCGCGCACGCCGAGCTTGCCCTTGTGCGGGTCGATCGAGACGAAGGGGATGAGGACGTCGAGATGGTCGGAGGCGATCTCCAGCATCTCCTCATTTTTGTAGCGGCGGAAGCCGGTCTCGCGCTCGGCATCGACCGGAAAGATCACCGCGGCGATATTCTTGGAGCGGTAGTAGGCCGCGGTCTCCGGCACGGTCGGCGGATGCTTGTGCGGCGACTTGAAATAGTCCGCCATCTGCGCCTGGAAATCGTCATAGCCGTCGTCGGGATGGGTGCCGCAGGGCTCCTCGGCGTGGGTGTGGATGTCGATGGCGACGACATCGTCGATGTTGGGCAGCTTCAGCTTCGGCATTGGTTTCCTCCCGACGGGTTGACGAATTGATTATATGATATAACGAATTTGGCAAGGCACGTCGTCGAAGCGAAGCCCCATGTCGACAAATGCGTAGATCGGGCCGATCCGGCCGTTTCTACTTGCTTTCTACTTTGCATGGGGTTGTTTTCCAGAATTTGCTGGTCCGGAACCGGGCAGTTAACATTGACATCCGGTCCTCCCATGCCTTAAGAACCGCCCCGTCCCGGGCGGTCGGTCCGCCAGCGGGAAAGATCTCATTTTGCCACATTCGCGCGTGCCGAAACGGTAGTGCCGAACACGGCCTTTCGAACGTTCAGGATTCTGCCATGAAGGTCCGTAACTCGTTGAAGTCGCTGCGCGGTCGCCATCGCGCCAACCGCCTGGTCCGCCGCAAGGGCCGGGTCTACGTGATCAACAAGGTGCAGCGCCGCTTCAAGGCTCGCCAGGGCTGATATTGCCCTCGCGGTCGCCTCACGCGCGCCCCGCAAGACCACGGCTCACACGACTTTGACGCCGCCTTTGCTTTGCAAGGGCGGCTTTGCGCGTTTAGACTTTGCGCATGGCAGTGAGATTCCTGGCAGTGAGCTTCCCTTTCGCGCGCACCCTGTGTCTGGCCCTTGTGCTGGGCGCCACTGGCCTTACGCCAGCCCTGGCGCAGAAAGAGCTGCCTGCCCCTCCCGGCAAGGAACAGAAGAAGCTGCCGGAGGCGCCGGCCAAGCTGCCCAAGGTCGACCGCAGCAAGAATCTCGATTTCCTGTTCGGCGCGCTGAAGGCCGCGCCCGACGAGGCCAGCGCCAAGCATGTTGAGGCGCGGATCTGGGCGATCTGGATCCAGACCCCGAGCGACACCGCATCGCTGCTGATGGCGCGGGCCAAGACTGCGGTCGACGCGCAGAAGATCGACATCGCGATCAAGCTGCTGGATTCGGTCATCAAGCTCAGGCCCGACTACATCGAGGCCTGGAACCGGCGCGCCACGCTCTACTACATGCAGAATGACTACGGCCGCTCGCTTGCCGACATCCGCGAGGTGCTGATCCGGGAGCCTCGCCATTTCGGCGCGCTCGCAGGCCTCGGCATGATCATGCAGGAGGTCGGTGACGAGAAACGTGCGCTCGAGGCCTACCGCAAGGCGCTGGCCGTCAATCCGCACCTCGAGAAGATCCCCGAGCAGGTCAAGGCGCTGACCGAGAAGGTCGAAGGCCGCGACATCTAGCGGACAAGTTGATCATTTCCCGAGTGATTGCGGCGTGCGCGGATTAACCACGATCACACGTGCGGCGTTCTCAGGGGTATTGTTGAAGCGCGCGCAGGCCTACCTGCATGGCAGGAGCACGGCCATGAAGCGTTTGATCTTTGCAGGTGTATTGCTGCTCGCGTCGGGCTCGATGAGCCTCGCCGACGGCTTGTTCTGGGTGGTCGGCAATCGCGCCACCGGCAAATGCAACATCGTAACCAGCAATCCCGTGATCATCGGCGACATCTGGTTCGGCGACGGTCCCTACACGTCCAGGGCCGATGCCAAGCTTGCCCGTTCGACGATCCGCGCCTGCCCTGCGGTCACACCCGACGAGGAAAAGGACGAGGACGGAACGAACTAGCCTGCACTTAGTGCAGGACGCTACCGGCGCGCTCGACAAGGCCGTGATCGGCGGCCGCGGCGTAAGCCTTTGCAAGCTCCGTCTCGAGATGCTCGTTGATCAGAAGCAGTGCCCGCACTGCACCGCGCAGGTCACCGTTGCAGCTCGCCACGATCTCGTCGATCGCAGTGTCTTTGGATCTGAAGCTCATCGACATTCTCCGGTTCAAATCAGGACAAATCCTGCCGGCCTTTCCCGCATCCCCTTGGAGTTTGCGAGGAGGATCGGCGCCCACCCGCGCCTAGATGGCGGAACCGACCGTGGCGATTATATGGAAGCCGCGATGACGACTGCATGAAGCTGGTCCGAGGCTTGCGCGCTGCGGGGAATGCCATTGATTTGGCTGCCTTTTTTCATACTCGAATTATGCACATATCCACAGCCCCGGCTTTTCAAGTGGAGCGCCGGGTTCCACGGAGCGAAACTGCCGCCCGCTAGTCTCGTAACTGCCAGGTGCCCTGGATCGTCCGGATTCTCTCCATGATCGTGATGTCAGTCGTGACCGCGCTGGTGCTGCTGGCGCTGGCCACGCAGGCCGGCGTCCTCGCCGTGCAACGCGCCTTTCCGCCTCAGGGCCGGATGGTCGAGGTCGACGGCGCTGTGCTTCATGTCGTCGATATCGGTCCGCGCGGTTCAGGCATGCCGATCGTGATGCTGCATGGCGCGAGCTCCAATCTCGAAGCGATGCGGCGTCCGCTCGGCGACCTCCTGGCCAAAGACCATCGCGTCATTTTGATCGACCGTCCCGGTCACGGCTGGAGCCCGCGGATGCGGCGGCGGGATTCGACGCCGCAGATCCAGGCCCGGATGATTGACGAGGCGCTTCGTAAGCTCGGGATCGATCGCGCGGTCTTCGTCGTGCATTCCTGGAGCGGTGCGCTCGGCGCGCGGATCGCGCTCGATCATCCCGGCCGTGTCGCCGGCCTCGTCATGCTGGCGCCGGTGACCCACCCCTGGCGCGGCGGCGTCGGCCGCTACAACGAGATCGTCGCAACGCCGGTGATCGGCCCGCTGCTCGCCTACACCATCACGCTGCCGATGGGGTATTTCGTTGCCGAGGCCGGCGCGCGCAGCGTCTTCCTGCCGCAAATCATGCCGGACGGCTTCGTGCAGGACTCCGCGACGCCGCTATTGCTGCGCCCGCGCGAGTTTATCGCCAATGCCTACGACCTGGTGACGCTGAAGGAAGCGGTGACGGCGCAGGCTGCGCGTTATGGCGAGATCAAGGCACCGGTCACGATCATCGCTGGCGAGCCCGACAAGACGGTGAAGACCGCCATCCACGCGCGTCCCTTCGCCGCGATGGTGCCGGGTGCCAAGCTGATCGTGCTGCCCGATCTCGGCCACATGGTGCAGAACGCTGTGCCGGATCTGGTGAAGACGGAGATCGAGACGATGATCGGGAAAATCGCCCCGGCGCAGGCGGCCGCCGATTAAAGCGTTTTAGAGCGAAGTGGATACCGGTTCGCGTGAAGAAAACGCGTCAAAACAAGAAGCCCGAGATTCGGTTCTGACTCAATCAGAACCGAAGCTCGGGCGGCCGCCGTTGACGCGCTTACTGCTTGATTTTCCCGTCCTTGTCGAACTGCGCGACGAAGGCCCAGAGATTGTTGATCTCGTTCTCGTTCTTGATGCCCGCGAACGCCATCTTGGTGCCGGGGATCTTGGCCTTGGGGTCCTTGATGTATTCCTTGAACGTGGCTTCATCCCAGGTGATGCCGGAATTCTTGTTCGCATCCGAATAATTGTAGTCCGGCGCGGTGCCTGACTTGCGGCCGTTGAGGCCGTTGAGCTCGGGGCCGACCTTGTTCTTGGCGCCTTCGCCGATGGCGTGGCAGGCCAGGCATTTGTTGAACGACGATTTGCCGGCCGCAACATCCTGCGCCATCGCGGCGGGTGCGGTGGCAGTCACGGTGAGGATCATCAGTGCGCCAAAAGTCAGTTTTGTCATCGGGTGCTCTTCGTCTCTTCCCTGGTGGGTCTAGGCTGGTCGGTCTTGCCTGGTCGGCAAACGACGGACCCGCCGGTTTTGGCAGGCCCGCCCGGCTTGGACAAGCCGCGAAACCATGACAGGTTTCATGCTGCCCTACTTGTCCCAGAGCGAACTCGCTGAAGATGGCCGCTCCGACTTTCGGATGGCCTACCCAAACAGGCGCGGACGTGGTTGATTTGCCGCGACAATTTGATCGTGGGCTACGAGTCGGAAGGATATGTTATGGCCATCATGATGCCCGCGAGCGACCAGACCGTGCTGGCGCGCCGCGCTGAGATCGTGGCTGCATTGCGCGCAATCGTGCCCGGCGAGGGCGTGATCGACAGCGCCTCCGAGATGCGGGCCTACGAATCCGACGGGCTGACGGCCTATCGGCAACCGCCGATGGTCGTGGTGCTGCCCGACACCACCGAGCAGGTCTCGCTCGTCCTGAAATATTGTGCCGGGCAGGGGATCAAGGTGGTTCCGCGCGGCTCCGGCACTTCGCTGTCCGGGGGCGCGCTGCCGCTGGAAGATGGCGTGCTGCTCGGCCTCGGCAAGTTCAAGCGGATCCGCGAGATCGATTTCGACAACCGCGTCGTCGTCACCGAGCCCGGCGTCACCAATCTCGCCATCAGCCAGGCGGTCGCGCATGCCGGCTTCTACTACGCCCCCGATCCGTCCTCGCAGATCGCATGCTCGATCGGCGGCAATGTCGCGGAGAATTCCGGCGGCGTGCACTGCCTGAAATACGGCATGACCACCAACAACGTGCTCGGTTGCGAGATTGTCCTGATGAGCGGCGAGATCCTGCGCATCGGCGGCAAGTCGGCGGAGAATTCGGGCTACGACCTGATGGGCGTCATCACCGGCTCGGAAGGGCTGCTCGGGGTCATCACCGAAATCACGGTGCGCATCCTGCAAAAGCCGGAGACGGCGCGGGCGCTGATGGTCGGCTTCGCGCAGGTCGAGGCGGCCGGCGAATGCGTGGCGCGCATCATCGGCGCCGGCATCATTCCCGGCGGCATGGAGATGATGGACAAGCCGGCGATCCACGCCGCCGAGGCCTTCGTTCATGCCGGCTATCCGCTCGATGTCGAAGCGCTGCTCATCATCGAGCTCGACGGTCCCAAGATCGAGGTCGACGAGCTGATCACGCGCGTCGAGACCATTGCGAATGCCTGCGGCTCGACCACCTGCCAGATCTCGACCTCGGAAGCCGAGCGCAATTTGTTCTGGGCCGGCCGCAAAGCCGCGTTTCCGGCCGTTGGCCGCATCTCGCCCGATTATCTCTGCATGGACGGCACGATTCCCCGCGGCGCGCTGCCGAAGGCGCTGGCGCGCATCCGCGAGCTGTCGGAAAAATACCAGCTCGGCTGCGCCAACGTGTTCCACGCCGGCGACGGCAATCTGCATCCGCTGATCCTCTACGATGCCAACAAGCCCGGCGAGATCGAGCGCGCCGAAGCCTTCGGCGCCGACATCCTGCGCGCCTGCGTCGAGTTCGGCGGCGTGCTCACCGGCGAGCACGGCGTCGGCATCGAGAAGCGCGACCTGATGCCGGAGATGTTCACCGAGATCGACCTCAACCAGCAGCAGCGCCTGAAATGCGCTTTTGACGCGCAGGGCCTGCTCAATCCCGGAAAGGTGTTTCCGACCCTGCATCGCTGCGCCGAGCTCGGCCGCATGCATGTGCATGCCGGCAAGGTGGCATTCCCGGACATTCCGCGGTTCTGACGGTCGGATACCCGGCATGGCGGCGACATGGCGGACGTTCGGATCAGTGTGACGAAAGAAGCGCCGGGCAGGCCGCTGGCGAAGTCGCGCCTGCTGTTCATCGACAACATCCGCTGGTCGATGATCATTCTCGTGCTGAGCATGCACGCAGCCGACACCTACAGTCCGTTCGGCAATTGGTACTATGTCGACCGGCGGGAGACCGGCTTCGGCACGGCCCTCTTCTTCGGCATCTATCAGAGCTTCCTCCAGGCCTTCTTCATGGCCGCGCTATTCTTCATCGCCGGCTATTTCGCCGTCGGCGCCTTCGATCGGAAAGGACTTTCGAAATTTGCGCGTGATCGGCTGATCAGGCTCGGCTTGCCGACTTTGCTCTACATGTTGGTGATCGGCCCGCTGACGCAGTATTTTCTGTCATGGACTTGGGGCAAGGGCGGTTTCGGCCATCAATGGCTGACCCATCTGATGGACGGCGAATGGCTTTCCGAGACGGGACCGATGTGGTTTTGCGCGGTGCTGCTGCTGGTCTCGCTCCTCTATGGCCTGATCCGCCAGACTGGATGGCGGGAGCCCAAGGTTGCGCTGTGCGGCACGGGGATTGTTCTGTTCGTTGCGGCCATGGCGGCACTCACCTTCGCCGTTCGCATTGCCATCCACGCCGATACCTCCGTGCTCAACGTTCACCCCGGCGATCTCCCGCAATACGCTCTCATGTTCGCAGCCGGCGCCGTCGGCTATCGCGGCAATTGGATGCTTGGGCTTGCCGCGCGCTCCTGTATCCGCTGGGGACTGCTCGCGCTGTCGCTCTCTGTGCCGCTGTTTGCAGCGCTCGTGCTGTTCGGGGGAGGCCTGCAGGGTGACACCGCGCTCTATGCAGGCGGCTTCAACTTCGTCAGTGCCGGGAAGTGCCTGTGGGAGGCGCTGGTCTGCGTCGGCATGGGTCTCTTGATGCTGGCCGTCTACCGCCGCTATTTCGACGCGCAAGGGCCGGTCGCCAGATGGCTCTCGGACAACGCCTTCGGCGTCTACCTGATCCATCCGCCGATCCTGGTCGGCTTTGCCCTGCTTCTGCACGCACTGCCGCTCTTCGCACTCACGAAGGCGCTCCTGCTGACCATGTTGGCCGCGATCGGCAGCTTGGCCGTCTCGGCCCTGATCCTGCGCAGATCGCCGCTGCGCGCGATCATATAGTCGTATGCCGCGGTCCGGATCGAACCGCGGCGTACGAGCTGGTGCTTACATGAGTGCGTATTGAGCCCGTTCCCGCTTCGCCAGCAGCGGCAGGGCTTCGCCGGCGATCCAGGTCTTGAAATGTGCGCTCTCCTGATGCGCCTTGAAAGCCGCCTCGTCGCGGAACAGCTCGTAGAACAGGAACTGGGCCGGATTGTCCTTGGCGCGCGAGATCAGGAACAGCTTGACGCCGTCCTCGCGCTGCGCCTCCGGCAGGAAGCGGTCGAGGATCGCGGCGACCTTGTCGGCCTCGCCGGGCTTGGTCTCCCATTGCGCGACGACGAGCAGGCCGCCGCCGTCGACGGCGTCGCTGAGGGATTTCTGCGTGGCATAGTGGTTCATGGTCCTTGCTCCTTGCTGCTGGGCTTGAGATGACGCCGCCGCCCATGGCGAGAGATAGATCGCCAGGACGGCTCCGAAGGCCCGGATCACCGACCTGCGGCTGAACGCTTCGTGGACGCGCGGCACCAGCCGCTGATGTGTCGATCGCATGCTTGTCTCCATCGGTTGGCCTCGATCGCGATCGGCGCAAGCTTGTAGCGAGGGGCTGCCGGCTTTGGTTCGCCGCTGATCGAAGTGTCGATGTCGTGAACGCTTCGATCATGATCGAAGCGTTGTGGTCGCCCGTGCGGGATCCCCGACTGCACCGGCGCTGATCGCCGGCGTCACGCCGCATTTGATTTTGGCGGCGAATTTCGCTACCGCCTTTTCCCGTGGATACGCTCAGGGTCAGAGACGCCAAAGACGTCGAAGAGGTGGTGCGCGCGGCGATTGCCAACGAGCAGCCGCTCGAGATCATCGGTCATGGCAGCAAGCGCAGCATTGGCCACACGATGGCGACCAACGCCGTGCTCGACCTCTCCGCGCTGAATGCCGTCACCTCCTACGAACCCAACGAGCTGATCGTCACGCTCCAGGCCGGCGCGCCGCTGGCCGACGTGCTGTCGCTGATCGATGCCAAGAACCAGCAATTCGCCTTCGAGCCGATGAATACGGCGCCGCTGCTCGGCACGCCCGCGTTGGGTACCATCGGCGGCATGATCGCGGCCGGTCTCGCCGGTCCGCGGCGGATCAAGGCGGGCGGGGCGCGCGATCACCTGCTCGGGGCGCACGCCGTCTCCGGTTTCGGCGACAGCTTCAAGACCGGCGGCAAGGTGGTGAAGAACGTCACCGGCTACGACCTCTGCAAGCTGCTGGCGGGGTCCTGGGGCACGCTGTCGGTGATGACCGAGGTGACGCTCAAGGTGATGCCGAAGCCCGAAGCGGAGCGGACGCTGCTGCTGCGCGGGCTCGACGATGCCGTCGCCAACAAGGCGATGACCGCGGCGCTCGGCTCGCCCTTCGACGTCTCCGCCGCCGCGCATCTGCCGAAATCGGCCTTCCGGGCGAAGACCGACGGGCTGGGCGACATCGCCAGCCAGGGCGAAGCGCTGACCGTGCTGCGGCTCGAGGGCATCACGGCGTCCGCCGCGCACCGCGCCGGCTCGCTGCGCGAATTGCTGGCGCCGTTCGGAACCGCGACGCTGGTCGAGGATGCGGCGTCTGCCGCATTGTGGGCCACGATCCGCGACGTCCTGCCGTTCGCGGCCGGCGGTGCAGTTGGGGCCTGGCCGGTGTGGCGGATCGTCTGTCCGCCGGCTTCCGGCGCGGCGCTCGGGACCCAGCTGGCGCGCGAGACCGGCGGCGACATCATCTACGATTGGGGCGGCGGCCTGATCTGGGCCGCACTGCCGCCTAAGGCCGATGCGCATGCCCCGGCCGTGCGCCAGCGCGCCGATGCGGTCGGCGGGCACGCCACGCTGATCCGGGCGGCCGAGGAGGTCAGGCGCGGTGTCGACGTATTCCATCCGCAGGCGCCCGGCATTGCCGCGCTGAGCGATCGGGTCCGCGCCAGTTTCGATCCGAAAACCATTCTCAACCGGGGGCGGCTGACGCGGGGCGCTGCGGCATGAAGACCGAATTCTCACTGGCGCAGCTCGCCGACCCCGACATCGCGGAAGCCGACAAGATCCTGCGCGCCTGCGTCCATTGCGGCTTCTGCACTGCAACCTGCCCGACCTATGTACTGCTAGGCGACGAGCTCGATAGCCCGCGCGGCCGCATCTACCTGATCAAGGAGATGCTGGAGAAGGACCAGGCCCCGACGGCCGAGGTGGTCAAGCATATCGACCGCTGCCTGTCGTGTCTGTCCTGCATGACGACCTGCCCCTCAGGGGTGAACTACATGCACCTCGTCGACCAGGCCCGGGTCCGGATCGAACAGCGCTACCAGCGGCCGCTGACCGAGCGGCTGTTGCGCCAGGTGCTGGCCTTTGTCCTGCCGAATCCGCAGCTCTTCCGCACCAGCATGTGGCTGGCGCGGCTCGCCCGTCCGCTTGCCGTATTCCTGCCGACGCCGCGGCCGTCGGCGACGCCCGGCCTGATCCAGCGCCTCAAGGCGATGCTGGCGCTGGCGCCGAACCGTCTGCCGTCGCCGGGCCCGCTCCCCGGCAGCGTGTTCGCGGCACTCGGCAAGAAGCGCGGCCGGGTCGCGCTGCTGCAAGGCTGTGCCCAGCAGGTGCTGGCGCCGCGCATCAACCAGGCCGCCATCAGCCTCCTCACCCGCCACGGCATCGAGGTTGTCCTGGTCCGGGACGAGCAGTGCTGCGGCGCGCTGACCCATCATCTGGGCAACGACCAGGATGCGTTGGCGCGGGCCCGCGCCAACGTCGCGGTGTGGCGAAAGGAAGCGGTCGGCGAGGGGCTCGACGCCATCCTGGTGACGGCCTCCGGCTGCGGCACGGTGATCAAGGACTACGGCTATCTCCTGCGCGAGGACACGGCGTTCGCCGCCGATGCAGCGCAGGTGTCCGCGCTCGCCAAGGACATCACCGAATTCGTTGCCGGCCTCGAGCTCGCGACCACTACGCGACAGGACAACATCGTCGTCGCCTATCACTCCGCGTGTTCGTTGCAGCACGGGCAGAAAATCACGGGCCTTCCGAAAGAATTGCTTTCCAAGAATGGATTCGTGGTGAAAGATGTGCCGGAGAGCCATTTGTGTTGCGGCTCGGCGGGGACCTACAACATTCTCCAGCCCGAGCTTGCGGGCCGGTTGCGCGACCGCAAGGTCGCCAACATCGCAAGCGTCAAGCCGGACATGATTGCCGCGGGCAATATCGGCTGCATGGTGCAGATTGCCAGTGGCACGTCAGTTCCGGTCGTACACACGATTGAGCTTCTCGATTGGGCTACGGGCGGGTCGCGGCCGGCATTGAATGCCTCGAGCTAGCCTTCGTCCGGAGGTGACGGCTGAAGACGCCCGATCGACCATTGTTCGGCGGCAACAGGAGGACCACGATGGCGAAAGCGAAGAAGAAAAAAAGCAAGAAGGCCAAAAAGGCCAAGAAGGCTGTAGCGGCGAAGAAGACCGCGAAGAGGGCAGCCAAGAAGTCCGCGAAAAAGTCTGCCAAGAAGTCTGCGAAGAAATCTGCCAGGAAGGCCGCCCCGAAGAAGGCCGCCAAGAAGGCTGCGAAGAAGTCGGCCAAGAAGGCTGCCAAGCCGGCTGCACCGAAGAAGGCCGCAAAGAAAGCGGCACCGAAGAAGGCGAAGGCAGCTCCTGCGCCGAAGCCCTCAGCGCCGGTGGCGGCTCCGGCTCCGGAGCCCGCCGCCGAGACAAGCTGGGCGATGCCTTCGTCTTCTGCGGAGCCGACGCCGGCCGAGGAGCAAGGTTAGGCCCCGAGGTAGGGTCCAAGGGGAGGCCCAAAGTCAGGTCCAAGGTGAGGGCTAAGGCTGGGTCCATCCCGACGACAACGACCGACAACAGGAAGGCCGCGGCGGTGATGCTGCGGCCTTTTTGCATCGGCACAATGGTCTCGGCGGTTGTCGTTTCTCGCGTCAGTCCGATTCGTGGCACAGGCACCACTGCACCGGCGGCTCCCGTATTAATCCGGGCGGCTCTGTGCACTTTGGAATGAAAATAATGTGATCGAGAAGCAACACAGGCGGACAACCTTCTGTAGAATCGTCAGAACGCCTAAAAAGTCGGCAGATGCTCGTGATTTTTGCTTCACGGTTCGCATCCTCCCATCCAGATTGTCGCGGTAACGAAATTTTGCAGACACGTCGTACGCCCGGGGGGCTTCCGGGAAACCGACTGGGTAGAACTGGTGATGGGGATCGAAATGAAAAAAGTGGCTTTGTTGGCAACGGCGCTGGCAATGGTGACGGGTTCGGCTTTCGCGGCAGACATGCCGGTCAAGGCTCTGAAGGCCCCGCCGCCGCCCGCCTTTGACCCCTGGGATGTCGCCTTCGGCGCCGGCATCATGAGCGATTACATCTTCCGCGGCGTCACTCAGTCGAACCACAATCCGTCGGTCGCGGCCTATTTCGAGCCGCGCTACAACGTCAACAAGGACCTCCAGCTCTACGTCGGTGCGTCCGCGGAGAGCATCTCGTTCCCGAACCGCGCCGCGGCTGAAGTCGACATCTACGGCGGTATCCGCCCGACCTTCGGCATGTTCGCCTTCGACTTCGGTATCTGGGGCTACCTCTATCCGGGCGGAAGCTGCTTCGGTTCGCAGGGCACCCTCGCCCAGGGCAATTGCGGCACCGGCCTCGACAATTCGCAGGGCGCGATCGGCCTTCCGATCAACGGCAACTTCGCCAAGAAGGACGCAAGCTTCTACGAAGTCTATGCCAAGCTGAATCTCAACATCAACGACCAGTGGGTCGTTGGTTTCAACGAGTACTATTCGCCGAACTTCCTGAACCTCGGTGCCTGGGGCAACTACGCCTCGATCACCGCCAAGTGGACCGCGCCGAGCACCACGTTCGGTGCCAGCGGCGTTGGCATGTATGTGTCGGGTGAATTCGGCCGTCAGTGGCTCGGCACGTCCGACATCTTCTACGGCATCGCCGGCGACCCGCTGTATTCCAACGGCATCAAGGAGCCGAGCTACAACACCTGGAACGTCGGCGTCGGCTTCACCTACAAGGTGTTCACGCTCGATCTGCGCTACTACGACACCGACCTCTCGAAGGGTAACTGCAACGCCTTCACCAGCGACTTCTCGGCCACCAACTCCAGCCCCGGTTTCGTGACGCCCATCAATGGCGGCGCGAACGCGGCCACGGCGTTCGGCTCCAACTGGTGCAGCGCGGCCGGCGTCGCCAAGCTCTCGGTCGACCTGACGGCGATGACCAACCTGAAGTAAGTTTCTTCCCTAGACGACCTAACGAGGGCGGCAGAGCAATCTGCCGCCCTTTTGCTTTGGGCGTAGGGTCGTCTGTGAGAGCGCTCGGCCTGCATTGGTTCGAGACGCGCCGTAAGGGCGGCGCTCCCCACCATGAGGGTCTAGGATCTTGCCGCGAGACAGGCCTCATCCTGAGGAGCCCGCCGGAGGCGGGCGTCTCGTAAGGATGGCTGCAACGAAGGTCCTGTCGAGGCTAGCCTCAGGCTTGGTTGTGCCGCCTCAGCTCGCCGCGGTCGGCTCCGCCTGGGCCGGCTCGCCGTCCTTGCCGAGGACGTGGATCTCGCCGTCCTTCACCAACGCCACCTTGCGGGTGTGGAAGGCGTCGAGCGTCGAGCGGTGGCCGATCGAGACGATGGTGGCCTGCGGCAGCTTCTCCGCCAGCAGCCGGTACAGCCGGGCTTCCGATGGTTCGTCCAGCGACGCCGTGGCCTCGTCGAGGAACAGATAATCCGGCACGTGCAGCAGGGCGCGCGCGAGCCCCAGGCGCTGCTGCTCGCCGAGCGAGAGCGTCCTGTTCCAATGACCGTCCTCGTCGAGTCGCTCGGCCAGCTTCGGCATGCCGACCGCAATGAGTGCGTCCCGGATTTTCTCCGGTGCGACGGCGCTATGTTCTGCCGGGTAGATGACCGCGTCGCCTAGCGGGCCGATCGGGAAGTAGGGGCGCTGCGGTAGCATCATCAGCTTCGATTTCCCGGGTATGGCGATGGTGCCGGTGCCGAACGGCCAGACGCCGGCGATGGCCCGGAAAAGCGTCGACTTGCCGGAGCCCGACGGCCCGGTCACCAAGACCCGCTCCGCCGGTTGGATCGTGAAGGCATCGGCTGCGACCAGAGGCGCACCGTTCGGTAGCTTCACGAGCAGCTGCTTGAGCGCAATCGCCGTCGTGATGCCGGATGGTGCAAGGCCGATGGTCGGCTCATGCGTCGGCGGGTGTGCGGCCGAGGCCACCGACATCTCGAAGCCGTCGAGACGGGCGACGATCGCGCGCCATTCCGCCAGCGCCCGGTAGGCCACCACGAAGAACGACAGCGCACCCTGGACGCTCGAGAAGGCCGATGCCGTCTGCATCATGTCGCCGAGCTGGATCTTCTTGGCGAAGAAGGCTGGCGCCACCAGCACGTAGGGAAAGATCACGGCAGCCTGCTGATAGCTCGCCGTGAACGCGGTGAGGCGCTTGGTCCGGCTCATGATGGCGTACCAGTTGCCGATCACGAAGCCAAAGCGACGGAAGAGACCGCCGCGTTCGGCACCCTCGCCCTTGAGCAGCGCGATCTGCTCGGAATTCTCGCGGACGCGGACGAGGTTGAAGCGGAAGTCGGCCTCATAGCGCTGTTGCTCGAAATTGAGATTGACCAGCGGGGCGCCGATCCAGTGCGTCAACGCGGTGCCGAAGATCGCGTAGATCAGCGCGCCCCAGCACAGGTAGCCGGGGATCATGAGATCGGTGCCGAACAGGTGCAGCGGCGCGGCGTTGGACAGGCCCCAGAGGATGATCACGAAGGAGAACAGCGTCACGATCGACGAGAGCAGGCCCAGTCCGATCGTCAGGGTCTGCTCGACGAAGTTCTTGACGTCGTCGGTGATGCGCTGGTCCGGGTTGTCGGCCGCATCGCCCTTGAGCTGCATGCGGTAATGCGTCGAGCCGTCGAGCCATTCGCGGAGATAGTGTTGGGTGAGCCACTGCCGCCAGCGGATCTGGAGCCACTGGTTCAGGTACAGCTTGTAGACCGCCAGCGCGATCGCCGTGAAGGCGAGGCCGATGAAGATCCAGATCTGCGTGACGAAGGCGTCCCAGTCGCTGTTCTGGAGCGCGCTGTAGAACCGGTTCTGCCACTGGTTCACCAGCACGTCGATCGCGACCAGCGCCAGCTCGATCGCGATCACGGCGGCGAGCAGGCCGCGGCCGACCCACTTGTCCTCCGATCGGAAATAGGGGGCGGCGATTCGCCAGACGATCGCGAGCGTGGCGCTGATGTTCTTCACAGAGCTCTGTCTCCTGAGGGGATGTGCACAACGCCCATAGGCCAAATGGCTGTGGCAACGGCAGAAAGCGCTTAGACTAAAGTCGCAAGTTCAGCAATTTGCGTTGGCTTGTCGCAGCTTGCAACCCTAGCATGGGTACAACGGCGCGGGGCGGGGGCCTCCGGGACTTCGCGGGCTTGTGAGCGGACGGGAACCGCCGCACCCGCGAGGAATTCGCGTCCAGCTCGGGGGTTATCGCTTCCAGCGTCAAGCAGGTTCGGCTGTCCACGCGGGCCGCCTGCCGCAACAGGCGTGGGGGAGGAAGACCATGTGGAATCAAGTCTATGACCCGCTGCACAGCCCGGTGCTGTCGACGATCGCGGCGGCAATACCCGTCGTCACGCTGCTGATCCTGATCGCGAGCGGTCGCGTCCAGGCCCATATTGCTGCAATCATCGCCGTGATCGTGGCCAACCTGATCACGATCTTCGTGTTCACCATGCCGGCGAACATGTCGATCCGCGCCTCGATCCTCGGCATCGTGACCGGCTTCTTCCCGATCGGCTGGATCGTTCTCAACGTCATCTTCCTCTACCAGGTGACGGTCACCACCGGGCGCTTCGAGCTGCTCAAGCGCGCGGTCGGCGGCGTCACCGAGGACCGGCGGCTGCAATTGCTGCTGATCGCGTTCTCCTTCGGCGCGTTCTTCGAGGGAGCCTCGGGCTTCGGCACGCCGGTCGCCATCACGGGCGCCGTGCTGATCGGGCTCGGCTTCTCGCCGCTCGCGGCCTCCGGCCTGTCGCTGATCGCCAATACCGCGCCGGTCGCTTTTGGCGCGCTGGGCACGCCGATCCAGGGTCTTGCCTCGGTCACCGGGCTTGATCCCTACATCCTCGGCGCGATGGTCGGACGGCAGTTGCCGATCTTCTCTCTGATCGTGCCGTTCTGGGTGGTGTGGGCGTTTGCGGGTTGGAAGGGCATGAAGGACGTCTGGCCGGCGATCCTCGTCACCGGCGTGTCGTTCGCGGTCCCGCAATTCGTGATCTCGAACTTCATCAATCCCTGGATCGTCGACATCGGGGCGTCGCTGATCTCGATGGGCGCGCTGATCCTGTTCCTGAAGGTCTGGCAACCCAGGCAGCTCTGGTTGTCGCCGGCGCTGCGCGGGAACGATGAATCGGCCTCCACCATGGCCGCGGCCAAGCCGCTCGACAAGACGCCGCTGACGCAGAGCGAGCTGTTCAGCGCGCTGCTGCCGTGGATCATCGTCTGCATCGTGATGCTGGTCTGGGGCAATGGCGGCTTCAAGACCTGGGCGAACTCGATCTTCACCTGGAACTATCCCGTTCCCGAGCTGCATCAGATGATCAACAAGATGCCGCCGGTCGCGCCAGGGCCGACCAAAGAGAGCGCGGTGTTCGGCTTCACCTACCTGTCCTTCACCGGCACGGGCATGCTGATCGCGGCGATTATCTCAGGCTTCCTGATGGGTGTCGGTCCCGGCAGGCTGCTGATCCAATACGGCCGCACCATACGGCTCTGCGCGATCTCGCTGATCACGATCTCGGCGATGCTCGCAATCGGCACGCTGACGCGGCTCTCCGGCGTCGACGCAACGCTCGGCCTCGCCTTTGCCGCAACCGGCGTGCTCTATCCCTTCTTCGGCACGCTGCTCGGCTGGCTCGGCGTGGCGCTGACGGGGTCGGACACTGCCTCCAACGTGCTGTTCGGAAACCTCCAGAAGATCACGTCCGAGCAGCTCGGCCTGTCGCCGATCCTGATGGCCGCGGCCAACTCGTCCGGCGGCGTGATGGGCAAGATGATCGACGCGCAATCGATCGTGGTCGCCTCCACTGCCACCAACTGGTACGGCCATGAAGGCACGATCCTGCGCTTCGTGTTCTGGCACTCGATCGTGCTGGCCTCTCTGGTCGGCCTGTTCGTGACGTTGCAGGCCTATGTCTGGCCGTTCACGGCGATGGTGCTGAAGTAGCAGGCCACGCCTCGCTTCAACGCAAATCCCCGCAGGGCTTCGCCGCCTTGCGGGGATTTTTGCATCTAAAGCACTATCCGGAAAAGTGCGAAGCGGTCTTCCGAAAAGATCATGCTCAAACAACAACCTGAAGCGCGATGACGATTCGTCCCAATCTCATCGCGCTTTAGCGTCCGCGAACCTTCTCAACGGCGCCGCCGTCTTATAGAAGGTGCCGCAAATCAGGTCGGTCGAGAGGTCTCATGGTTTCGCTCAAGCAGATGGCGTGTTTGGCGGTTGCAATGCTCGCGATGTCCACGCTCGCGCGTGCCGAGGACGGTTTTCCGTTCGGTACCGAGATGACGCTGGAGGCCCTGCCGCAGCCGGGCTCGAAGCGGATTCCGAACATCGAGATCGGCGACAATGGCGAAGTCGTGCTGGAGCTCTGGTGCAAGGGTGGCAAGGGCCAGTTCTCGGTCGCCGGCAACACGGTGATCTTCGTCCCCGGCCAGATCCAGGATCGTTCCTGTCCGCCGGCCAGGGCGCAGGCCGACGACGAACTCGTCGCAGCGCTGGGCAGCGTCGAGACCTGGAAGCGTCAGGGCGACGTACTGACGCTGATCGGCCCCAAGCCGCTGCGCTTCAGAACGACGGGGAATTAGCTCTCGTGTCCCGGACGCGCTGCAGCGTGCAACGCTGCTGCGCAGAGCCGGGACCCAGACTCGATCGGCGACGTCGCTTGCGGCCTCTGGGCTCTGGCTCAGCAGCGCATCACTGACGTGCTGCGCTGCGTCCGGGGCACGAGAGCCTACTTCCACACCGACTTGTCGGCGTCCCAGCGCTGGCCCTTCAGCTCTTTCACGAGCGCTTCGACCGAGCCGTTATCGTCGGGCTGATCGCCTTCCTCGTCGGCCGAAGCGTCATCCGAGAGATTGAGCTTGGCGCCGCTGCTCTCATCGGCGGTCGTGGTCGAGGGGCTGCCGATCCAGAGCATCAGTTTGTCGGTCGTGCCGGGCTTGTCGGGCGAGATCAGGCCTGCAACCTCGATCGTGTCGGTGAGCTCGAGTGCCGGAAAATCCTGGTTCGGCCGCTTGAAGACGAGCTTGAGCTTGCCGGTGGCCGGGTTGAAGCTGTGCGAGACCTGCTTTGCCGCAAGCGTCCGGCTCATCACGCCGGCGACGGCTGAGGCGAGCTTGTCCCGGCTGATCTTGTCGCCGTCGCGCCAGTCGGCCGCGGGAAAGCGGATGGTGCGATCCATCTCGGTCATGCCCGCGGTCCAGCCCGCCGCGGTGACGCCGGGCATCGCCTTGAACTTCGCCAGCAGCGCGCCGGCGCGTTCCGGATCGACCGACATGTTGATGGTCTGCTCGCCGGCGCGCAGCGCGTCGCAGCCGACGGTCAGGCTCGCCAGTGTCACCTCGACGTCCTGGCCCTTCAGGCTCTTCAGGAACTCGGTCGCCGCATCCAGCTTGACCTTGACCGCGATCGCTTCCGGCGAGACGTCGGTGAAATCCTTCGGCTGCGGCGTGATGCCGTCGTCGGAGGTCTGGTTGTCCTGAAATTCCTTCTCGCTGAGATCGGAATTGTCGGGCGAGGTGACCTCGGTCACGGTCTGGCCGATCGCGATCTGGCCGCGGAACTCGAACGTGTCGCCGGACTGTTTGCGCAGCAGCTTGACGGTGACGGGCGCCTTCTCGCCGAGGCTCTGCGTCGTGCCCGTCAGGTTCTGGCCCGCGACCTGGAGATTGACGACGAAGCGGTCCTTGCGGTCGGAATTTTTTGCGACGGGATAGCAGACGTCGAGCACGGCCGCCGTCACGGTCTTGCCCTGCCGCGTCTCCTTCAGGATCACGTCGGCATTGCCGTCCATCAGGCCGTCGATCGAGGTGAAATAGCGTGTCTCGGTTCCGCCCGGCGCCGTGGCCTTCGGCGACAGCTTCATCTGGGCCGATGCGACATCGGGCGAGACGGCAAGCAGGGCCGCCAAAAGGGCTGTCGAACAAACCAGAAGCGCACGCATCGATGAATCCTCGCGCAATCGAATCGGCGCGCCACCGTAGTGGGTTTTGGCCGCCGGTTGAATTGGAAAGCAGAAGGGGCAGGGTCGGCAAAAAAGAAGGCCGCCCGGAGGCGGCCTTCGCAACATTGTAACGGAACGGAGGCTTAGAAGCCGCCCATGCCGCCGCCGCCCGGCATGGCGGGCGGAGCTTCCTTCTTCGGCGTTTCGGCGACCATGGCCTCGGTGGTCACCAGCAGGCCGGCCACGGACGAGGCGTCCTGCAGCGCGGTGCGGACCACCTTGGCGGGATCGATGATGCCCTTCTCGACCATGTCGACATAGTCCTCGTTCTGGGCGTCGAAGCCGAAGGTCTCGGACTTGTTCTCCAGGATCTTGCCGACGACGATCGAGCCTTCCACGCCCGCGTTCTCGGAGATCTGGCGGATCGGGGCTTCCAGCGCCTTCAGCACGATGTTGATACCGGCCTGGACGTCGGCATTGGCGTTGGTGAGACGGCCCACCGCCTTCTTGGCGCGCAGCAACGCGACGCCGCCGCCGGGGACGATGCCTTCCTGCACCGCGGCGCGGGTGGCGTTGAGCGCGTCCTCGACGCGGTCCTTCTTCTCCTTGACCTCGATCTCGGTCGCGCCGCCGACGCGGATCACCGCGACGCCGCCGGCGAGCTTGGCGAGGCGCTCCTGGAGCTTCTCACGGTCGTAGTCTGAGGTGGTCTCCTCGATCTGGGCCTTGATCTGGCCGACGCGGGCCTCGATCTCCGGCTTCTTGCCGGCGCCCTTGACGATCGTGGTGTTCTCCTTGTCGATCACGACCTTGCCGGCACGACCGAGCATCTTCACCGTGACGTTCTCGAGCTTCATGCCGAGGTCCTCGGAGATGAGCTGGYCGCCGGTGAGGATCGCGAGGTCCTCGAGCATGGCCTTGCGGCGGTCGCCGAAGCCCGGCGCCTTGACGGCGGCGACCTTCAGGCCGCCACGGAGGCGGTTGACGACCAGGGTGGCCAGCGCCTCGCCCTCGACGTCCTCGGCGATGATGACGAGCGGCTTGCCCGACTGCACCACGGCTTCCAGCACCGGCAGCATGGCCTGAAGGCCGGACAGCTTCTTCTCGTGCAGGAGGATGTAGGCGTCCTCGAGCTCGGCGGTCATCTTCTCGGCGTTGGTGACGAAGTAGGGCGACAGATAGCCGCGGTCGAACTTCATGCCCTCGACGATATCGACCTCGGTGTCGAGCGACTTGTTCTCCTCGACGGTGATGACGCCCTCGTTGCCGACCTTCTGCATCGCCTGGGCGATCATCTTGCCGATGGCGGCATCGCCGTTGGCCGAGATGGTGCCGACCTGGGCGACCTCGGAGGAGGCGGCGACCGGCTTGGCGCGCTTTTCAATGTCCTTGATCACCGCTGCAACCGCGATGTCGATGCCGCGCTTGAGGTCCATCGGGTTCATGCCGGCGGCAACCGCCTTGGCGCCTTCGCGCACGATGGCCTGGGCCAGCACGGTCGCGGTGGTGGTGCCGTCGCCGGCGAGGTCGTTGGTCTTGGAGGCGACCTCACGCAGCATCTGGGCGCCCATGTTCTCGAACTTGTCCTCGAGCTCGATCTCCTTGGCGACGGTGACGCCGTCCTTGGTGATGCGGGGCGCGCCGAAGCTCTTCTCGATGACGACGTTGCGGCCCTTCGGACCGAGCGTCACCTTGACGGCGTTGGCGAGAATGTCGACGCCGCGCAGCATGCGTTCGCGCGCGTCTCCGGAAAACTTGACGTCTTTGGCAGCCATTTCTTCAATCCCTCGTGTTTCGTGATGTGTTTGCCGCTTGCGGAATGACCGAATGCCCGGATCGCGCGATCCGGGCATGACATTCAGCGGCTGTTCAGGCTGACGGCCTTAGGCCATGACGCCCATGATGTCCGACTCCTTCATGATCAGGAGCTCTTCGTTGTCGATCTTGACCTCGGTGCCCGACCACTTGCCGAACAGCACGCGGTCGCCGACCTTGAGGTCGATCGGGATCAGCTTGCCGGCCTCGTCGCGGCCGCCGGGGCCGACGGCGACGACCTCGCCCTGGGACGGCTTTTCCTTGGCGGTGTCCGGAATGATGATGCCGCCCTTGGTCTTTTCCTCGGCGTCGATACGTTTGACCACGACACGGTCATGCAGCGGACGAAATTTGGATTTAGCCATGACGTTTCCCTTTGGAGGCTCGCTTCGGAAGGAATGGAAGTGGGTAGGGGCGGCGTCCGTCCACCCTCTTGCCGAGGATCGAACGGCGCGCTTAGCAATCGGGCTTTCCGAGTGCTAATAGTGCGCCCGGAAATATGGCTTGGCCGCGATCCTGTCAAGCAAGGGTGGTTAAGCGATTGGTGAGGCGGATATAGGAT
The DNA here is from genome assembly GCF_056402655.1 of Bradyrhizobium sp. P3_C3. Lineage (NCBI taxonomy): Bacteria > Pseudomonadati > Pseudomonadota > Alphaproteobacteria > Hyphomicrobiales > Nitrobacteraceae > Bradyrhizobium > Bradyrhizobium sp. P3_C3. The sequence continues at coordinate 65,453 of NZ_JBFUGY010000017.1, read as the reverse complement.
CGTGTCTAGAGAAACTTATTGGTCGCGCTGGCGTATAAAGGACGTCATTGCTCCGACAGCGGTTTTGCGCTTGGCTGCAGGAGGGATGYGGTCGGGGTCTCATTTGGGGGACGGTTTGCTCGGGGGAATGTCATGATCAGGTCAGCTCACGCACGCACGGTTGCCAATCTGGCGGCCGCCTCTTGCCTGGCGCTGCTGCTTGGCGCCTGCGGCGGCGGTATGAGCCTGCCGTCGTTCTCGTCGTCTTCGCCGCCGCCCGAGGCCGAGCCCGGCACCGGCCCGGAAATGCCGGCGAGCATCCGCGCCGACGAGATCGTCGGCCGCTGGGGTCTCGCCTCGTTCCAGAACCCGGCCGACCGCGCCCGCACCGAGGCCGCGGCCCGGGCGCAGTGCAAGAATCCCTACGTGATCACCGCCGGTTCCTCCGGCGGCGTGATCATGCATCTCGCCGACCAGGCGACGCCGCAGGAGCTGCGGCTGAAGGGCTCGCCCAGCGGCAAGAACTACATCGGCCCGGCGGGTCCCACCCCCGGCGAGCAGGACCGCGAGATCGTCTCCTTCGACGGCCGCGTCCTGATCACCCGCTTCATCGACAAGGACGCCGCCACCCGTTACGGCAACATGGTCTACGTCCGCTGCGCGCCAAGGGCGTAGTCTCTCCTTCGTCATGCCCCGGCTTGCCGCCTTCGCTGAAGCTTCGGCGAGCCGAGCGCTCGTCTGGGCCTCGGCGTAGCCTTGGCGGAGCCGGGACCGGGGCATCCAGTACGCCGCGGCCTCTCGGCTCAATCACCGCCGCCTCTGGAATAATGGATCGCCCGGTCAAGGCCGGGCGATGACAGTGGAGGGGATGGCCCCACAAACAAAAACGCCGGCTCTCGCCGGCGTTTTGTTTTTCCGTAATGCCGCGCCCGATCAGTCGAACAGCGCGTCGATGTCGTCCTGCGAGGCGTGGCCGACGTCGCCGGCGAGCTTGGGGCCGTTGAGGAGCTTTTCGTCGTCGCTGCGGGTGTCGGCCGGCGCGGGCACATGAGCCTTGATCGCGTCGACGCCGCCCCAGATCTCCATCATCGCATTGATATGCTGCTCGATGAACTTCATCGTGGTCATGACCTTGCTGATGCGCTGGCCGGTCAGGTCCTGGAAGTTGCAGGCTTCGAAGATCGAGATGACGCGTTCCTGGATGTCGTCGGCGAGCCGCTTCTGCTGGTCGGCCGATTGCACCTTGGACATCGCGCTAGCCGCCTGGTCGATCGATTCGGCGGCTTCGAGGATCTGCTGGGTCGCCTGCTCGGTGCCGCCGACGACCGCGCCGAGCTCGCCATTGACCTTGGCCATCTCGCCGCCGTCGAAGCTCTTGCCGTGCAGCGTCGCGATCTCGCGCTTGGTGCGGTCGATGGCGTCGTGGATGAGGTCGAGCTCGACCTTCAGCTTCTCGCACTGCTCGATCTGCGCCCGGTAAGTATCGAGCATGGTACGAGCTTCAGAGAGCTCGTGGGCGGTGGAAGCGTCGATCGCCGCCATGGCCGCGCTGCCGGACAAGGGCACGGTGCCCTTCGCCATCTGTGCGCGGATCGCACGCAGCTCCGCCATGATCTCGCTATGCATCGGCGCAGCCTCCTCAATCATTTCGGGGCTGGGCATCTCGCCGACAATAGCCTCCTCGACACGAAAACGTTTGCGGTGAATAGCCATCAGGAACTCCCCCCACCTCACTCACGCGTCTTTGTAGACAGAAGCAATTTAACACGAGGTTCACAGCGGGAACTGTTGCGCGGCCACACGCGACGGCGCGAAAAGAAGCGATTAACCATGGGCCTGCGGCGTTCATGGAAAATAAACGCTGATCGCCAAATTGCACCCTCGCTCGCGACGTGGTGAATCGAAACGGCTGATACGTTTACCAAACAAAACGGCTTTTGCTCTTTATTGACCACGTCGCGGTCGCCGGTCAGCCATCGGCTCTGCACGACGCATGGGATCTAGACGAAACAGTACAGAGTACGTCGATGTTCAAGAAAATGTCTGTCGCGCTGCTCGGCAGCGCTTGCACCTTCATTGCCGGCGCGAACAGCGCCAGCGCCTTCGACAATAGTGTGCCGAACGATCCGCCCGCGGTGCTCTACCAGCCGCAGGTGCAGCCGGCGCCGGTGCGTGTCGCCTCCAATGCGAATATGGGCGGCGGCTTCATCGAGTTCCTGTTCGGTGAAGGTCCCGGCCGCGGCCCGGCCTACGCGCCGCAGCAGCCGGTTTATCAGCAGCAGCCCGGCTATTACGACCAGCGCCGCCTGCCACCGATGGGCGAGCCGCAGATGCAGGGTGGATATCAGCAAGGCGCAGGTCTCCAGCAGGAGGCGGTCGATCCGCGCCAGCGTCCGTTCGATCCGAGATTCGAGAAGCAATCCGTCGACTATAGCGGCAAGGAAACTGCCGGCACCATCGTGGTCGATACGCCGAACAAGTTCCTCTATCTCGTCGAGGGCAACGGCCGGGCGATGCGCTACGGCATCGGCGTCGGCCGTCCCGGCTTCACTTGGTCCGGTGTGAAGTCGATCACGGCCAAGCGCGAATGGCCGGACTGGACGCCGCCGGCGGAAATGATCGCGCGCCGGCCCGACCTGCCGCGGCACATGGAAGGCGGCCCGGAAAATCCGCTCGGCGCGCGGGCGATGTATCTGGGCTCGACGCTCTATCGTATCCACGGCTCCAACGAGCCCTGGACCATCGGCACCAACGTCTCCTCAGGCTGCATCCGCATGCGCAACGAGGACGTCATCGACCTCTATGGCCGCGTCAATGTCGGCACCAAGGTCGTGGTGATGTGATCGCCTGACGCTCGACATGAAAACGGCCGCCTTCCGGGCGGCCGTTTTTGTTTGTCGCGCTGATCGGGCAGCCTCACGCGTAATCGCTGCCGCCATCGTCTCCGCCGCCGAAATCGCTGTCGTCGTCGGCTACGTCCATATTGCCGTTGTCGTGGTCGTTGTCGTCGTAGTTCTGATCGTTGTTGTTGTTGTCCCGGTCGTTCGACGCCTGGTCGGTGAAGCCCTGGCGGGAACCGTCGTCGCGGTCGCGGTTGGAGCCGATGTCGTTGAGACCGGCATCGCGCGAGAGCGAGCCTCCGGACTGGTCGCTACCGCCCCAGGGGCTTCCACCGGCGCTGCGGTCACCGCTCAAGGCGTTGGTGTCGCCGAAGGCCTGCTGGTGCGATCCGCCCATCATGCCGCGGATGCTGGAGAGCAGCAGCGAGCCGCCGACGACGCCGGCGGCGGCTGCCGCCGCGGTGCCGAGGAACGAGCCGCCGCCACCGCCCATCGGCGGTGCGCCATAACCCTGACCCGGAGCTTGGCCTGGAGCTTGACCTGGGCCTTGGCCGTAGGCCTGTCCATAAGGAGGCGGCGCGCCGTAACCGGGCTGTGCCTGCGGCATCGCCTGACCGGTGTTCCAGACCGGCCGCGCGTCACGCGGCGGCACGTTCGGAACCGAGCCGCGCGAGGGGCCTCCGCCGAACAGCGAGTCGCGCATGGTATCGAGGAAGCCGCCGGACTGCGCCTGCTCGGGCGCATGGGCCGCTTCCAGCTCCTGGATGCGGTTATGGGCGCGCTTCAGCGCTTCGTCCTGCAACAGCGTGGTCTGCACCAGCGCGTAGACCGCGCCGGGCGCCTTGCGCAGCCCGTCGGAGATCGCGGTGATCGCGTCGGGATCGCGCGGTGCGTTTTCCAGTTTCGAAAGCCGGTCGAAAAGCTCGTCGACGAGCTGGCGTTCCTGAGGCGTCATGATCAGTCTCCCTCGCTCAAACCAAGCGCGAGGCAGATGTAGGGTTCCATTGTGGCCCCAACAGTGCCCGCCGGATTAAATTTCGGTATGCGACAAGCTGCCCGGCGGCTTGCTTTCCGCCGGTTTCACCCCAGCGTGACGCCGCTGTCGGCCAGCAGGCGCGCAAACCCATCGCCCGAGAGATAAGCATGCTCGCGTTCGCGGACGTCGGTCATCGGATCGAGGCCGGTGAGGACATCGTCGACGAAGCCGGGGTGGCACATCACAAGGCCGCCATCGGGGAGGCCTTCCAGAAACTGCCGCATCAACGCGCCGAAATCGGCCTCGCGCGTAAAATCATAGGCGCCGGCGAAGCCGGGATTGAAGCCGAGGCCGGCGCTGGCGGCGCGGCGGCGGAATTGTGCGCTCAGGATATCGAGCACCATGGCTTTTGGTGAGGCCAGCCGCTGCACAAGCGGCAGGTCGCGCCCGCCCTGGCGGACCCAGGCCTTCGGTGCGGCTTCGCTGACCGCATCGACAAAGCCGTCGCGCACCTGCGGATAGAGCTGCACATGCTGATGGCCGTCGACGAAGTCAGGCGCGCGCCCGAACGCTTCCGCGAACGCCGCCAGCTGCGCCCTGACCTCATTGCGAAAGAATTCGCGGTCGAGCCGGCGTGCAAGGCCGGCGCGCAGCAGTTTCGGGAACGGCATGAACATGTCGCCGTCCAGCGGTCGGAAATGCATGGTGAGCGGCCGGAACGGCGCCGACAAGGTCACGTGCAGGCCGATCGCGCAGCGCGGGCTCGCTTTCGCGGCCGTCTGGAGCGCCTCGATCTCGCCGCGCTCGATCGCCGGTCCCACCATCATCACCGAGGTGGCATTGAGACGGCCGCGTTCGATCAGGTCGCGGATGGCGCGATTGACGCCCGGGCTGATGCCGTAATCGTCGGCGCAGAGCCAGATCCGCCGCAGGCCCGCGGCCGCGCTCATTCGGCGGCCGTCCTCTTCGAGGCGTCGTCGGCCTTCCCGGTCTCGAAATGCTTTTCGCTGTGCTCGGCGACGAAGTAGATCGGGCGCGCCTTCAGCTCGGACAGGATCTTGCCGATATATTCGCCGACGATGCCGATCATGATGAGCTGCACGCCGCCGATGGTCATCAGGCCGATCACGAGCGAGGGATAGCCGGGCACCTGCTTGCCCGTGGTCCAGACCTCCCAGAGGATCGAGAGGCCGAACAGGAAGGCGCCGCCGGCGAGGATCACGCCGAGCAGGCTGGCGAAACGCAGCGGTGCCACCGAGAACGAGGTCACCCCTTCGATCGAAAGACCGAGCAGGCGCGCGGCGCTGAAGGTCGTCACGCCATGGGTGCGCGGCGCGGGCTCGTAATCGACGCGGATCTGGCGGAAGCCGATCCAGCTCGCGAGGCCCTTGAAGAAGCGGTTGCGCTCCGGCAGCTGCCTGAGCGCTGCGACCGCGCGCGGCGACAGCAGGCGGAAGTCGCCGGCGTCTTCAGGGATCTTCTGGCGCGCGCCCCAATTGATCAGCGAATAGAACCCGCGCACGGCGACGCGGCGCAGGAAGGGCTCGTTGTCGCGATGCGCCTTGGCGGTATAGACGACGTCATAGCCGTCCTCGATCCAGTGCCGCACCAGCTGCTCGACCAGGGCCGGCGGATGCTGACCGTCGCCGTCCATGAACATCACGGCGCCGAGCCGGGCATGGTCGAGGCCGGCCATCAGCGCGGCTTCCTTGCCGAAATTGCGCGACAGCGACACCACCTGGACGTCGACCGCGTCGGCCGGCAGCGACCGGGCGATCGAGAGCGTCGCGTCCGCGCTGCCGTCGTCGACATAGACGACTTCGCAACGCAAGCGATAGCGCTGCTGCAAGGTCTTGGCGAGATCGCAGATGCGTTGGTGCAGGGCGGCGAGGCCCGCCGCCTCGTTGTAGACGGGGACGACAATCGACAGCCCCTTCGCGGCGGCACTGGCCGCGGTGGTCGTCATGCCGGAAACGTCAGAGCCCAGCGTCATTGATCAAGGTTCCAGAGGCGTCCATGGTTCTCAACAGCATATGGTAGCTGCCGTTTGCTGTCGCTACGCTGAACGGACCTGAGGCTCACTGCCGCAGGAATGCCTCGAGCTTGGCGAACAGCGGGTTCTCCCGGTCGAACACATAGTCGAGCGAAACCACCGAGACGGTCTCGGCGCCATGCTCGCGCAGGAAGCTCGCCAGCGCATAGAGCTGACCCGGCGGACAGTGCAGCGTCAGCATGCCCGACGAGGTCGGCCCGCCGAACGGGGCTTCGACGCCGAAGCGCTCGTGGGCTTCGCCGAGCAAGGCGGCGTCGCATTGCTGGAAGCGGGTGCGGACCTCGCGGTATTTGTTGGCCCGCGCCCTTGCTGCGATGTGATCGAGGATGACGCGCGCGGTCTCCCGCGCCTGCGGCGACCAGTCGGCATCCCTAGAGGCGACCAGATTGGCCTGGCTGCGCAGGATCACGCCGTCGTCGAGCACCCGCAAGCCGTTGGCAGCGAGCGTCGCGCCGGTCGTGGTGATGTCGACGATCAGCTCGGCGCTGCCGGCCGCCGGCGCGCCTTCGGTCGCGCCCGCGCTTTCGACGATGCGGTAGTCGGTGATGCCGTGGCTCTGGAAGAAGGTGCGGGTGAGGTTGATGAACTTGGTCGCGACCCGCATCCGCATGTGATGCTGCTCGCGGAAGCCGGTGGTGACGTCGTCGAGGTCGGCCATGGTGCGGACGTCGATCCATGCCTGCGGCACCGCGACGACGACGTCGGCATAGCCGAAGCCGAGCCCGTCGATCAGGGAGACGCGCTTGTCGGCATCCGCGATGTTCTCGCGCACCAGGTCTTCGCCGGTGACGCCGAGATGCGCAAAGCCGCGCGACAATTGCGAAGCGATTTCGCTCGCCGAGAGATAGGCGACCTCGACATTGTCGAGGCCCGCGAGCGTGCCGCGATAGTCGCGCGCGCCGCCGGCCTTCGACAGCTTGAGCCCGGCGCGGGCGAAGAACGCCTCGGTGTTTTCCTGCAGGCGGCCCTTGGAGGGAACGGCCAGGACGAATGGCGCGCTCATGACTTAAGCTCCCACCTTGCGGCCGATCCGGGTCAGCGCGTCGACCCAGACCGAGAAGCCGACCGCGGGGATCGGCTCGGCCGATCCGAGCTGGGTCATCAGCCCGTCATAGCGGCCGCCGGCGACCAGCGGCTCGGCGCCGTTGCCCCTGTGATGCAGCTCGAATTCGAAGCCGGTGTAATAGTCGAGGCCACGTCCGAACGCGGTCGAAAAGCGCGTCTGCTTCACGTCGATGCCGCGCGCGGCCATGAAGCCGACCCGGCTTTCGAACTGGTCGACGGCAGCGCTGAGGTCGAGCTTGGCGTCCGTGGTGAGCGCGCGGAGCTCGGCGACGGCATCGTCGGGATTGCCTGCGATCGACAGGAAGCGCTTGAGCACGGCGATCGCCTCGCGCGGCAGCGCGCCGCCCTTCAGCGTCGACTGCTCGAGGAAACGGTCGGCGATCTCGGCCGTGGTGCGGCCCCCGACATTGGTGGTGCCGGCAATCGACATCAGATCGGTGACGAAGGCGAGCGCCGCCTTGCGGTCGGAGCCGGCGAGCGCGGCCAGCACACCCTCATATTCGCTGCGGGTCGCGGTGGTCGCGGCCGCCAGCTTCTCCAGATCTTTTTCCAGGCTGATCTTGCGGTTGAAATCTTTGACCAGGCGGCGGCGCCAGACCGGATAGAGGTCGAGCGCATCGAGCAAGGCGTTGAACAGCGCCACGTCGCCCGTCCGAATCTCGACATCGCGGACACCGAAGGCGGCGGTCGCTTCCAGCGCCAGCGCCAGCATCTCGGCGTCGGCCGCGGCGCGGTCCTGGCGGCCGAACGATTCGATGCCGGCCTGAAGAAACTCGCTGGCCTGCCCGCTGCGGTAGCGGAATACCGGGCCGAGATAGCTGAACCCGGCCGGCTGGCCGGCGCGGCTCGAGGTGAGGTAGTCGCGGGCGACGGGAATGGTCAGGTCCGGGCGCAGGCAGAGCTCCTCGCCGGACAGGTCCGTCGTCAGATACAGGCTCTTGCGGATGTCCTCGCCGGAGAGGTCCAGGAACGGCTCGGCCGGTTGCAGGATCGCGGGCTCGGACCTGACATAGCCGGCCTGCGCGAACGACAAGAGCAGCGTATCCGCCCAGGCGGCGGAGCCGGCAGCATTTGAGGTGGCAGTCGCGGTCATAACAGGGTCCATCGTCCCGGTGGAACCGGGCAGGGCGAGGGGGAGGCGAATTGGCGCAGGCCTTAGCATGGCGCGAAAGCGGTTTCGACCTCCAAAGGATCAATCGCTTAACGGCTTTGGAGGCGGGACGCAGCGATCTGCCAGAAGGTATTTGAGGTATTTTAATACCTAGAGCGGGAGGGGCCTGGTTTTCACTCAGTCTGGCCAGGGAGATCTCTGGGCGCATCGCCAAGCGATGCATCGGTCGAGGCGAAGGCAAGCCCTGCGGTTTCGGACGCGGCGTGATCTGCGAGCTCCTCGGCAAGCTCGAGAATTCTCTGCCTCCTGCTCGGGTCCCTTATGCCGAGAAATGCCTTGATGAGCCCGAGCTCCTCGCGTCGCCGCCTGTCCGATGCAACATCGTCGTCCATGGCCATGTCGTCCTGCGCGACAGCCTCATTGCCCGTCGCTGATTCCTGTCCGGGCATGCGACTCAATGCAGCAACCGCAAGCTCAACGTCACATTGAGAAATTGAGGAGGACAGGCAAGTCGTCGCATACTCATATTGGGTATGGCGGATGACCCGTTCGCTGCTGCCTTCGCTTACAATGTGAATGTTGGTTTCGATTCATGCGCAATGCATCAGATGCTATCCGGACGGTCTCGCGGCACACGCTGGCCTATATGTTGTTTTCGATCAGCGAGCTGTTCCGGCACTACGACGAATTCGATCCGCTGGACCTGCTGATCGTTCATGCGATTCTCAACGCGAACGTCATCAATGTGATGAACGATCCGTCGCTGGACGAGAGATTTTCCAGCATTCACGCGGTCGAGCCGGATGCGATCAAGCAAGGGGTGTCCCGCGCGGCGCTGTCTCGCTTCCTCAGCCTGCCGCTCGAGACGGTTCGCCGTCGCGTGACGGGACTTAAAAGACGAAAGATTCTCGCCGAAACCAAGGCCGGGCTCATCGTGACCGAGCAGAACGTATTCAGGTTTGGAAACAATCACGAACTGCAGAAGACTAATATGCTGCTGCTCACAAAACTGCTTCGCGATCTCAAGCGCGCCGGCATCAACGGGCCGGATGATCTGCGTGCCCCCAAGGGCGCTGCATCGACAAGGAAGGCGAAGTAAGCGGCAGGATATGGATCAAAGCCTTCTCGATACTGCTCGCGATGGAACGCAAAGAACAGCATTAGACGGCTTGCTGTCGTTCCAGGGTCTCAAGCCATCCGCGGCTCTCGAGCTCCGATCGTACGACATCGATCATTTCGGAGAGAGTGAGAGATATGTCGGCGCATCCAGCATGCCGCTGTCGGCGGGGGCGACTGCAATCAAGCGTGCCCAGCTCAGCCTGCCGGTCCTGACGCTATCTCTGGTGAAGACCTTCCCGCGGATCATCCGCGGTTATGATCTGGCGCACGCCATCGCGGTGGCGGTGCCGATGGACCATGTGACCTCCACCCGCATCAACGGGCAATCAATTGGCAGCTCCATACTCGTTCTCAAGGGGAGATCCGATTGCCTGGTCTATGAGCCGGCGGGGCGTTTGTGGGCTGTCGCCTATTTCAGCCCGCCCGAGCGCGAGCCCTGGTCTCAGCTGGATGACGGCTATCATTTGCTGAGTCCGGCATCGGAAGTACTTGCCTCCCTGCATGGCTCGATTTCCACGACGCTTGAAACCGCGGCACATGATCCAGACTTCCTGAACGAGCCGACGTCGCGAACGGCGGTCGAACAATCCCTGTTCGCCGCAATGGATGCTGCCATTCGGTCCAACGTGAAGCGCGGGCCCATGCACTCCACGACGGACAGCTATCAGCGGATCGTCGCAGAGATGGAACGATTGATCCGCCACGATCTCGCGATCTGGCACAAGACGACCGAACTGGCAGAGCGGGTGGGCGTGTCCGTTCGGACCCTCCAGAGTGCGACGCAGGCCATCTGCGGCATGAGCCCTCATCGCTACAGCCGGATCTTGCGCCTCTGGTCGGTACGAAAGCAGCTGCGCACCGGCCCGGCTCGTCGCAGTGTGAAGGCCTGCGCAATCGGCCATGGCTTCTGGCATCTGAGCGAGTTCGCAGCGAGCTACAGGGCGGCTTTCGGAGAGCTGCCGTCCGAGACCCTGCATCGGTCGAAGCGAGAGGTCATCTAAAGCGCGAACCTGTAGAGCCGCCGCGCGCGAATCGACCTTAGGTTCGCCTGGCTAGGTTAGGTGCCGCCCCAGTCGCCCAGCACCGCCTGCACCAGCGCCAGCGCCGCCACCGCGGCCGTGTCGGCCCGCATGATCCGGGGTCCCAGCGCCAGCCGCAGGATTTTCGGCTGCCGCAGCAGCAGGGCGCGCTCCTCCTCGGCAAAGCCGCCTTCGGGGCCGATCAGCACGTCGATGCCAACGCTGCCTTGGTCATGTCCGGCTTCGCGCGCGTCTTGCAGGCTCTGAATGGGGTTTTGGACCTCCGCCGCCTCGTCGCAGAAGATGAGCAGCCGGTCGGCAGGGCGCTGGCTGAGATACCGGTCCAGCGGCACTGGCTCGGCCACCGTGGCGATGCTGAGGATGCCGCATTGCTCGGCCGCCTCGACCACATTGGCCCGCATTCGCTCGGTGTTGACCCGGGAGGCCTGGGTGAAGCGGGTCAGGACCGGCTGAAGCGTGGCAGCGCCCATTTCGATGGCCTTCTGGACCATGTAGTCCAGCCGGGCATGCTTGAGCGGGGCAAAGACGTAGGTGAGGTCAGCGAGCCGGTCCTGGGGCCGGGCCTGCTGGAGGATGACGAGGCCGTCCGGCCGCTTGCGGCCTTCGATCGCGGCCTGCCACTCGCCGTCGCGGCCGTTGAACGCCAAAACCTCGGCCCCGGCGGCAAGCCGCAGCACATTGCCGAGATAATTGCTCTGGTCGCGGTCGAGCGGAACCCTGGCGTCCTGGGCAAGGGGGACATCGACAAACAGGCGGGGGGCGCGAAAATCGTGGGAGGGCATCGTCCAAAGGTCCAATTTGCCGCCGTTATTAACCGAAAGTCGCCATTTCGGGGGTAAATATTGCCAAATCGGTGCGTCGGCGCGCCGCGCTCTTGCCCTATTCGACGGGTTGTTAAGGGCCGGCGGGAATCGTAAAATCGCGAGCACGCTGGTTGCGCTTCAATTGAGAAGACGCCGCACCCCGTAAGCTCCTGCCGGAGAGACTGCCTTCATGATCCGTCGTTTGATGGTTCCGATCACTGCCGCCATGGTCACCTTGGGTGCCGTGGGCGCCCACGCACAGGGCTTCCCCGCGCCGCTCCCCGGCCAGGCCCCAACCAGTTCCGCGTTTCCGCCCGTGAACGGCTCGGCGCCGAGCGCTTCGGTCGGTGCAGCGCCCCAAGGATCGTTTCCCGTGAACGGCGCCGCACCCGTCGGTGGCGCAGGTGCCTTCAGCGCCGCCCCGCCGACGCAAGGCGGTCCCGGCGAGGACTGCATGAAAACCTTCATGCCGCTGCGCGAGGAAGCCGAGAAGCGCGGCAAGCTGATCAAGGCCGCGAGCGATCGTCACGCGGCGCCGGACGAAGCCTGCAAGCTGATCCGCAATTTCAGCCAGGCTGAGACCAAGATGATCAAGTACATCGAGGTCAACGCCTCGAAGTGCGGGATTCCGGCGCAGGTCAGCGCGCAGATGAAGGACGGCCACAAGAACACCGAGGCCATGGCGACGAAGGTCTGCAACGTCGCGCAGCAGATGCAGAACCAGCCGCGCGGTCCGGCCGGTCCGTCGCTGAGCGAGGTGCTGGGCTCGGGCTCGGCGCCTGAAGCCAATGCTGGCAAGAAGGGCGGCAGCACCTTCGATACGCTCAACGGCAACGTCCTCACCCGATGAGTGATACATCCGCCCGCGTTGCCGATTCCACCGGCAACTGGGTCGATACGCTCGCGCCGCAATGGGCGCGGCCTTATTTGCGCCTGTCGCGCTTCGATCGTCCGATCGGCTCTTGGCTCCTGTTGATGCCGTGCTGGTGGTCGGCGGCGCTCGCTGCCGGCATGGCCCACGACGTCCGCGGCCTGCCGCTCACCATCGTGCTGTTCTTCATCGGCGCCTTCGTCATGCGCGGAGCAGGCTGCACCTGGAACGACATCACCGACCGCGATCTCGACGACAAGGTCGAGCGCACCCGCTCGCGGCCGTTGCCGTCGGGCCAGGTGACGACCAGGCAGGCGCTGGCCTTCATGGTCGCGCAGGCGCTGACCGGTCTCGTGGTGCTGCTGCAATTCAACCGCTTCGCGGTCCTGACCGGCATTGCCTCGCTTTTGATCGTCGCGATCTATCCCTTCATGAAGCGCATCACCTGGTGGCCGCAGATCGTGCTCGGCCTCGCCTTCTCCTGGGGCGCGCTGATGGGATTTGCCGTCACCTTCGGCCGCATCGAATTGACCGCGCTGGTGCTCTATGCGGGATCGATTTCGTGGGTGATCGGCTATGACACGATCTATGCGCACCAGGACGCCGAGGACGACGCGCTGATCGGCATCAAGTCCACCGCGCGGCTGTTCGGCGCGCACACGCACCAGGCGCTTATCCTGTTCTACGGGCTTGCGGTGATGCTGATCGGCGTCGCGCTGGCCTCAGGCGATGCGCGCTGGCCGGCCTGGCTCGGGCTTGCGGCGTTCGCCGTGCATCTGGCCTCGCAGATCGTGCGGCTGGATATCAGCGACCCCTTGCTCTGCAAGCGCCTGTTCTTCTCGAACAAGTATGCGGGCTTCCTGCTGTTTGCGGGATTGCTGGTCGACGCGGTGATGCGGGCGGCGTAGCCCGTAGGGTGGGCAAAGGCGCTCTTGCGCCGTGCCCGCCATCTTCCCGAGATTGAGATCAAAAAGGTGGGCACGCTTTCGCTTTGCCCAACCTACGGCACTGTGCGTGCCGTTCAATTCCTTGCGATGATCTCGCGTTCGCCTTGATGAACCGACAGCTCGCGCGTCATGGCGGTGCGCCGGCGCATCAAGAATTTCGGACGGCGGGCGCGGATCGCGTTGGCGCGGCGACGGCGCGGCGTGGGCTTGCGGGCACCTTCGTCGAGCTGCGGAAGCGCGAACAGCTCGCTCCAGATCGCCCAGGCCTCGGCGAGCTCGTCGCCATCGGTGCTGACCAGCAGCGGAACGGAAAGCGAGGGATCGCGATGCACGAGGACGAGGGTCTGCGCCTCGTCATTGCCGCGCAACGCAACGCCGGTGAAGTCGCTGACGCGGACGTTGATCGCCATCTGCATGCCGCGGACGGCACGGCGCAGCACGACACGCTCGCGATGAAGCTCGATCTGCCTGGTGTATCCGTCGGCGCGCGGATCGTGCGCATCGAAGCGGACCGGAAGAGAAAGAGGGTCGAGCCGCAAGCTGCGGCCCGACCCGGCGGGAGCGATCCCGCTTGTTGCTGTTTGACGCCTCACGGCTTTAGTTCTCCCCGCCGGGATTATGTTCCCGGTCGATGCGAGGACCTTAGCGCGCGCCGTTCCGAAACCACTTAAAAAGGCTGGTTAATCCAGCGTCACCGCCGCTCATGATTGACAAGACCTTGGCACGCATGATTGACGAGACGTTGCGCCGGACTTGCGAATCTGAGCTTTTTGCGGGCTGAAAACGCTTGAAGTCCGTACCAATTGGGCACATCTGGTGTTCAGGGCCGGTATCGCCCCGAAACCTCCCGCCGCAACAGGATTTCGTTTGTGAACCCTTCACCAAGCTCGACGCTTTCGCCCCAGGATTCGTCCAAAGCCAATCGCGACCTGTTCGATCAGACCGCGCTCTCCGATCTCGCGCAGCGGCTGGTCGAGGCGGCCAAGCGCGCCGGTGCGGATGCGGCCGATGCGGTCGCCGTGCGCGGCGTCTCGCAGGGCGTCGAGGTGCGTGACGGGCGCGTCGAGGAATCCGAACGCTCCGAGGGCGACGATGTCGGCCTGCGCGTGCTGGTCGGCCAGCGCCAGGCGGTGGTCTCGACCAACGACGTCAGCGGCGATGCCGTGACCAAGCTTGCCGAGCGCGCGGTGGCGATGGCGCGCGTCGCGCCCGACGACAAATATGTCGGCCTCGCCGATCCCGCGCTGCTCGCGCGCGACTTCCCCGATCTCGATCTGCTCGATCCCGACGTGCCAGCGACCTCCGAGCTCGAGCGCCGCGCGCTCGAAGCCGAGGCCGCCGCGCTCGCCGTGAAGGGCGTGACCAAATCCGGCGGCGCTTCCGCCTCCGCCGGCATGGGCGGCATGGTGCTCGTCACCAGCACCGGCTTCCATGGTTCTTATTTGCGTTCCAGCCAGGGCATTTCGGCGACCGCGATATCGGGCGAAGGCACCGGCATGGAGCGTGACTACGACTTCACCTCGGCGCCGCACGGCGCCGATCTCCTGTCGCCGGAAGTCGTCGGCCGTTCCGCCGGCGAGCGCACCGTGGCGCGTTCCAATCCGCGCAAGGTCGAGACCTGCAAGGTGCCGGTCGTGTTCGATCCGCGCGTTGCGGGCTCGCTGGTCGGCCACGTCGTCGGTGCCATCAACGGCGCCTCGATCGCACGCAAGACCAGCTTCCTGAAGGACAAGCTCGGCCAGCAGCTCTTCGCCAGGAACATCCGCATCATCGACGATCCCCTGCGCAAGCGGGGCCTGCGCTCGCAGACCTTCGATGCCGAAGGCGTCGCGGTGAAGAAGATCGCGCTGGTCGACGAGGGCGTGCTGACGACCTGGCTGCTCGACTGCGCGACCGCGCGCGAGCTCGGCCTCACCACCACCGGCCACGCCCATCGCGGCGTCTCGTCCTCGCCGTCGCCGGGGCCGTACAATCTGCATCTCGAACCGGGCACGCCGACCCCGGCCGAGCTGATCGCCGACATCAAGCAGGGCTTCTACGTCACCGACCTGATCGGCTCCGGCGTCAACGGCGTCACCGGCGATTACAGCCGCGGCGCCTCCGGCTTCTGGATCGAGAATGGCGAGCTGACCTATCCCGTCAGCGAAGTCACGATCGCGGGCCATCTGTTCGAGATCTTCAAGTCGATGCAGCCGGCGAACAATCTCGAGTTCCGCTACGGCATCAATGCGCCGACGGTGCGCATCGAGGGTTTGACGCTTGGCGGACGCTGACGCGCATGCAACAGACGAAACCATCCTGACGCGCGACGCGGCGCTGTTGCAGGACGCGGTGCGGGAGGCAGGCAGCCTCGCGCAGTCGATGTTCCGCACCGAATTGAGGAAGTGGACCAAGGGCGCGTCCTCGCCGGTGTCGGAAGCCGACATTGCCGTCAACGATTTGCTCGAAGCGCGCCTGCGCTCGGCGACGCCCGACTACGGCTGGCTGTCCGAGGAGAGCGCCGACGACGAGGTGCGGCTGTCGCGGCGGCGGACCTGGGTGGTCGATCCCATCGACGGCACCCGCAATTATCTCGGCGGCCATGACGAATGGTGCGTCAGCGTCGCGCTGGTCGAGGATGCCTCGCCGGTGCTGGCTGCGGTGTTCGCGCCCGCGACCGACGAGTTCTACTTCGCGGCCCGCGGGCAGGGCACGACGCTCAACGGCAAGGCCGTGCGGGCGGCGTCCGGATCCGCGCTCGACTTCTCCCGCGTCGCCGGCCCGAAGCCGATGGTCGAGCGGCTCAATAGTGCTGGCGGCGACATCAAGCTGCATCCGCGAATCGGTTCGCTCGCGCTGCGCCTGTGCCGGGTTGCCGATGGCGTGCTGGATGCGGCTTTTGCCGGGGGCAACAGCCATGATTGGGACCTTGCGGCGGCCGATTTGATCGTGCAGGAAGCGGATGGTAGGATGAGCGACCTCTCCGGAGATCCCATCCTCTATAACCGCCGGGAAGTCACGCACGGGGTGCTGGTGGCAGCTGGTCGCGATCGTCATGCGGGCATCGTCGCGCATTTTCGAAATCGACCCTTGCCCTGAGTGCGTCCGCCGTGCTTCTCGAACACTGCTTTGCCGGGCAGCCCGTTAGGAACAGAACCCATGCCAGATAGTGCCCCGCAACAATTGCTGCATCTCGTCATCGGCGGCGAACTGCTCGATCTCGAGCACAACACCTTCAAGAACCTCGATGACGTCGAGATCGTCGGCCTCTATCCGAACTATGCGTCCGCCCACGTCGCCTGGCGCGCCAAGGCGCAGAGCACGGTCGACAACGCGCAGATGCGCTATTTCATCGTCCATCTCCATCGGTTGCTCGACCCGAATCAAGAACCGGCGCGTTGAAAAAACTGCTTCGCAATACGCTGCGAAGCAGCTGGCTTCAGCGTGCCGTCGGGGTTCTGGCGGCCGAATATCTGCGTCTGGTCTGGCGGACCAACAAATTCACGTTCGATCCGCCGGAGGTCTACGACATCGTCGAGCCGCAGATCCCCGCGATCTTCGCCTTCTGGCACGGCCAGCATTTCCTCACGCCCTTCATCAAGACCAAGGAGTCCTACCGGGCCAAGGTCCTGATCTCGCGGCATCGCGACGGCGAGTTCAACGCGATCGCCGTCGAGCGGCTCGGCATCGGCCTGATCCGTGGTTCCGGTGACCACGGCGGCGCCTTCCACCGCAAGGGCGGGGTGGGGGCGTTCAGGGAAATGGTGCACACGCTCCAGGACGGTTGTAATGTCGCGCTGACCGCCGATGTCCCGAAGCGCTCGCGCGTGGCCGGGCTCGGCATCATCATGCTGGCACGGGAATCGGGGCGGCCGATCATGCCTTTCGCGATGGCGACCAGCCGCTTCATCCGGCTCAAGAACTGGGACCGCACCACCATCAACCTTCCGTTCGGGCGGGGTGCATTGGTCGGTATCAAGGAAATCCACGTGCCGCCGGATGCCGACGCCGCCACTATGGAAGCGCTGCGGCTGGAGCTGGAAGAGACCTTGAACGAGGCGACCCGCCGCGCCTATGCGCAACTCGGCCGTCCGGGGCCCCAAGATGGCTAATTCGCTGCCGATAACGCTGCGGATGTACCGGCGCCTGGCCTCGGGCCTGGTGCCGCTTGCGCCGGCGCTGATCAAGCGGCGGCTGAAGCAGGGCAAGGAGGATCCCGCCCGCGTCGGCGAGCGGCGAGGCCTGTCCCGGGACGTGCGTCCGCACGGCCCCCTGGTCTGGATTCACGGCGCCAGCGTCGGTGAGGTGCTCGCCGCAGCCGCGCTGATCGAGCGCCTGCGCGACCTCAATCTTCGCATCCTGCTCACCTCGGGCACCGTCACCTCCGCCGCCGTCGTCGCAAAGCGGTTTCCGCCCGACGTCATCCATCAATACGTGCCGTATGATTCCCCGCGCTATGTCGCGCGCTTCCTCGATCACTGGAAGCCGTCGCTCGCGCTGTTCATCGAATCCGATTTGTGGCCGAACCTGATCCTGGCGGGCGCCGCGCGCCGCCTGCCGATGGTGCTGATCAACGGGCGGATGTCGCCGCGCTCCTTCCCGCGCTGGCGGCGGATGTACGGCACCATCTCGGCGCTGCTGTCGCGGTTCGACATCTGCCTGGCGCAATCGAAGACCGATGCGGAGCGCTTCTCGGCGCTCGGCGGCCGCGACGTGGTCACCACGGGTAATCTCAAGCTCGACGTGGCCGCGCCGCCGGCCGATCCCGCCAAGCTCGAGCGGCTGATGGCGATGACGCGCGGCCGCCCGATCATCGTCGCGGCCTCGACCCATCCGGGCGAGGACGAGATGCTGGTCGCGGCGCATCGCAGCCTCGTCGGTTTCTTCCCGCAGCTTCTGACGGTGATCGTGCCACGGCATCCGGATCGCGGCACCTCGATCGCCGGCTTGATCACGGCGTCGGGCCTGAAGCCGGCGTTGCGCTCGCGCGAGGAATTGCCGACGGCGGCGACCGACGTCTATATCGCCGACACCATGGGCGAGCTCGGCCTGTTCTACCGCCTCTCGCCGGTCGTGTTCATGGGCGGATCGCTGATCCGTCATGGCGGCCAGAATCCGATCGAGGCAATCAAGCTCGGCGCTGCGATCGTCCATGGTCCGCACGTCTTCAACTTCGCCGATGTCTACGAGGCGCTTGATAGCAGCGGCGGCGCGCGCCAGGCCGACACACAGGAGGCGCTGGTCAAGCAGCTCGGCCAGCTGCTGGCCGATCCCACGGTGCGCGACGGGATGCAGCGCGCAGGCTCAGGCGTGGTCGAGGATCTTGGCGGCGCGCTCAATCGCACGATGACGGCGCTCGAGCCCTATCTATTGCAGCTTACCATCGAGATGGGGGCCGCCAATGCGTGAGCCGGCCTTCTGGTACCGGCCGCGTTCCATCAAGTCTCATGCGTTACGGCCGTTGGGCTTGCTCTATGGCGCGATCACCGAACGGCGCATGTTGCGCCAGGGCTTTGACGCCGGCATCCCCGTGATCTGCGTCGGCAACTACCATGTCGGCGGCGCCGGCAAGACGCCGACCGTGCTCGCACTGACGAAGCTGCTGCGCGAGCTCGGCGAGACGCCGGTGGTGCTCAGCCGCGGTTATGGCGGGCGCCTCAAGGGTCCGGTCATGGTCGACCGCGAGCGCGACACCGCTTCCGACGTCGGCGACGAGCCGCTGATGATGGTGCGCGACGTTCCCGTCGTGGTCGCGCACGACCGTCTCGAAGGCGTTGCGCTCGCGAAGTCGCGGGGCGCGACCGTGGTCCTGATGGACGACGGTTTCCAGAACCCGCGCCTGCTGAAGGACGCCTCCCTGATCGTGATCGACAGCGAGCGCGGCCTCGGCAACGGCAAGGTGTTTCCGGCCGGTCCCTTGCGCGCGCCGCTGAAGGCGCAGCTCGCGCGCACCGATGCGCTGGTGCTGATCGGCAATGGCCATGCCGCCAACGATGTCGCGGCGGAGCTTGCGAAGCGCAACAAGCCGGAGCTGCGCGCGCGCCTGAAGCCGGATGCGGCCTCGGTCGCGCAACTCCTCGGCAAACGAGTCTTTGCGTTCGCCGGCATCGGCGATCCCGCGCGTTTCTTCCGCAGCTTGCGCGCCTGCGGCGTCGAGGTCGCGCGCACGCGCCCCTTCGCCGATCACCACATGTTTTCGCAGAACGAGATCGCGGCGCTCGCAGCGGAGGCGCAGCGCGAGCAGCTCACGCTGGTGACGACGGAAAAGGATCTTGCGCGCCTGCGCGGCCGCGAAGGCGTGCCTGACGGCATCGTGCCGTTCGCGGTGCAGCTCGAATTCGATGATCCGGCAGCGCTCCGGCAATTGATCAGCGATCATCTCTACAAGGCGCGCGAGCGGCGGTTCGGCAGGCGATGATGTCTTGATGATTTCTTGGCGTGGGCAAAGCGCTCCGCCGTAGCCCAACACCGCGCGCCTTGCGATATGCGACATGTCGCGGCGGATGAATTGTCTTCCGCACGTTCGGGAGTTGATGTAGCCTCGCATGAGAGCCGTCACCGGGACGTGCCGAACTCCCGGCAATCATCGGCGGCGTTTATGCCCACGGCGGGCAACGTACCATCATCATTTCAGATGCGAGACCGTTACGATCAGTTCGGAACGGCAGGAGAGTTATTGCCAAAAGCTCAGAGGAGAACATGCCATGCATTTTTGCCTCACAGGACAATATACACCACGCGCTCTCAACGCCATTTTGGAAAACCCCACGATCAATCGCCAGGAGGCGGCGACAAAACTCATTGAAGCGGCCGGCGGCAAGCTGATTTCGATGTACAGCGTTGCTGCCGACGGTCCGGGCGTTCTGGTGATTTTCGATGTGCCTGATCCGAGCACGGCTCCGGCCATCTCCGGTCTGACCGTCACGGTGGGCACCCTGCAGAACGTGAAACTGACCCGGCTGTTCACGCAGGACGAGATCAAGCAGGTCCGCCAGAACGCGGCAAAGCTGCGCTCTTCGTATAGTCCGCCCGGAGGCTGACATCCGGATCTCACGCGATGCCGCCGCAATCGTATCAGGCGGCGGCAACGCTCACCTCACAGCAAAAAGCAGGTCTGAGGCGAAGGCCTTCCGGCGTCCATCGACGGACGTTGCGGGAGGGCGCGTGCTGTGTCCGGCGCCACAGGTCCGACTGAACGTGCTTGCCAGCGGACCCGTCAAGGGCGTGCAATCCCGGCTCAGCGGTCAGTCCCCTCACCAGGCTCCAACAGCCATCATTCCGATGATGGTCAGGCACGAGACGCAGGCCACCATGACAGTATAGCATTCGGGTGTATTCATCGCTTGCTCCCAAACTGCCGCCAATTGCTTGGTCACTGCTACGCGGGAGAGTTCGCCGGTCTCGGGCCGCTTCAATGCGGCACGCCACGACCGGTCTTGCGTTGTGCGTCCGTCCTCTCATCGTCACCCTGATCCGCAAGATGATGATGCGCTTCGGAAGCTTCAGAGCGTTGAGCTATGATCAGAAGCTGTTTCCGCATTTCAGCGAGGCGGGCGCGGCAATATTCACGATAGAGCATGTCTAGTATGGTGGGCATGATCACCCCCATCGTTGACTTTCGATTTAAAAAGTATCCACCGCGAATTTTCGAGGTGATCGTAGCCCGTCAGATGGCTCTTCCGATGTGAGCCCGTTCACAGACTGCATCAATTCCAAAGCTCAATGGTCGTTTGGTTGACTTGATGGTCTGTGCGGCAAAGCAGCAGGGCTAATTACCTAACGCGCACTCTAGCAGCGCTCTGTTTCACCAGAACTTCGTCAAACAACTTAAGGGCGCCGAACCGCAGCGAAAAATCCAACCACAGCGCGAAGTGACTTACCACGGAGTGCAAGCGCAATTCGTTGCAACGCGGATCGGCGCGACGGAGATCATTTCGGCGGCGAGGCGCGCAGTTCAGGTGCGCGCGAACCTCGTCTCCACCCTCATGCTGTGCGAAAAGCTGTACCGCGTCGTGCGACGCGGGCAGGACAGTTACCCTTTGCTCACCCTGTAGCAGCCCGCCATTCAGGCGACATTCATCGCAAGACGCCTATCGGTTCCAGACGATCAGGAGAATCCGATGAAACTGCCATCCGCAGCCGTCGCTGCCAGTCTTGTGTGTCTGATCATTGCGCCCGTGTTTGCGCAGACGGCGCCGACGACGGCTCCCGCTGCGCCAACCAGCACGGTGCCCGTCCCCGCGACCAAGCGCGTCACGTGTCTTGCGACGACGCAAAGCCTGAAGGGACAGGACAAGCGCGATCAGATGCAGCTCTGCATGGCGCAGGCACGGGTCGATTGCCTCAAGCAGGCGATCGATCAGAAGGTCGTCGGCGAGCCCAGGAAGACCTTCATCAAGACCTGCGTGGGCGGAGATGCCACTGAACAGTGATAGAAGCGCAGGCGCGGCCTCACGGCTGCGGCTTCAGCGCGCCGGGGAAATGCCGCTGCAGCACGGCGGCGGGCGTGGCGTAGGCCTCTTGCAGGTCCACGCTCCAGTACTTCAATTCGTCGAGCGGTATCCGCGTGTCGGTGATCGCGCAGCGCACGAAGGTCCCCGGCGAGATCACGCGGAAATCGCCGTCGAGATATTGCACCTGCGCTTCGCCATGGCCCGAGGGGCCGAACTTGTTCAGCACGGTCGAAAGTCTCCGTGGAAGGCCACTCCGTGGAAAACCCTGGAGGGCACGATGTGTTGCACCGGATTTAGCATAGATAGGGTGGCTTGTCCGCCCGGTAAACCCACCGGTTTGTGATGTTTTGCCGCCGTTTCCGCATGATAGTGCTTCGCGCGAGGGATGGCCGGTTCCGGCATCTTCCACGGCAGAATCCGATGCGCCTTCGACTGACCGCCCTGTTCCTGATGCTGCTGACGTCGGCCGCGCACGCCGCGCCGGCGCCGCAGGAGGTCGACATTCCGCTGTCGTCCGGAATCCTGCATGCGCAGCTCTACAAGCCCGAAGGCGAGGGGCCGTTTCCGACCGTGATCGCGCTGCACGGCTGCGGCGGCCTTGGCAATCATTCAGAATCGGTGCTGCCGCGCTATCGCGACTGGGCGCTGCAATTGCTGAAGGCCGGCAATGCCGTGCTGCTGCCCGACAGCTACGGTTCGCGCGAGCTCGGGCCGCAATGCCGCGTCAAGGAGATGCACGTCAAGGCGCGGCGCGAGCGCGTCGCCGACATCGCGGCCTCGCGCGCCTGGCTGATGAAGCAGGGTTGGGTCGCGCGCGACCGCGTCAGCCTGATCGGCTGGGCCAACGGCGCCAGCGCGCTGCTCTGGGCCGTGCGTCCGCAGAGCGCCGCGCGCGAAGCCGGGCCGGATTTTCGCGCGGCGATCGCGTTCTATCCGGATTGCCTGGTCTCCGCCGGCCTCGGCTGGAGCGCGCGGGTGCCGACCCTGGTGCTGATCGGCGCCAATGACGACGTCTCGTCGCCGCCGGCCTGCCGCCAGATGGTCGACGGCGCGCGCGGCCGCAGCGCGCTCACGCGCATCGTGGTCTATCCCGGCGCCTATCACGATTTCGACCGCGCCAATACGCCGCTGCACGCAGCTGCCGGCACCACCGACGCCGCCGCGCCCGAGCACGGCCATCTCGGCACGGACGCAGAGGCGCGCGCGGAGTCGCAGAAGGAAGTCGCGGAGTGGCTGGCGCGGTGAGGGCGGTCCTGTAGCCCGGATGGAGCGGGCTTGTCCCGCCGTAGCTCGATAGAGCGAAGGCGGAAGCGGGGCCGCCCGAGGAACAACGTTAGGCGGACAGCCCCGCATCGACCACCGCCCTGCACGGAGTATGGCCGACCGTGAATCTACGTATCGCGTGCCGCGGCGGTTTCAGCAGGTGACGGCGCCTTAGTTCGACCACGTTGTCGATTAAACGCAGTCCTCATGCGCAATCGCTTCGTCCTGTTCTCATCCGCACTGATCGTCTTCACCGTCGCGATCTTCCTGTTCGAAGCCCACGCCGGCGCGCCGCAACGCGCACCGGAACATTGCGGCTTCTGGACCACGATCGACGCGGGATTGTCCTGCCGGTAGGCGGGCTGCGCTCGCAATGACGAGGTTGTGGCGACACGCGTCCCCTACACTCACTGTCATCGCCCGGCTTGACCGGGCGATCCAGTACGCCGAGGCAGCTGTGATTCACCGAGACGCCGCGGCGTACTGGATTCCCCGCTTTCGCGGGGAATGACAGCGGGGGCGGAAGGCCGCCGTAGCGCTTAGAACAACGTGCCCTGATCCACCGGCTTGCCCGCGCGCTTCGGCGCGGGCTTGGCGTCCTGCGCGGCCGGCTTTGCTTGCGCCGGCGCACGCTTTGCCGTCGGCGCCGGGCGATCCGCGTCCGCCGTCGCGCCGACACGGCCGTCCGCAAACTCGATCTCGACGCGTGCGCCGGGACCAATCGCGTCTGCCGCATGCAGGGGATGGCCGGCTTCATCCCGCACCAAGGCAAAACCGCGCGCGAGCACGCCGCGATACGACAAGGCCGAGAGCAGCTTGCCGCTGTTCTCGATGCGGGCATCCAGCCGCTGCAACAGCGTGACAAGCGCGCGGTTGGCGCGCTCGGCCAGACGATGCGTGCGCTCGCGCTGGCGGGCAATTGCGTTGCGCTGCGCCTGCGCATTCGAAAGTTTCGAGGCGCGCAAGCGCACCTCCAGCCCGGCGAAACGGTCGCGCCGTTGCCGCAGCAGCGAGCGCGCGGACAGGCCGAGCCGCTCGCCGCACACGGTGAGGCGGTGATCGGCCTGCGAAATCTGCCCGTGCAGCACCCGCAGCGTCAGCTTTGCGCTCGCAGCGGTAAACCGGCGGAAATGCGCGTGCGTGTTGGCCTTGAGGCCGCGGGGTAGCGACGCGCCCGCCGAATCCAGCCGTTGCCGCGGGATCGCGAGCAGATCGCCTGCCGCGGGCAGGGCGCGCGCGGCGGCGCGCAGCTCGCTGCGGCGGCTCTCATGGGCACGCTGCCAATAGGCGCGGGTGCGCCGCGCGAGATCGGCGACCTCGACGAAGAGATCGCTGCGCACCGGCACCGCCATCTCGGCCGCTGCTGTCGGCGTCGGCGCGCGCTTGTCGGCGACGAAGTCGATCAGCGTGATGTCGGTCTCGTGGCCGACCGCGGAGATCAGCGGGATCATGCTCTCGGCCGCCGCCCGCACCACGATCTCCTCGTTGAACGACCAGAGATCTTCCAGCGAGCCGCCGCCGCGCGCCACGATCAGCACGTCGGGCCGCGGAATCTTGCCGCCTTCCGGCAGCGCATTGAAGCCGCGGATCGCGGCAGCGACCTGCTCGGCCGAGCCTTCACCCTGCACCTTGACCGGCCACACCAGCACATGGCGGGGAAAGCGGTCCTCCAGCCGATGCAGGATGTCACGGATGACGGCGCCGGTCGGCGAGGTCACCACGCCGATCACCTCCGGCAGCCAGGGCAGCAACTGCTTGCGCGCCTCGTCGAACAGGCCCTCGGCGGCGAGCTTCTTCTTGCGCTCCTCCATCAGCGCCATCAGCGCGCCGATGCCGGCCGGCTCCAGCGCCTCGATCACGATCTGGTACTTGGAGGAGCCCGGATAGGTCGTGAGCTTGCCGGTGGCGATGACCTCGAGCCCTTCCTGGGGCTTGAAGCGCATCCGCCCGTGCACGCCCTTCCAGATCACCGCCTCGATCTTGGCGCTCTCGTCCTTGAGCGCGAAATAGCAGTGGCCGGAGGAGTGGGCGCCGCGGAAGCCTGAGATCTCGCCACGGACCCGGACATGGCCAAAGGCGTCCTCGACCGTCCGCTTCAGGGACTGCGAGAGCTCGGAGACGGTGAATTCGGGGGCGTTGAGCAGTGGTTCCGCAGGCGGCATCGGCAAACGATTCGGCATTTTGGGGTCAGACCCGACGTTAAGGATTTTCGCCGCGCGGCGCCAATCCGGGGATTGATATGAAGAGTACTCTGTAATATAGAGTTCTCTATTGATGGTCAGTTCGAGGGAGTTTGCGATGGCGATGCGGCTGCTGCGGGGTTCTCTAAGCCTGTTGAAATGGGGCCTGTGCGCGGTTGGCGCAGTCGCGCTGCTGCTCACCGCCCTGATCGCGACGCCGCTCGAGCGGCCTGCCGAGATGCGCTCGGTCTCGGACTCCGCCAAGGGGATCGACTGGTCCACCCTCCCGCCGCTGGAGCGGTTCCAGGCCCGCGACGGTACCTGGCTTGGCTTCCGGCACTACGCGCCGAAGGGGGCGGCCACCGACCGCGGCGCCATCTTCATCCATGGATCGTCCGGTTCCTCCGGCACCGTCAACCATGCACTGACGGCGGCATTCGCCGCGCACGGCGTCGAGACCTGGGCACTCGATACGCGCGGCCACGGCGCCTCCGGCACGCGCGGTGATATCGGCTATGTCGGCCAGCTCGAGGACGATCTGGTCGACTTCGTCGCCCATGTCCGCAAGAGCGCGCCCGATTTGCCGCTGACCTTGATCGGTCATTCCGCCGGCGCCGGCTTCTCGTTGCGTGTTGCCGCGACGCCGATCATGCAGGACCTGTTCGTCCGCACTGTCCTGATCGCGCCCTATCTCGGCTACGACGCGCCGACCAACAAACCGCACGCCGGCGGTTGGGCCAATGCTGACCTTCCGCGCTACTTCGGGCTGGCGGCGCTGCGCAAGCTCGGCATCGAATGCTGTGCGCAGCTTCCGGTGCTCGCCTTCGCCGTGCCGGCGAATTCGGCCAAGTACCTCACCTCTACCTATTCCGACCGCCTGATGCGCAACTTTGCGACACGCGGCTATCGCCTCGATCTGCCCGGGGTGACACACCCGATGACGATTTTCGGCGGCGCCGACGATGAGATGATGATCTCGGACAAATATGCCGAGACCGTGCAGGCGGTGAAGCCGTCGGTCGACGTCAAGATGATCGACGGCGTCAATCACATGGGCATGGTCACCAATCCGAAGGCGGTCAATGCGATCGCCGAGGACGTCGCAACGCGAGGGGCAGGGCAGTCATGATCGACAGCAAGGAGGCGTCTGCAGCGCTGGCCGACATCGACGACATCGTCCAGCGCGTGAAGCAATCGCAGCTCTACGAACTCGCAAGCCTCGCAGCGGTCTGGTGGGGAGTCCTGGTGTTCGCAGGCAATCTCGTGACCTGGCTCTGGCCGGTCTACGCGGTCCACGCCTGGGTTGCCGTGGACATTCTGGGCGTCGGCGGTCTGGTCGGAATCCGGCTGCTCAATCCATCGCCTCGTCCGCATGGTGCCGCCTTCGATGTCAGGCTCGTTCTGGTCTTCGTGCTGTTCTTCGCCTTCGGCTATCTCTGCACCAACGTCGTCGGCCATTTCGGCCCACGCCAGCTCGGCGCGTTCTGGCCGCTCTACTTCATGCTTTTCTACACGCTGGCGGGTCTCTGGTTCGGCTACGCCTTCGTCGCGATCGGTCTTGGCATCGCTGCGCTGACACTGATTGGTTTCTTCTACATCGGGGCGGCATTCCCGCTCTGGATGGCGTTCGTCAATGGCGGCGGTCTGATCCTCGGCGGACTCTGGATGCGGCGGATCTAGCGCATGGCCGAGCTCGACGACATCATCCACCAGCCGCTGCGGCTGAAGATCATGGCGGCGCTGAACGCGCTGCCTGCGACCGCAGGTCTGGAATTTTCGAGGCTGAAGAAGCTCACCGGCGCCACCGACGGCAATCTCGGCGCGCATATCGAGACGCTGGCCAAGGCGGGCTACGTCTCGGTCGACAAGGCCTTTGTCGGCAAGAAACCGCAGACCACAGTCACCGCCACCGCCGCCGGCCGCGGCGCCTTCGCGCGGCATGTGGCCACGCTGCAGGAGATCATTGCGGGGAAGCAGGTTTGATCGTTTGAAGCTGGCGCGAACTCTTACCCTCCCCTGGAGGGGGAGGGTCGATCGCGCGCAGCGCGAGCGGGGTGGGGTGATCTCTCAACACGGCCAGTGTTCATTGCGGAGAGACCGTCACCCCACCCCGTCTCACATTTCGCTGCGCTCAATGTGAGCCGACCCACGGGCGAGCTACGCTCGTCCCGGACCCCTCCAGGGGAGGGTAAGATTGGCTGTACGCCACGCCCCGGAATGACKGGGAGTGTGGGCGTTTCCCCTTGAGACCCGCCGCGATTCGTGCGACCTCCGGCCCCAGCAAACCCCTTATTCTGAGCCCTCGATGCACATTCTCCTGCTCGGTTCCGGCGGCCGCGAACATGCCCTGGCGTGGAAAATCGCAGCCTCCCCCCTGGTGACCAAATTCTGGTGCGCGCCCGGCAATGCCGGCATCGCGCGGGAGGCGGAATGCGTGGCGCTCGATGTCGCCGACCATGCCGCCGTGATCGACTTCTGCAAGACGAATGCGGTCGAGCTCGTGGTGGTCGGCCCGGAGACGCCGCTGGCCGCCGGCATCGTCGACGACCTCACCGCCGCCGGCATCAAGGCGTTCGGGCCGAGCGGGGTGGCGGCGCAGCTCGAAAGCTCCAAGGGGTTCACCAAGGCGCTGTGCACCGAATTCGGCATTCCGACCGGCGCCTACAAGCGCTTCACCAACGCCAATGATGCGCGTGCCTATGTCCAGAGCCAGGGTGCGCCGATCGTGGTGAAGGCCGACGGCCTTGCCGCCGGCAAGGGCGTCGTGGTCGCCAAGACCGTGCGCGAGGCTGAGGACGCCATCGCCATGATGTTCGAGGGCGCCTTTGGCGATGCCGGCGCCGAGGTCGTAATCGAGGAATTTCTGCCGGGCCGCGAGATCAGCTTCTTCGCGCTGTGCGACGGCGAGACGGCCATCCCTCTCGCTTCCGCGCAGGACCACAAGCGCGTGTTCGACCACGATCTCGGCCCGAACACCGGCGGCATGGGCGCCTATTCGCCGACGCCTTTGGTCACGCCCGCGATCCACGACGCGATCATGGCCAAGATCATTTTGCCGACGGTTGCCGGCATGAAGCAGCGCGGCACGCCGTTCCGCGGCATCCTTTACGCCGGGATCATGCTGACCACCCATGGCCCAAAGCTGTTCGAGTTCAACGTTCGCTTCGGCGATCCCGAGTGTCAGGTGCTGATGCTGCGGATGATATCCGACATCGTGCCGGCGTTCCTCGCCTCCTGCGACGGGGAGCTTAAGCACTTCGACCTGCGCTGGCATCCGGACTCCGCGCTCACCGTGGTGATGGCGGCGAAGGGCTATCCCGGCGACTATCAGAAGGGCACGCGCATCGAAGGGCTCGATGACGCCGCCAAGGTCGAGACCGCCGAAATCTTCCATGCGGGCACGGTAGAGAAGGACGGCGCGATCCTCGCCAATGGCGGCCGCGTGCTCAATGTTTGCGCGCTCGGCAAGACCGTGACGGAAGCGCAGAGCCGCGCCTATCAGGCGGTCGACCGCATCAACTGGCCGGAGGGCTTCTGCCGCCGCGACATCGGCTGGCAGGCGGTGGAGGCCGAGAAGGCCCGGGGCTGACAGGCTTTTTTCCGGAATACGCGCATGGTGGCATCAAGATTGCCGCGTGCCTCCGCCCCGCCACATCGACATTCCAAAATTGCGCAATCGCCTGTTGGGGTTAGCAACCCTCACAGGTGACCATCGTGCTACTGTGCATGGGGTTGTTTTCGACATTTTTGTTCGAGGCGGCCCAGGACTGACCAGACGGGACTGACCAGATAAGGATGCCGAAGATGTCCGATCTCGCCGACCTCTATCCGAGCTTTGGCTCCGAGTGGGTCAACACCTCCTTCGGGCGCATCTTCGCCCGCGTCGGCGGCAAGGGGCCGCCGCTGCTGCTGCTGCACGGCTTCTCAGAGACCAACGTGATGTGGCACCGCGTGGCGCCGCAGCTCGCCGACAAGTTCACGCTGATCATCGCCGATCTGCCGGGCTATGGCTGGTCCGACATGCCCGAGAGCGATGCGCAGCACATCCCCTACAGCAAGCGCGCGATGGCCAAGGCCATGGTCGAGGCGATGGAGCAACTCGGCCACGTCCACTTCGCGCTCGCCGGCCACGACCGCGGCGGCCGGGTGTCGTATCGGCTGGCGCTCGACCATCCCGGCCGGCTGTCGAAGCTCGCCGTGCTCGATATCCTGCCGACCTATAATTACTGGGAGCGGATGAACCGCGCCTACGCGCTGAAGATCTATCACTGGACCTTCCTCGCCCAGCCGGCGCCGCTGCCGGAGACGCTGATCTCGGGCAATGGCGAGTTCTTCCTGCGCTTCAAGATGGCGAGCCAGACCAAGTCGAAGACGCTGGACGCCATCGACGAGCGTGCACTCGAACATTACATCGCCCCGTTCCGCGATCCCGCCCGCGTGCATGCGATGTGCGAGGACTACCGCGCCGGCGCCTATTTCGATTACGACCTCGACAAGGTCGATTTCGAGGCCGGCAAGAAGATCACGGTGCCGATGCTGGCCCTGTGGGGTGGCGCAGGCATCGCCCAGGCCGCCGCCACGCCGCTCGATACCTGGAAGCAATGGGCGACCAACGTCGACGGCATGCCGGTGGACTCCGGCCACTTCCTCACCGAGGAAAACCCGGACGTCACCGCAAAGGCGCTGCGCGAGTTCTTCTCGGCGCCTTAGCGCCGCTCCCGAAAGAACTCCCGCAGCAGCCGCGCCGCCTCGCTCTCGCCGACCCCGGAATAGACATCCGGCGCATGATGGCAGGTGGGCGAGGCGAAGAACCGCACGCCTGATTCCACCGCGCCGCCCTTGGGATCGGCGGCGCCGTAATAGAGTCGCCTGACCCTTGCAAAGGAGATCGCGCCCGCACACATGGTGCAGGGCTCCAGCGTCACGTAGAGGTCGCAGTCGACCAGGCGCTCGCTGCCGATCTTCTTGGCGGCCTCGCGCAGCGCAATGATCTCGGCATGGGCGGTCGGGTCGTAATCGGTCAGCGTCCGGTTCGCCGCGGTGGCGATCACCTCGTAATTGCGGACCACGACGCATCCGATCGGAACTTCGCCCGCCTTTCCGGCATTTTCGGCCGTTTTGAGCGCCAAATCCATGAAAGAGGGGGCTTTCAAGCCTCGTATCATCGCCAGAAACCTGCTAGTAGCTCCGCCTTCAGCAAGAGTGAATACCGGATTTGCCTGAGCATGCGGCTCGAAGCGAGCGCGCACACTGCTTTTTGGCCACCCCCAAGTGAGATTATTCATGCCTCGCGACAGCGACAAAGACAACGATTCCCGCGGCCGGCGAGGCCCGGCAAGGGGAGGCCCGCCCAAGGGCCGGTCCGGCAAGCCGCGTGGCCCTGAGAAGAAATTCGCCAAGCGCGGCCCTGAGGGCAGGGGCGACGCCCGCCCGCCCCGTGGCGACCGCGACAGCCGTCCGCCTCGCGCCGACCGCGGGGATCGTCCGTTCCGCCGCCGCGAGGAGGGTGATGCCCCGCGCCGCGATTTCAGCGACCGTCCGAAATTCAAGCGCGACGACCGTGGTGGTGAGGAGCGCGGCGAGCGCAGTTTCAAGCCGCGCGGCGACCGCCCGTTCTCCGATCGCGGCGCGCGCGATGGCGAGAAGCGGCCGTTCAAGCCGCGTGGTGATCGTCCGTCCTATGGCCGTGACGACCGTCCGCCGCGCAGCCGGGATCGCGACGATTCACGTCCCGCCGGTCGGTTCGGTGACAAGAAGTTCGGCGACAAGCGGCCCTACGCGCCGCGTGGGGACCGCCCGGAACGCAAGTTCGACGGCGAGCGGAAGTTTTCGCGCGGCGCACCGGACCGCAGCGATCGCCCGCGTGACTTCGGCGACCGCCCGCGCGACCGTGGCGAGCGCAGCGATTCAAAGCCGTGGCAGAAGCGCGACGCGGGTCCGCGTGGCGATCGTCCGCCGCGTAAGGACTTCAGCAAGGGTCCGCGCAAGGATTTCGGCGGCCGCGACCGCAGCGAAGACAAGCCCTGGCAGAAGCGCGACGATCGGCAGGGTGGCGGCGATGATCGTCCGCGTTTCTCGCGCTCGCGCGACGATCGCGCGTCCGGCGATCGTCCGTTCCGCGAGCGGCCGAAGTTCGATCGGCCCAAATTCGATCGCCCGCGCGACGATCGTCCGAAATTCGATCGGCCCCGTCGTGATGGCGATGGCGAACGCGGCGGTGACCGTCCCAAATTCAATCGTCCGCGCGAGCGCTCCGAGGGCCGCTCTGACTGGCACGAGCATCCGCGCAGCGAAGGCCGCTTCGGCGATCGTCCGCGCCGCGAGAACGAGGATGAGAGCAGGATCTTCGAGAAGCGCCCCGCCTTCGGCGGCCGCGGCGCCTATCGTGACCGTGATCGGGATTTCGAGGGCCGTCCGCGCCGTGACGAAGCACCAAAGCCGAAGAAGGCCGGCGAGCGTATCGCAAAAGTGCTGTCGCGTGCGGGCCTCGCCTCGCGCCGCGACGCCGAGGAGATGGTCACGCAGGGCCGCGTCGCCGTCAACGGCCGCGTCATCAATTCGCCGGCGCTCGACATCACCTCGAACGACGTCGTCACTGTCGACGGCAAGCCGTTGCCGGAGCGCGAGCGCACGCGGCTGTTCCTCTACCACAAGCCGCGCGGGCTGATGACGACGCACGACGACCCCGAGGGCCGTCCGACCGTGTTCGACAATCTGCCCGAAGGCCTGCCGCGGCTGATCTCGATCGGCCGGCTCGACTTCAACACCGAAGGCCTGCTGCTGCTCACCAACGACGGCGGGCTCGCGCGCACGCTCGAGCTGCCGGACACCGGCTGGCTGCGCCGCTACCGCGTCCGCGCCCATGGCGACGTCACCCAGGCGCAGCTCGACGAATTGAAAAACGGCATCGAGATCGAGGGCGTCAAATACGGTCCGATCGAGGCGACGCTGGAGCGCGACCAGGGCGCCAATGTCTGGCTGGTGTTCGCGATCCGCGAGGGCAAGAACCGCGAGGTGCGCAACGTCTGCGCCCATCTCGGGCTCGAGGTGAACCGGCTGATCCGCGTGTCCTATGGACCGTTCCAGCTCGGCGAGGTCCCCGAAGGCCAGGTCGAGGAGATCAAGTCGCGCGTGCTGCGTGATCAGCTCGGTGACAAGGTCATCGAGAAGTCGGGCGCGCAGTTCGACGTGCCGAAGAAACCTTCTTCACCCGACGGCGAAGCGCCACGCGAGAAGAAGCCCGCCAGCAAGCGTGACGTGATCAACGATCGCAAGGGCCGCCGTGTGCTGGTACAGCGCACCGGCAGCGAGGAAGCGCGTGAGCGCAACGAGTCCGAGGCCAACGGCTACGGCCCGCCGCGCCGGCCCAAGCGCGGCTATCACGGCAAGCGCGATCTGACGCCGCGGGAGGACTGATTGCGCGTCGTCGGCGGTCGTTTGAAGGGGCGAAATCTCGCCTCACCGTCCTCGCGCGACATCCGCCCCACGGCGGACCGGCTGCGCGAGTCCGTGTTCAACATCCTCGTGCACGCCTATGACGATCCGATCGAGGACGCGCGCGTGCTCGATCTCTTCGCCGGCACCGGCGCGCTCGGCATCGAAGCGTCGTCGCGCGGGGCGAAGTTCACACTGTTCGTCGACAACGGCGCGGAAGCGCGCGCGCTGTTGCGCAACAATGTCGAGACGCTCGGCCTCGGCGGCGTCTCCAAGGTCTATCGCCGCGATGCGACCGATCTCGGGCCTGCGCATCCCGTCGAGCCGTTCTCGCTGGTGTTTCTCGATCCGCCCTATGGCCAAGGATTTGCGGAGAAGGCGCTCGCGAGCTTGCGCGACGGCGGCTGGCTCACGCCGGGCGCGCTGCTCGTGGTGGAAGAGGCGAAGGCTGCGCAGTTCGTGACGCCGGAAGGTTTCGAGGAACTGGAGCGGCGGGCGTATGACGACACGGAGTTCGTGTTTTTGAAGAGGCCGTAGTCTCGCTGCCGTAGGGTGGGCAAAGCGCAGCGTGCCCACCACTTCTATCGCGATCATGAAGAGATGGTGGGCACGGCGCGTTGCGCCTTTGCCCACCCTACGACACCGGCTACCTCCGCCCGAACAGCTTCTCCACATCGCTCAGCTTCAGCTCGACATAGGTCGGGCGGCCGTGATTGCACTGGCCGGAGTTCGGGGTGTCCTCCATCTCGCGGAGCAGGGCGTTCATCTCCTCCGGCCGCAGCCGGCGGCCGGCGCGCACCGAGCCGTGGCAGGCCATGGTGGCGGCGACGTGCATCAGGCGGCGCTCCAGCGGCAGCGCCTCGTCCCATTCGGCCATATGCTCGGAAAGATCGCGCAGCAGCCCGCCCGCGTTGGTCTTGCCGAGCAGCGACGGCGCCTCGCGCACCGCGACCGCGCCGGGGCCGAAGGATTCGATCGCCAGTCCAAATGACGCAAGCTCCTCGCTGCGCTCCAGCAGACGCTCGACCGTCGCCTCGTCCATCTCGACGATCTCGGGGATCAGGAGGATCTGCCGCTGAACGCCGTTGGCGGCGAGCGAGGCCTTCAGCCGCTCGTAGACGATGCGCTCATGCGCGGCATGCTGGTCGACGATGATCAGGCCGTCGCGGGTCTGCGAGACGATGTAGGTCTCGTGGATCTGGGTGCGCGCAGCACCAAGCGGGCGGTCGACGAGGTCGCTGACGGGCTGGGTCTCGATCCGCACGTCCGCACTGGGCGCGCCGACATCGAATGCCGCCTGTGCGCGCTCGGCGAAGGCGGGTGCGGCCGATCCGTCGAACGACGGCATCGGTGCGACCGGGGCGGATGGCGAGGCGCGCCAGTCCCAGCTCGCAGGCCGCGGCGTGAAGGCCGGCCGGAACGAGGACAACGCGCTCTCGCCACTGTTGGCGGCCGTGCGCCGGCCCTCGCGCGCGAGCGCTTCCTTCAGTCCGTGCACGATCAGCGCGCGGACGAGGCCGGCATTGCGGAAGCGCACCTCGGTCTTGGCCGGATGCACGTTGGCATCGACCTCGCGCGGATCGAGCGTGACGAACAACGCCAGCACCGGATGGCGGTCGCGCGGCAGATAGTCGGCATAGGCCCCGCGCACGGCGCCGAGGATCAGCTTGTCGCGCACGGGACGGCCGTTGACGAAGAGATACTGCCCGAGCGCATTCGCCTTGGTCAGCGCCGGCGCCGCAGCATAGCCGGCGACGACAACGCCCTCGCGCTCGGCATGGACCTCGATGGCGTGGCTGCGGAACTCCGCGCCCAGAATGTCGCCGAGCCGCGTCAGCCGTCCGGCGGCGCCGGGCAGCGCGGCGGTCCAGGTCACCGGCGCGCGCTCCTCGCCTGCGAGCGTGAAGGCGACGTCGGGCCGCGCCATGGCGAGGCGCCTGACCACCTCGCGGATCGCCTCCGCCTCAGTGCGATCGGTCTTCAGGAATTTCAGCCGCGCGGGCGTTGCATAGAAGAGGTCGTTGACCTCGACGCGCGTGCCGTGGGCCAGCGCCGCCGGCATGATCTCGGACTTGTCGCCGCCCTCGACTGACAGCGCCCAGGCATGTGGTTCGCTCGCGTGCCGCGTCGTGATGGAGAGACGTGCGACGGAGCCGATCGAGGGCAGCGCCTCGCCGCGGAACCCCAGCGTGCGGATCTGGAGCAGATCCTCGTCATCGAGCTTGGAGGTGGCGTGGCGTTCGACCGCGAGCGCGAGGTCCTTCGCGGTCATGCCGCCACCGTCGTCGGTGATCCCGATCCGCCGCCGGCCGCCGCCATCGGTGAAGACGTCGATCCGGCTCGCGCCGGCATCGATGGCGTTCTCGACCAGTTCCTTGACCACGCTTGCCGGACGTTCGACCACCTCGCCGGCGGCGATGCGGTTGACGACTTGCTCTGGCAGTTGGCGGACGGGCATGGGGCTTTCGATATGGATTCGCTGACGGCGCTATTCTAGGCCGTGTTGCGTCAAAAGCATGTGTTGGGCAACAGCCGTGTGGCGGCCTGGGGAAGAGGGATGCCTATCACATTGAAGGGATTGGACGTTCGAGAAAATTGCGCAACCGGGACGGAGCGGTCGCCCTGCCTGCCGTCCTGATTGTGGGGGCACGGGCAGCGGTGTAGCATCGTGAAAAAATGGCAACAGGACGGGAGGACGCCATGTGCAATTTCTTCGCGCACCAGCCCCAACGCAACTACGAATCCCAGACCCGCTCGTTGCGGATCGGCGGGCACTGCACCTCGATCCGGCTGGAAATGGCGTTCTGGGACACGCTGGAGGAGATCGCGGCCAAGGAGAGCATGAGCGTCGGCAAGTTCCTGACGACGCTCTACAACGAGGTGCTCGACCATCACGGCGAGGTCAATAATTTCGCCTCGCTGCTGCGCTGCTCGTGCCTGATCTACCGCTCCCGGAGCATGGTGCCGGTGCAGGAGTTCAAGGCAACCGTCGCGCCGATCCTGGATGCGGCCGAGTAGCTATCCCGACAAAAGTGCGTAGCCCGGATGAAGCGAAGCGCAATCCGGGATTCAGCTCACCCGCGAGCACCCCGGATTGCGCTTCGCTCCATCCGGGCTACGATATTCTCTCCGCTGTCATCGCGAGGAGCTCTTGCGACGAAGCAATCCAGACCGTCACCGCGGCGGGATTCTGGATTGCTTCGCTTCGCTCGCAATGACGGGAGGAGGAAACGGTTTCCTTTGAACCCTCAAATCTCCTTTTTCTGCATCGCCCCCGCAATGTAATCCGCCTGGCGGATCGCGAGCGCGACGATGGTCAGCGTCGGATTGCAGGCCGCCCCGCTGGTGAACTGACTGCCATCCGAGACGAACAGATTCTTGACGTCGTGGCTCTGCCCGAACTTGTTGACCACGCCATCCCGCGGCTTGTCGCTCATCCTGTTGGTGCCGAGATTGTGCGTGCTCGGATAGGGCGGCGTCGGATAGGTCACGGTGGCGCCGACGGCGTCGTAGACCGCCGCACCCTGCTTGTAGGCATGTGCGCGCATCGCGAGGTCGTTGGGATGGTCGTCGAAATGCACGCTCGCGACCGCTTGGCCGAACTTGTCCTTGACGACGGGATCGAGCGTGATGCGGTTGGTCTCCTGCGGCATGTCCTCGCCGACCAGCCACATGCCGGCCATCCTGGGATAGCCGTCGAGCGCTGCGGTGAACGGACGGCCCCAGGCGCCGGGATTGAGGAACGCCGCCATGAACGGCAGGCCGATCGACAGCGTCTCCATCTCGTAGCCGCCGACGAAACCGCGCTTCGGATTGTTGGCGGACTCGTCACGGATGATGCCGGCCATGGTGGTGCCGCGATACATGTGCACCGACTTCTCGAACACGGCGTAGACGCTGCCGGTCATGTGCCGCATGTAGTTGCGGCCGACCTGGCCCGATGAATTGCCGAGGCCATCGGGGAACATGGTCGAGGCACTGTTCAGAAGCAGTCGCGGGCTCTCGATCGAGTTGCCGGCAACCGCGACGATGCGCGCCTTCTGGCGCTGCATCGCGCCACTCTCGTCGGCATAGACAACGCCGGTCACCTTGCCGGAGGCGTCGTGCTCGATCTTGACCGCCATGCTGCTCGGCCGCACTTCGAGATTGCCGGTCGCCTCGCCCTTGGGGATTTCGGTGTAGAGCGTCGACCATTTCGCGCCGGATTTGCAGCCCTGGAAGCAGAAGCCGATCTGCTGGCAGGCGCCGCGGCCGTCACGCGGCTGGCTGTTGATGGCCATATTGCCGGTATGCACGGTCTTGTAGCCGAGCTTCTTCGCACCGGCCTCCAGCACCTTGAAATTATTGTTGCCGGGAAGTCCGGGAATGCCGTTGGTACGGGTCACGCCCATCTTGTTCTCGGCCTTGGCGTACCATGGCTCGATCTCGGCGAGCGTCACCGGCCAGTCCAGCAGGTTCGCGCCGGGCAGGCCGCCGTAGGTGCTCTTCACCTTGAACTCATGCTCGTCGAAGCGCAGCGACGCGCCGGCCCAATGCGTGGTCGAGCCGCCGACCGCCTTGACGATCCAGGCGGGAAGGCCCGAGAAATCCTTGGCGACGCGCCATGTCCCCGACGTGGTGCGGGCATCGGTCCAGGCGAGCTGGGAAAAGCTCTCCCACTCGTCGTTGACGAAATCCTGGTTCTCGATGCGTGGGCCGGCTTCAAGGATGACCACCTTGACGCCCTTCTGCGCGAGCTCGTTGCCCAGCGTGCCGCCGCCGGCACCGGAGCCGACGATCACCACAACGCTGGAGTCGTTCAGATCGAATTTTGCCATATGCGTTCTCCTGAACCGTTGGGTGAGCCTTAAGCCTTCGGCAGCCAGTCGATGTCGGCAAAGCCGCGGTTGATGTAGCCGCCGTGCTCGGCGGAGGAGCCCTCGTAGCCGAAGCGCGGCCAGACCTCTTTCTGGTTGTAGAGCGACACGACGAGGTCGCCGCGCACCTTCTGGAAGAAGTCGCTCTGCTCGATCTCCGTCAGCAGCACCACGCGGTCGGCTTCCCATGGCACTTCGGCGTAAGCCACCTTGTGGCGATCCCGCGCGTTCTGATCGAGCCGCGTGATGCCGTCGCTGATCAGAGACTTGACGGCGGGGTCCTTGGCCGCCTTGCCGTCCCACGGCTTGATCGCGGTGATGTAGTAGCTGTCGCCGAGGACGTCGTGCGGATAGATGTCGCGCGCGACCTTCAACAGCGTCTTCATCGTTGCGGGCGAGAGCGTGCTGGCATCATCCGCCCAGGCATCCTCGATGCTGACGGCGACGCTGGTCGCGACAGCGACGACCGGAACGGCGGTCGCCGCGCCCTTGAGAAAGACGCGGCGGCTGTGCTTGCTTCGACGATCGACTTCTCTCATGGCATTCCTCCGTAGATTTTGTGATTTGGATTTTTGTGATTTTGATCAGCCGAAACGACCCCCTCGCTGGATCACCTCGATCTTGTAGCCATCGGGATCGCTGACGAAGAAGAAGCGCGCCAGCGTCTTGCCGTCGTGCTTGAAGTCGCGCAGCGGTCCCGGTGCGAGCTTCTCGCGCTCGAAGCGGGCATGTTCGGTATCGAGATCCTCGACCACCACGGCGATATGTCCGTAGCCGTCGCCGAGCTGGTACGGCTCCTTGCGATCGAAATTCACCGTCAGCTCGACCTCGAAAGGTGAGGAGGGATGACGCAGATAGATCAGGGCAAAGTCCGAAAATTTCAGATGGTCGGCGACATCCAAGCCGAAGGCGCGCTTGTAGAAGTCGAGCGAGCGGGCCTCGTCGAGCACGCGGATCATGGAATGAACGGGCTTTGCCATTCAGTTCAGCTCCTTCAGGTAGGTGATGATGGCGGCGCGCGTCTCCGGCTTCGCCTGCCGGTAGACCATGGTCACGCCGGGAATGACGGCTTGCGGATTGCTCAGCCAGGCGTCGAGCCTGGTCTCGTCCCAGGCGAAGTCCGCTTTCGACAGCGCCTCCGAGTATCTAAAACCTTCGGTCTTGCCGGCGGGACGGCCGACGACCTTCACCAGCGCGGGGCCTTGCCGCGCCGGTTCTGACAGGCTTGTCGTGTGGCACACCGCGCATTGCTGCTTGAACAGCGTCGCGCCATCCGGCGGCTTGGCGGCCGGCAGGGGCATTTGCGCATCGGCAACCCGCGTCACCAGCACCATCGCGGTGCACAATCCAAGCACGACTGCGCGCATCGCCAAGAATCCGCCCATCCACATCAACGTGCGCAAACTCTAGGCGGCGTCAAAGATGCGGTGGTAGTAGCGGGCTGTTTCGATGCGCGCGGAGACACTGGTGGCCGCGTGTGTTCCGCAATGCCTTATATGCGGAGCACAATTCCGCGAAACCGCCGTCAAATCCCTAAACGATCACCACACCATGCGCATTGCATGACGACCGCGCCGCTTGAACTCTCTACGCGATGCAATGACCCGGTGCAGGTGAGCGGCGCAGGATGCAGCCGAGCCATTCGTCGCGGAAAAATCCAGGAGAAATGGATGAAGTTGGTGAAGACCTCGATGATCGCATGCGCTCTGTCGGCTCTCATTGCGACGCCGGTTCTCGCGCAAGGCGCGCCACCCGCCAAGACGGGCGGCGCCGTGCAAGGCAAATCGATGCAGGGCAGCACAATGGGCAGCGGGGATGAGGAGATGAATGCTCAGCCGGGCGCGGCGGGCGAGAAGACGGGCATGAAGTCGACCAAAGGCACCAGGGGCACGGTCGGCACCACCGGTAGCGCTGCGCATAAGGGAACCGCCGACGATTCCGCGACGGGCGGTGCAGCCCCGGCCAAGCGTTACTAGTCCCGCCGGGTGAAGCAAGCAG
Source organism: Bradyrhizobium sp. P3_C3 (assembly GCF_056402655.1). NCBI lineage: Bacteria > Pseudomonadati > Pseudomonadota > Alphaproteobacteria > Hyphomicrobiales > Nitrobacteraceae > Bradyrhizobium > Bradyrhizobium sp. P3_C3. Next base: position 26,486 of record NZ_JBFUGY010000017.1, on the reverse strand, counting down.
ACTCCGGTCGCCCTGCGGCCGGAGTTTTTTTGACTGGGTCTGCTTTGCTAATCGTCGAAGCGGCCGCCGCCGCGCCCTGCCTTGATGTCGCTGCGGCGCTTCTTGCCGTCGAGCCGGCGCTGCTTGGAGCCAAAGGTCGGCCGTGTCGCGCGCCGCGGCTTCGGCCGTATCATCGCCTCGGTCAGGATCTCGGTGAGCCGGTCGATGGCGTCCTGGCGATTGCGCTCCTGGGTGCGGAAGCGCTGGGCGTGGATCACGATCACGCCGTCCTTGGTCATGCGCTGGCCGGCGATGCGGGCGAGCCGGATCACCGCATCCTCCGGCAAGGTCAGCTTGCGCGTGTCGAAGCGCAGCTGGGCCGAGGTCGAGACCTTGTTGACGTTCTGCCCGCCCGGGCCGGAGGCGCGGACAAAGCCGATCTCGATGTCGTCCTCGTCGATGACGAGATCGCGGGATATCCGCAGCATGATGGCACCATTCGTGATGTCCGGACATATCGCGGACGTCCACGTTCGGCAATGGCGCATCCTGGAAACGCAAATGGCCGGGCGAGCTCGGCCATTTCAGGAAATGTCAGGGGACGTCAGTTCGACTTCGTCGCGGGTGCCGCGGCCGGTTGCGCGGCCGCCTGTGGGGCGCGGCCGACGACGACGGTCAGGAGGCCCTGGCCCCAGAGGCGCTTGGCGGCGGCCTTGGCGTCGTCCAGTGTCACCGCATCGACGATGGCGTTGCGCTTCTCGATATAGTCGATCGGCAGCTTGTCCTGCTGGTATTGCAGCAGCGCCTGCGCGAGCTTCGAGGAGGTATCCAGCGCCAGCATCTGCGAGCCCTTGAGGTAAGACTTGGCTTCGTCGAGCTCCTTCTGCGTCGGGCCCTCCTCGGYGATGCGGCGGACTTCCTTGTCGATGGCGTCGATGGTGTCGCCGGCCCGGTCGGCGCGGGTGCCGGTGTTGCCGATGAAGACCGCTGAATGCTCCATCCAGAGCAGCGATTCGAACACGGAATAAGCCAGCCCGCGCTTCTCGCGCACCTCGCGATAGAGCCGGGAGGACAATCCGCCGCCGCCCAGGATGTGGTTGACGACGTAGGCGGCCATGAAGTTCGGATCGTTGCGCTTCACGCCGGGGCCGCCGAAGGTGATCACGGTCTGCGGCACGTCGAGCGGCACGAAGGCGCGCTGCGGCGGTTTTGCCGCCTCGACGTCAGCGACCGGCGTGAGATTGGCTTTTGCGGGCAGGCTACCAAAAGTGTGGTCGAGCAGCTTGCCGAGGGTGGCCGGATCGACGTCACCGACCACCGCGATCTTCAGCCCGTCCTTCGCAATCACGCGGCCGACATAATCCTTCATGTCGGCGACCGTGATGGTCGGCACGCTGTCCAGCGTGCCATTGGTCTGCCGGCCATAGGGATGGTCGCCGAACGCGACCTCCAGGAATTTACGGCTCGCCAGCGACGACGGATTGGTGGTTTCGCGGCGCAGGCCCGAGCTCACCTGTGAGCGGATGCGCTCGACGTCGGCGGTGTCGAAATGCGGCGAGGTCAGCGCGCTCCTGAGCAGGTCGAAGGCCTCGTCCTTGTTGTCGCGCAGCATCCGCAGGCTGCCGCGGAACGTATCGCGGGTCGCGCTGAAGGAGAGCTCGATGGCGCGGCGGTCGAGCCGCTCATGGAAGGTCTTGGAGTCGAGATCGCCGGAGCCTTCGTCGAGGAGATCGCCGACCAGATTGGCGACGCCGGACTTGTCCTTGGGATCCTGCGCCGAGCCGCCGGCAAAGGAATATTCCATGGCGATCAGCGGCACGGTCGCATCCTGTACGAACCAGGCTTCGATGCCGCCCGGCGAAGTCAGGTGCTGGATCTTTGCAGCCGCCTGTGACGGCGACACCGTAGCCAGCGCGAGCGCCGCACCGGTGGCAAGCGAGAATGCAACGCGTCGAAGGAAGGGATAGGTCACGAACGCTTCTCCTCGCGCTTGGCGGCACTGGTGTCCTTGATCAGATAGCCCGTCACCGAGCGCTTCTTCTCGAGCCATTTCTGCGCGACGGTGCGAACCTGCTCGGCGGTGACCGCGCGAATGCGGTCGGGCCAGCTCCTGATGTCCTCGATCGAAAGGCCCGTGGTCAGTGCGCCGCCATACCAGCGCGCCAGCACCGCCTGGTTGTCCTGGGCGTAGATCGCTTCCGCAATGAGCTGGGTCTTGACCCGTTCGAGGTCCTCGGCGCGGATCGGGTTCTGTGCGATGTCGGCGATGACGCCGTCGACCACTTGCTCGACATCGGCAAAGCTGACGCCCGGTTTCGGCGAGGCCGAGATCGCGAACTGGGTCGGGTCGAGCGAGATGCTCGAATAGCTGGCGCTGGCGGACACCGCGAGCGGCTTGTCGACCACGAGCGCGCGGTAGAGATAGGAATTGCTGCCGCTGCCCATCAGCTGCGCCAGCACGTCGAGGGCGGCGCTTTCACCGGCGGCGGCGGTCGTCGCCGACGGTACGAGATAGTAGCGGCGCAGGCTCGGCTGCTCGACGCGCGGGTCGGCCAGCGTGACCGTGCGCGGCGCCGCCGGCTCCGGCTCCTGCGGACGGATGCGGCGCTCGGGGATCGCGGGCTGGGCCGGAATGGAGCCGAAATTCCGCTCGACCAGCGGGCGGATGTCGGCGGCTTCCACGTCGCCGGCGATCACGAGGATCGCATTGTTCGGCGCGTAGAAGCGGCGGTAGAAGGCGAGCGCATCCTCGCGGTCGAGCTTCTCGATCTCCTGGTGCCAGCCGATCACCGGCCGGCCGTAGGGATGATTGAGATAGAGCGCGGCCATGATCTGCTCGTTGAGCCGCGCGTCCGGATTGTTGGCGACCCGCATGTTGTACTCTTCGAGCACGACGTCGCGCTCGGGCAGCACGTTCTCGTCCTTGAGGATCAGGCCGGTCATGCGATCGGCCTCGAACTCCATCATGGTCGGCAGCTGCTCTTTCGGCACGCGCTGGTAGTAGTTGGTGTAGTCGACCGAGGTCGAGGCGTTCTCGTTGCCGCCGACGCGGAGCACGGTCTGGGAGAATTCGCCGACCGGATGCTTCGAGGTGCCCTTGAACATCAGATGTTCGAGGAAGTGCGCGAGCCCGGACTTGCCCGGCGTCTCGTCGGCCGAGCCGACCTTGTACCAGATCATCTCCGTGACCACGGGCGTGCGGTGGTCCGGGATCACCACGACCTGCATGCCGTTGCCGAGCGTGAAGCTGGCGGGCGGAGCCGATGTCACCGTGGTCTGGGCGAGGGCGGCGCCGGTTGAGAGGACACTCGTCGAAAGCAGCGCGGCAAGGAGGCAGGCGGCCGATCGGTAAGAGGACATCATAATCCTTATGAAAAGGCCGAACCCGGATGTCCGGCTCGGAGGCACGGCATGCTACACCGTGCGGCTGAGGCTTCGCGTCACGAAGCAGAGAACTCAACGCGGTGGCAAGTTACTGATAAGCAATATGCAGACTGCGTCCGGCGTGCGTAAGCCGCCGGTGCCAGGATGCGCCTGTCAGGATGTCGCGGTGGGGCAGGAGCGCTATTATTCCTTTTCCTTGCCCGACATGATGTCGAAATAGGTCCGGCGCGACTTGTCCGGCCCGGCGCCATAGGCGTAGTTCGGGGACGGCGTCTGGTAGCCCGGCGGCGGCTCGACCAGCGACGAGCGCGGCGGCTCGCTGGTGAATTTCTTCTCTTCGGAGCTGTTGCCGCCCTTCATCATGTTCCACAGACCGCCGGCGTAGCCGAGTTCGGCGGGACTGAGCGACGGGTTGCCGTTGGTGCCCGGCTGGATCGGATCGTTGCTGGTGCGGGGGGCTGCGGCGACCTCGCCGGCCTTCATCTCGGCGGGCGTCAGCGGTTGGGCCGCCTGCCAGTTCTCCGTCGCCTTGGTCGCCTTCTTGCGCGCTGCGATGGCTTCCTTGCGGCGCTTCTCTTCGGGGTCCTTCGGCCAGTTCGGAGCATTCTTGGCCTGGGTTGCCGGAGGCGGCAGGTCGAGCTTGGGCGGCACGACGAGCGGCGAGCGCTCGCGGTATTCGATGCCGGGCTTTTCCATGCTCTTGGCACCGATGCCGGACATCAGATTGTCGATGATCTTCTCTTCGAAGGTCATCCCGTCATCATCATCGTCGTCGTCACCGGCACGGACCGGGCCTGCCGACATGACGAGGCCGATGCCGAGCATGACAGCGGACAATTTCAACGCCCGCCAGAACCCTGCTTTGGGGTCTCGAACCATCGAACCGCTGGTCTCGGAGCTGCGCATCACTGTACCTGTTCCATATTGTGGCAGATTGCTGCACTTTGCCGCTCGCACGCGGCCAATCCTCGCAAAAAGCAGGGTTCCACCTGCCGGTCCGTATCGGCCGGGATCAGGGCGCTTTTGCGGCGGGTACCCCCAGGAAGGAATCATACAATAGCGCCGCCACCCCGACAACGATGGCCACGTCCGCGAGGTTAAACACATACCAATTATAGGTATTTCCGGCGATCTCGATGTGGAACAGGGCGAAATCGACCACCGCGCCGTAGGCGAAGCGGTCGATGCCGTTGCCGATCGCGCCGCCGATGATCAGCCCGAGTGCGACCGTGGCGAGCAGGGTGTGCGAGCGGGCCATCCAGATCGCCAGGGCGACCACGGCGACGACCTTGACCGCCATCAGCGCGATCTGCGCCGACTGGCCGTCGTTCTGGAGCCAGCCGAAGCTGATCCCGATGTTCCAGGCCAGCACCAGGTCGAAGAACGGCATCACCTTCACCACGCCACGGCGGGCAAGGTCGAACACGTTCAGGAGCCACAGCTTTGAGGCCTGGTCGGCCACCAGCGTGACCACGGCCGCGAGGATGCCGGCGCGAAGCGGGGTCATGGCCGGGGATTAGACCCCCACCCCCAGCGCCTTCCATTCGCGCAGCGCCTGGGCGTCGCGCGGGGTGACGTCGGGGTATTCAGGGTCTTCACCGACCGTCGGCGAGATCTTCCAGGAGCGGGCGCATTTGGTGCCGACCGCCTTCTCGACGACGACCGCGACGCCGGGCACCGCATCGAGACGGAACGCGCCCGCCGGTGCTTCGCCCTCACGCACCTCGTAGTTCGAGGTGATGCAGACCTCGGCGAGATCGGTGTCGAACAGCGTCGCCAGCATGTCGCGGTCGGCGACATAGATCACCGGTGAGGCCTCGAGCGACGAGCCGATGTTCTTGGCGGCGCGCTCAAGCTCCAGCGCGCCGGTGACGACGCGGCGGACGTTGCGGATCGTCTCCCATTTCGCGGCGAGCTTGTCGTCGCGGAGCGTCTCGATGCCTTCGGGAAACAGGGTCAGATGGACGGAAGGCTCCGCGTTCGGCCGGAACATGCGCCAGGCTTCCTCGGTCGTGAAGCTCAGGATCGGCGCAAGCCATTTCAGGAGCGCATCGCACACCAGGTCGATCGTGGTGAGCGCGGCCTTGCGCGCCGCCGAGGACGGCGGGTCGCAATAGAGCGTGTCCTTGCGGATATCGAAGTAGAACGCCGACAGCTCGGAGTTCATGAAGGCCGCGAGGCTCGCGACGACGGTCTTGTAGTCGAAGGCCGCATAGGCCTTGCGAACGGTCTCGGCATGGCCGGCCAATTCGTGCAGCATCAGCCGCTCGAGCTCGGGCATCTCGGCATAGGCGACCTTCTCGCTCGCCTTGAAGTGATGCAGCGTACCGAGCATCCAGCGGATCGAGTTGCGCAGCTTGCGATAGGTCTCGATGGTGTTCTTCAGGATCTCCGGGCCGATGCGCTGGTCGTCGGCATAGTCGGTGGCGCAGACCCACAGGCGCAGGATGTCCGCGCCCGAATCCTTGATCACCTTCTGCGGCTCGACGGTGTTGCCGAGCGACTTCGACATCTTGCGGCCGTTCTCGTCGAGCGTGAAGCCGTGGGTCAGCACGACGTCGTAGGGCGCGCGGCCCCGCGTGCCTGCGCTTTCCAGCAGCGAGGAATGAAACCAGCCGCGATGCTGGTCGCTGCCTTCGAGATACATCACGGTATCGTTGCCGCCGTCGATCTTGCGGACGATGTTGCCGAGCTGCGGGAAGTTCTGCCGGTCCTCGAGCACGAAGGCGTGCGTGGAGCCTGAATCGAACCAGACGTCGCAGATATCGTCGACCTTCTTCCAGTCCTCGCTCGCGCGGGACCCGAGGAAGCGCTCGCGGGCGCCGTCCATGTACCAGGCGTCGGCGCCTTCCTCCATGAAGGCTTCGGCGATACGCTGGTTGACGATCTCGTCCTGCAGGATCTCGGCCGAGCCGTCGCTCTTCTCGCGCACGAACACGGCGATCGGCACGCCCCAGGCGCGCTGGCGCGAGATCACCCAGTCCGGACGGTTGGCGATCATGCCGTTGATGCGGTTCTCGCCCGACGGCGGCACCCATTGCGTGACCGAGATCGCGTGCAGCGCGCGGGCGCGCAGCGTGTCGCCCTTCTTCGCATGGCCGTCATCGCTGATGTCCTTGTCCATCGCGATGAACCATTGCGGCGTGTTGCGGAAGATCACCGGCTTCTTCGAGCGCCAGGAGTGCGGATATTGATGCTTGAGGCGGCCGCGCGCGAGCAGCTTGCCGCCCTCGATCAGCGCCTTGATCACGGCCTCGTTGGCATCGCCCTTCTCGCCCTTGTCGTTGAGCACGCGCTTGCCGGTGAAGCCGGGGGCCTGCGCGGTGTAGGCGCCGTTCTCGTCGACGGTGTAGGGGATCGCGGTCGGGATGCCGCGCGCATCGAGCTCGCGGGTGTTGGCCGTCCAGACGTCGAAGTCCTCGCGGCCGTGGCTCGGCGCGGTGTGCACGAAGCCGGTACCGGTGTCGTCGGTGACATGCTCGCCGGCGAGCAACGGCACGATGAACTCGTAACCGCCGTCGAACCCGCGCAGGGGATGGGCGCATTCCACGGCGTCCAGCGTGTCGCCGGGAATGTCGCGCACCTTCTCGTAAGACGTGACGCGCGCCTGCTTGAACACTTCTGCGGCGAGCGCATCGGCCAGGATCAGGAGATCGCCGGTCTTGGCCCAGTTGTCGGCGGGCGCATCCGTCACCTTATAAAGGCCGTAGGCGATCTTCGGCGAGAACGAGATCGCGCGGTTGCCGGGCAGCGTCCAAGGCGTGGTGGTCCAGATCACGACGGAAGCACTGGCAAGTGCGCCATGCGCCGGTGACGTGACGGGAAACTTCACCCACACCATGTCGGAGGTGTAGTCCTCGTACTCGACCTCGGCTTCCGCAAGCGCGGTCTTCTCGACCACGCTCCACATCACCGGCTTGGAGCCGCGATACAGCGTGCCGTTGGCCGCGAACTTCATCAGCTCGCGGGCGATCTGCGCTTCGGCCGGATAGCTCATCGTCTGATAGGGATGATCCCAGTCGCCGATGATGCCGAGCCGCTTGAACTCCTCGCGCTGCACGTTGATCCAGTGCGTCGCATAGGCGCGGCATTCCTTGCGGAACGCCACCATCGCGGCGGAGTCGCGGAAATCGGGCTTCTGCTTGCCCTTCTTGCGGTAGTTCTCCTCCTCGATCTTCCATTCGATCGGCAGGCCGTGGCAGTCCCAGCCCGGCACGTAATTGGAGTCGAAGCCGAGCATCTGCTGGCTCTTGGTCACGACGTCCTTGAGGATCTTGTTCAGCGCGTGCCCGATATGGATGTTGCCGTTGGCGTAGGGCGGGCCGTCATGCAGCACGAATTTGGCGCGGCCCTGGGCTTCCCGGCGCAGCTTGTCGTAGAGGCCGATGTCGTTCCAATACTTCAGCAGTTCCGGCTCGCGCTGTGGCAGGCCGGCGCGCATCGGGAAATCCGTCTGCGGCAAATAAAGGGTCTTGGAATAGTCTTTGGCGTCGGACTTTTGCGGCTTTTCGGACATGGGGCTGACTGGCTCGGAAGGGCGCGGAAACGGATAGCGACTGGAATCGCGGGGTGAAACGACGAAATCCCGGTCTTGCGCCGAGCCTTCAGGCTCAGGCGGAAGCCGGGCCGCTAATCCCTATGATGCACCGCGCAAACATGGGCTCTCCATAGCAGGGGGCCAAGGGAAGCGCAAAAGGTAGAAGCGCAAAAGGTACGGCGGACCGGATTTGGGCCTCAATCGATCACGCCAAGCCGCGGAAACGCGTCCGGGGCGGCGGCCAGTACGGCGCGGGCGCGGGCGGAATCGTCGTCCATCTGGCGGATCAGGGCCTCCAGGCTGTCGAATTTCAGCTCCTCGCGGATGAAGCCGACGAAGGCGCAGTCGAGCGCTTGTCCGTAGAGGTCGCCCTTGAAGTCGAACAGGAAGATTTCCAGCAGCGGCGCGCCATTATCAAAGGTCGGACGGCGGCCGAAGCTTGCCACCCCGTCCAGCCGCTCGGCGCCGCGGCCGACCCGCACCGCATAGATGCCGTGCTTGAGGCCGCAATTGGCATCGAGGCGGATGTTGGCGGTGGGATAGCCGAGGTCGCGGCCGCGCTTCTCGCCGTGGATCACCTCGCCGGTGATGAACCAGGGCGCGCCCAGCATGGTGGTGGCCTCGTCGATGAGGCCCTCGGCGAGCGCGATCCGGATGGCGCTGGAGGAAACCGGCCGCTCGTCGATGTCGACATGGGCCTGCACGTCAACCTCGATGCCGAGTCGAGGCGCCTCGTTGACCAGGAGGCTCGGCGAGCCGACGCGACCCTTGCCGAAATGGAAGTCGTAGCCGACCGCGATGCCGCTGACGCCGAGGCGTCCGATCAGGTCATGGTGAATGAAGTCTTGCGCGCTGGTCCCGGCCCTGGCCTTGTCGAAGGTCATGACCACGGCGCCGGCGAGCCCGGTGCCGGCTAAAAGCCGCAACTTGGCCGGCTCGTCCGTCAGGCGGAATTGCGGGGTGTTCGGGCTGAAAAACCGGCGTGGATGCGGCTCGAAGGTCAATGCCAGCGCAGGGCGGCCATGCGCCCGGCCCATTTCCAGGGCGGCTGCGATCACCGCGCGATGACCAAGATGAACGCCGTCGAAATTGCCCATGGCGACCACGGCGCCCCTCAAAATCGCGGAATCCGGCGTTGTGTCGCGGATAACGGTAAAATGCGGGACCATCAGGGGAATTCTCGAAGCGGCAGGACCTGCGGACCGTGGCTTGACCGGCCGGACGAAGTCAAGCGGCAGGGGGAGCGGCCGCATGAACGTGATTTCAGTCCTTCGGAGGCGCCCCCAGTTAACGCGCTGTTTAACGCCTTGGTGCTAGTCCTTGAAATGTGGAACAGCGGGGCTCCGGCTCCGGTGGGTCCGATCGTAATATTTCCTGGGTTTGCGTTGGGGGAGTCGAGATGGCGGTTGATTTGTCGATGTCGGTTCTGGTGGTTGATGACTACAGCACCATGATCCGTATCATCAGGAATCTCCTGAAGCAGCTTGGCTTCGAGAATATCGATGATGCAAGCGACGGTTCGGCGGCGCTGAACAAGATGCGTGGCAAGAAGTACGGGCTCGTGATTTCCGATTGGAACATGGAGCCGATGACGGGTTACGACCTGCTGCGCGAAGTGCGCGCCGATCCGAACCTCGCCACCACGCCTTTCATCATGATCACCGCGGAATCGAAGACCGAGAACGTGATCGCGGCCAAGAAGGCCGGCGTGAACAACTACATCGTCAAGCCGTTCAACGCGGCGACGCTGAAGACCAAGATCGAAGCGGTCTTCCCGGACATGGCGAGCGCGTAAGCGCCGCCTGACCGCATAGCAGCTCTCTATAGAGATCGTCATGCCCGGGCTTGTCTCGGGCATCCACGTTCTTGGATCCTGCAAATGAAGCCGTGGATGGCCGGGGCGTAGGCGAGCGGAAGCGACGCCGTCCTTCGGACGGCTAAGCCCGGCCATGACGGCATTTGGGTCTAAGCAATTGGTCTAAGCCCGCAGCACCTGCGTGGGCTCCACCATCACCACTTCAATTCGCGCATCAGCGCCTTCGGCGGGTGGCCGAACAACTCCATCACCGATTTCGGGTCGAGCTGGTCGAGGCCCTCGAACTCCTCGGCATGGATGCCGCGGGTGACGAACAGGCAGTCGATGCCGAATTCGCGCGCGCCGGTGAGGTCGGTGCGGACGGAATCGCCGATCGCAAGCACCTTTTTCCGGTCGATCATGTGACCCTGGCGTTCGCCGGCGAGCATCATCGCGCGCTCGTAGATCGGGCGATGCGGCTTGCCGTAGAAGATCACCTCGCCGCCGAGTTCGCGATAGAGTTCCGCGATCGCGCCGGCGCAATAGATCAGCCGATCGCCGCGCTCCACCACGATATCGGGGTTGGCGCAGACCAGCGTCAGCTTGCGCTCGCGCGCCTTCAGCATCATGCCGCGATAGTCTTCCGCCGTCTCGGTCTCGTCGTCATAGAGGCCGGTGCAGACGATGTAGTCGGCTTCTTCCAGCGGCGCGGTCGTCGCATCGAGGCCGCGATAGATCGAGTTGTCGCGCTCGGGTCCGAGCCAGAACATCTTGCGGCCGGGATGCTCGGCGACATAGAGCCGCGTCAGGTCGCCCGACGAGACGATCGCGTCATAGGTCTCGTCCGCGACGCCGAGCTTGCGCAATTGCCGTTGGACGGAGTCGGCCGGGCGCGGGGCATTGGTGATCAGGATCACCGTACCGCCGCGGCTGCGATAGGTATGCAGCGCCTCGCAGGCTTCGGGGAACGATTCCAGGCCATTGTGAACCACGCCCCAGATGTCGCTGAGCACAACGTCAACGCCGCCCACGAGCTCGCGCAGGCTTTCGGCGAAATGCAGCGTGGTCATGATGCGTGCGGCCGATCAGATCCGCCGCGCGAGCGCCGCGTTGCCGATGATACGTTGGGCTGGAGGCGCTGAAGACGTCGCGCCTGGGCTGGGAGAAGCGGAGCCATTGGATCCCTGAATTTCCTGCGCCGGGTTCGGCGAGGCCCCGCCGGTAGCAGATGCCCCCTCAGGCCGCAATGGCCGGGGCGGCGCGAAAAGGAACCCCTGACCGAACCGCACGTCAAAGTCGAGCAAATCGACCACTGCGCGCTCGCCCTCGATCCGTTCGGCGATCAGGTCGATGCCGAAGCGGCCGAGCAGGTCGGAGAGGTCGGAAGGGTGGATGTCCGAGGTCGAGGCCTGCCTGGGGTCGAGCAGGAGGGACGCCGGCACCTTGATGAAGCGCACGCCGCGATCGGCGAGCTCGCGCGGCTCGATCCTGAGGTCAGTGACATGGTCGATCGAGAAGCGGAAACCGCGCTGGGCGAGCGCCGCGAGGTTCTCGGTCTCGGCCGGGCCGAGATTGCGGAAGGTCGACTGCTTGAACTCCAGCACCAGCGAGGGCGCCAGCGCCCGGTTGGCTTCGAGGAAGTCGAGGCACTGCGCGAAGGTGGTGGAATTGCCGAGCGTGGAGGCCGCGACGTTGCAGAACACGCCGACATCCTTGTTGCGCACCATCAGGCGCCGCAGCACCTGCACACAGCGCAGCATCACCATGTTGTCGATGCGTCCGATCAGACCCGAGGCTTCGGCGATGCTGATGAATTCCTCGGCGGCGATCAGCTGGTCGCGCTCGTCGCGCAGGCGCGTCACGGCTTCGTAGAACCGCACCTTGCGCTGCGGCAGCGTCACCATCGGCTGGAGGAAGATGTCGATGCGGTTCTCGTCGATGGCGTTGCGCAGTGTCGCCAGTAACTGGGTCGGGTTGCGGCCATTGGCCGTCTGAACCGGAACGGCGGTGTGGGTCTGGATCGCCGGCGTTGGCCGCGGCGGCGGTGCGGGCAGCGGCGGAGGGGCGGCCGGCCGCTCCTCGAAGGCCGCAATCAGGTCGAGCGGCGCCTCCGGCTCTGGCCGGGCGACCGGAGCGGGGGCGGGGGTCGGCGCGGCCCCGGCCAAGAGGTCTTCATGGGCTGACACGGTGGTGGCGAGCTGCCTGACCAGCCCACCGAGCTCGTTGATCTCGCCGACCACTGACTGGATGCGGTCGGAGTTGGTCGAATTGGCCGAGGCGATGCGCCCCTCCATCGCCGCGAGCCGGCGGCCGAACTCGGCGACCTGGCGGGCGAGGTCGGCGGTGCCGCGCGAGAGGTCGGCGATCTGGCCGCCGACGTCACTGCGGTCGCGCAGCCGCATCGAGACCGCGTTGTAGAGGATCAGGAAGGTCAGCGCGGTCAGCGCCACGATGGCGGATTCGGTTCCGCTGATGCCGGCGACCGAGTAGAGGACAAGCCCGAGCGAGGCCGCGACCAGAACCATGCAGATGGCGATGAAGATCGTCGAAATGCGAATCATGCCGCGCGTTACGCCTCAAAGAGCTGACTGCCTCATCCGGGAAAACACGGGTCAGTGTGCGAACCCGTCACGCCTCATGCTCCCCCAAGCAAGGCGACCTTAACATCATTGTTGATTCGAGGGGATAGCGGCCTGTTCGCGGCGCCGGAGCATGATCCGGAAAAGTGTGTAGCGGTTTTCCCTCGCGACAAACGCGGAACGCGTTTGCGCGGAGATCATGCTCGGGCAGTCTAGGTCAGGCCGGCCCGGCGAAAGCCTTCGAGGTAGTGCTCGCGGTCGGCGGCGAGCTTGATCGGCATGAACTCGGCGATCCAGGCGAGCGAGACGTTGGGCTGGGCACGCTGGAGTTCCTTCAGCGCCGCGCGGGCGGTCTCGGTTTGCCCGGCCATCGCCGCGGCCGCAGTCAGCACCCGGTGCCCGCCGACGAAGTCACTGCGCTGGCGCAGGGCCTCCTGTGCGAGCCGGATCGCCTCCGCATAGTCCCTGCCGAGGAAACGGGCAAAGGCGGCGATGCCGAAATAGACGGGTGCATAGGGGTCGCGCGGGCTGAGGCGGATCGCCCGCCGCGCGGCCTCGTCGGCATCCCGCCAGCGGCCGCAATAGCTAAGCGTCAGGCCATAATAGCCCTGCGCCAGCGCAAAGTTCGGATTGAGCCGCAGCGCGGTCTCGAATTCGGCAAGTGAATCCTCGAACCGGCGTGCGAACAGATCGACATGGCCGAGCGCATTATGCGCCCAGGCATCCTGGTCGTCGGCGCGGATCGCGGCCCGTGCCGCGCGCTCGGCCACCGGCAGCGCCGCGGCCATCTCCATCCAGCCCATATGCGCCGTGAACATGTAGCTGGTGCCGAGCAGCCCGAGTGCCTTGCCGTAGTTCGGGTCGAGCGCGATGGCCTTTTCGAGCAGGGCTCGCGCCGCGACGTGGTCCTGCCGCGTCACGCGCCAGTAATGGGAGAGGGCGCGCATCAGAAGGTCCCAGGCGTCCAGGCTGTCGGGCGGCTTGCGCTCGGCGCGAAAATTCTCCGCGGCATAGAGCTGCGGCTCGATCGCTGCGACGATGCGTTCGGTGATCTCGTCCTGTACGGCGAAGACGTCGGCGAGCTCGCGGTCGTAGCGTTCGGCCCAGAGATGGCTGCCGGTGGCGACATCGTTGAGCTGCGCGGTGATGCGGACGCGATCGCCCTCCTTGCGGACGCTGCCCTCGACGACATAGCGCACGCCGAGCTCCTCGGCGACCTGCCGCAGGTGAACCGTGCGGCCCTTGTAGATGAAGGAGGAGTTGCGCGCGATCACGAAGAACCAGCGCAGCTTCGACAGCGCGGTGATGATGTCCTCGCTGATGCCGTCGGAGAAATAATCCTGCTCGGCCTCGCCGCTCATGTTGGTGAAGGGCAGGACGGCAATTGCGGGACGATCGGGCAGTGGCAATTCCGTCGGTATTGCGTCGGGCGGCTTGCCCGGCGCCGACGATGAGCCTGCTACGGAGCGTTCGGTCACTTCGCCGACGAACCGCACGCCCTTGCGCGCGACTGTGCGGATCAGCCGCTGATCTTCGCCATTGTCATTGACCGCGCGCCGCGCCGCGTTGATCCGGCTGGTCAGCGTCGATTCCGAGACGACGCGGCCGTTCCAGATCGCGTCGAGCAGATTGTCCCGCGTCACCACGCGCTCGCGGTTGCGGACCAGGTAAAGCAGGAGATCGAACACCTGGGGCTCGAGCGCGACGAGCGTCTCCGCCCGCCGCAATTCGCGGCGCGCGGGGTCGAGCACGAAGTCCTCGAAATGAAATGTCACGCCGCCCTCGGCTCGCGCGGGGAAATCAAGGTGTTCTCAGCGTAAAATAACGCCACTCTCAAGGCCAGCGAGCCGCATGCGCCCTATCGTCCCGGCGTCTTCAACCGCAGGAGAATTGCCATGTCGACATCCGCCGCGCTCAAGCCGGCCCTCGCCCAACCAGATCTCGCCGCCGTCAAGCAGCGCCAGCACAGCGCCTGGTCATCCGGCGACTATGCCATTGTCGGCACCACCTTGCAGATCGTCGGCGAGCAGCTCTGCGAGGCGCTCGACTTGCGCGCCGGCAGCAAGGTGCTTGATGTCGCCGCCGGCAACGGCAATGCGACGCTGGCCGCCGCGCGGCGCTGGTGCGACGTCACATCGACCGATTATGTTCCAGCATTGCTCAAGCGGGGACGCGAACGGGCCGCGGCGGAGCATCTGATGGTCGAATTCCGTGAAGCGGATGCCGAAGCGCTGCCGTTTGCGGATGCCAGCTACGACGTCGTGCTCTCGACCTTCGGCGTCATGTTCACGCCGGATCAGGACAAGGCGGCGTCCGAGCTCGCGCGGGTCTGCAAGTCCGGTGGCAAAATCGGCCTCGCCAACTGGACGCCCCAGGGCTTCATCGGTCAGCTCTTCAAGACCATCGGCAGGCATTTGCCGCCGCCAGCGGGCGTGARGTCGCCGGCCTTGTGGGGCACGCCGGCACGGCTTGAGGAGATGTTCGGCAGCCAAGCCTCCGAGATCGCCGCCGAGCCGCGCATGTTCGCCTTCCGCTATCGCTCGCCGGAGCACTGGCTCGAGGTTTTCAAATCCTATTACGGGCCGATGCTGAAAGCGTTCGTAGCGCTGGAGGAGACCGGCCAGGCCGCGCTGCGGCGCGATCTCATGGCGCTGCTCGGCGAATTCAACCGTGCCGACGACGGTACGGTGGTGGTGCATAGCGAGTATCTGGAGGTTGTGATCAGCAAGCGCTGAATTGCTGTCGTGATCCGGTCAGGCCGAGCCCCGGCCTGGCCGCCGGCAATCAGGATGGCGCGGCGGCGCCGACCGTGTCGGCCGAGACGGCCTGCCGGGTGCCGAGCGGCTTGGGCGGCCCGGTGGTCGTATCCCGAAGGGTCTGCCGTTCGATCTCCGAGTTCAGCTCGGCCCCGAACATGATGACGATCGCCGACATCCACATCCACATCATCAAGCCGATCGCCGCGCCGAGCGAGCCGTAGGTCGCGTTGTAATTGGCGAATTCCGAGAGATACCAGGACAGGAGCGCCGAGCCGGCGATCCAGAGGATGGCGGCCGTCACTGCGCCGAGGCTCAGCCATTGCCAGCGCGGCGCGTCGCGGCTCGGCGCGAAGCGATAGAGGACGGCAAGCGCGGCCAGCAGGATGACGAACAGCACCGGCCATCGCGCGAGAGCGACGATCAGCCTGCTTTCGGGCGCAATGCCGAGATGGTTGAGCGCGAGCGGGAAGGCGACCACGGTGCCCACCATCAGCAGCAGTGCCGCGATGCCGCCGACCGTGAAAGCCAACGATACGGTGTTCAGCCGGACGAAGCTGCGCTTTTCGCGCTCCTCATAGGCGACGTTGAGGGCATCGAAGATGGCTTTGACGCCCGCATTGGCGCTCCAGATCGCGAGCAAGAGGCCAAACAGGAAGGTGACACCCAGGGCGGTATTGCCGTTGGACACCACGCGCGCGACCTGGTCCTCGACGATCTGGAACGCGCCCTCGGGCAGCATCATCGCGAGCGAATGCAGGTTGGAACTGATCGTCGAGGGATCGGCGAACAGGCCGTAGGACGAGACCAGCGCGGTCACGGCGGGGAAGATCGCGAGCAGCCCCAAGAAGACGACGCCGCCCGCGGTCGCGAGCAGGCGATCGTCGTCGATGCGCTGATAGGTGCGCCAGAAGATGTCTTTCCAGCCCGCCCACGGGATCGCGAAGGGGCTTTTCGCGCGCCGGCCGTGGCCGGGCTGCATCGCTGCGCCGGCCGGGCTCGTTTCCGGCGAATTTGCTTCGTTATTGCGACGGTCTTGCGGAGGCCCCGATCGGATGGGGCCGAACTTCTGAAAGTAGCGTTCCGCAGACAGCACGAAGACGGCCGTGGCGGCCACCAGCAACCAACTGTCGAGGTGCTCGGTGTGCCGCGCGCGCATTTCAAGCGTCCAATCCGCGGCCGTGCCGCCGCCGCCGAGCGGCCGTGAAGCCCAACAGCCCGACGGCTGCGAGCATCAGACCTAGCTGCACGGGCCGGTTGGTCCGAGCTGACACGGCGTTGCCGCCACGGCCACGTTCGCCCGGTGCGGGCGACACCAGCGGAATCGTCGTTGCGACCTCTTTCACCGCCTGCTTGACCGTTCCGCGCGGGATCCGCGGGGTGGCGATCGCAACGCGCATACGGCTGGCAAGCGGCACGATCGGCTTGTCCCGACGCTTTATTTGGGCCAGAGCCACGCCGGCGCAGGATACGGCCAGCACCAGGAGCACGGCCGCGACGGCACCAAAGCCCCAGAATTGTCCCTGGGTGATTGCGACCCAACGATAAAGGGCGATCAGGCCGACAAAGAGGGTGGCGATCAGGAACAGCCCGGCCATTGCGAACAGTCCTGCCGCGACCGCATAGGACGTCGCGCGGCCCGTGGCCTGATTGGTGCGGTCGCGCAAGTACGATCGCGCGGCGCGCTTGAGATGATTGATCTTGAGCGCCATGCCGGCGCGCAGCAATTCGCCCGATGGCGCGAGCATGCGGACATCCTCCGAGAACGAAAAATTCGTCGGGGGATGAACGTGGCGGAATTTGACTTGTTCCGCGCGGAGTGCGGCTGCCGGGACGGATCAGCCGAGATCGGCGGCCGCGATCCAGAACACCTCGCCCTCGGACTCCTCGGTGTCGAGCCAGAGCAGCGGCAGTTCCGGAAAGGCCTCGTCAACCAGTTCGCGGCCGCGGCCGATCTCGCAGATCAAGCCGCCATCCGGCGTCAGGTGATCGGGCGCATCGCGCAGGATCCGGCGCACGACGTCGAGACCGTCGGGGCCGCCGTCAAAGGCGAGCTTTGGTTCGGCCCGGCATTCCGGCGGCAGCGCGGCCATGCCTTCCGCATCGACGTAGGGCGGGTTGGTGATGATCAGGTCGTATCTGTTGTCGCCGAGCGGGGCGAACAGGTCGCCGCGATGCAGGCTGATCCGGTCATCGAGCCCGAATTCGCCGACATTTCGTGTGGCGACTTCGAGCGCGCCCTTGGAGATGTCGACGGCATCAACGGTGGCATTCGGGAAATGATGCGCGGCGAGGATGGCGAGACATCCAGAGCCCGTGCAGAGATCGAGCACGCGTTCGACGGCCGTGGGGTCGTCGATCAGCGAGCCCGCCTCGCCGTCGCCGCCGAAATGCGACTCCAGCAGCTCGCCGATGAAGGAGCGCGGAACGATGACGCGCTCGTCGACATAGAAGGGCAGGCCGCGCATGTAGATCTTGTTGACGAGATAGGCGGTCGGTTTGCGCGTGGTGACGCGCTGATGGATGAGGTCGACGATGGTCTTGCCTTCCGCCGACGTGACGCAGGCATGGGCAAAGATCTCGAACTGGTCGGGATGCAGATGCAGGGCTTCGCAGACCAGGAAGGCTGCTTCAGCGACCGGATCGGTCGTGCCATGGGCAAAGGCGAGCTTCGCCTCGGTGAAGCGGCTCACGGCGTAGCGCACGAAATCGATCAGCGTGAGCAACTCGCCGCGGCCGATCTTCGCGAGCTTTGGCGCGGCGCGGCCGCGCGTGGTCTTCTTGGATGCTTTTGCCATCAGGATCGGGTCCAGCGTGCGGCGGCCTCGTCGTCACGGGCGTGGGCTTCGACCCAGCCGGTACCGGTGGCGCTCTCTTCCTTCTTCCAGAACGGCGCGCTGGTCTTGAGATAATCCATCAGGAACTCGGCCGCCTGGAACGCCGCCTGGCGGTGCTGCGACGCCGTGAGCACCAGCACGATATTCTGCCCGGGCATGAACCGCCCGACGCGATGAATGATGGTGACGCCGTTCAGCGGCCAGCGCGATGTAGCTTCGTCGGCATGGCGCTTGATCTCTTCTTCCGCCATGCCGGGATAATGTTCGAGCGTGAGGGCGGCGATCTTCGCGCTGTTCTCGTCGCCGCGGCAGATGCCGGAAAAGCTTACGACCGCGCCGATGTCGGTGCGGCTCCCGGTCAGGATCGCGATCTCGCGCGCGATGTCGAAATCATCCTGCTGGATTCGGATGGTGACGGGGCAGGGGCTGGCGGGGGCGGTGCTTACGGGGGAGGTCATGGCCTAGCCGCCGGTCATCGGCGGGAAAAACGCGATCTCGCGGGCGCCCGCGATCACGGCGTCCGATTTGACGTGGGCATGATCGATCGCGGTGCGGATCACCTTCGGCTTCTCGAAGGCGTAGGCATAGGCCTCGCTCTGGCCGGACAGCCAGGCGATCAGCTCCTCGACGGTGCGCACGGTCGCCGGCGGCTCGATGGTCTCCTCGGCCTTGCCGACGCGCTCGCGCACCCAGGCGAAGTACTTCACCTTCATGCCTCATCCTCCTTGATGAGGTGATGGATGCCGGCGCGGAAATAGTCGTAGCCGGTGTAAATGGTGAGGATCGCCGAGGCCCAGAGCAGCGCCAGCCCGATCATCGAGACCACGGGCACCACCTCATCGCCGGCCGGGCCAGCGAGCAGGAAGCCGATGGCGATGAGCTGAACGGTCGTCTTCCACTTCGCAAGCTTTGTCACGGGAACGCTCACCCGCAACGCCGCGAGATATTCGCGCAGGCCCGAGACCAGGATCTCGCGGCACAGGATCACGATGGCGGCCCACAGCGACCAGCCATGGATGATGCCGTCGGCGGCCAGCATCAGCAGGCAGGAGGCCACCAGCAGCTTGTCGGCGATCGGATCGAGCATCCGGCCGAACGCCGATTGCTGATTCCAGATCCGCGCGTAATAGCCGTCGAGGTAATCGGTCACTGCTGCCGCGATGAAGATGGCGACCGCGACCCACCGCAGCCACAGCGGCTGATCCAGAATCGACTGCGCATAAATGCACCCGACCACGACCGGGATCGCGGCGATCCGGCCATAGGTCAGGATGTTCGGGAGGGACATCGCGCGGCTGGTCGTCCCTCGTGTCGTGGCGATGTTCATCCGTCCTACCAATACCGCTCGTGCCTGAAGGTCAACCGTCCCGCTCCCCAAATGAGGTGCAGCATGCGACGACCATATGACCGCGGCCCCCTTAGTTCACCCCGGCTGGGGATGGAAATAGTCGAAAATCCTGCGGGCGCTCTCGGCGCTCACCCCCGGAACCTTGCCGAGATCGGCGATCGAGGCCCGCTCGATCTCCTTCAGGGTTCCGAAATGGTGCAGCAAGGCACGTTTGCGTGACGGGCCGATGCCCGGAATCTCCTGCAAACCGGCCTCGCGGATGTCCTTCTTGCGCAGCTTGCGGTGCGAGCCGATGACGAAGCGGTGGGCCTCGTCGCGCAAGCGCTGGATGAAGTAAAGCACGGGATCGCGCGGCTCCAGCTTGATCGCCTCGCGCTCCGGCATGAACAGGGTTTCGCGGCCGRCATCCCGGTCCGGTCCCTTGGCGACCGACATCAGCGACACCTGGGTCAGGCCGAGATTCGTAAAGATCTCCCGGACGGCGTTGAGCTGGCCGCGACCGCCGTCGATGATCACGAGGTCGGGCCATTGCGGGAAGTCGTCGTCCTTGGCCTTGCCGGCGGCGTCCTCGGGCGGATTGATCAGGCGCTTGAAGCGGCGCTCCAGCACCTCCTTCATCATGCCGTAATCGTCGCCCGGCGTGAGCCCTTCCGACTTGATGTTGAACTTGCGGTACTGGTTCTTCACGAAACCATCGGGCCCGGCGACGATCATGGCGCCGACCGCATTGGTGCCCTGGATGTGGCTGTTGTCGTAGACCTCGATGCGCTTGGGCGAATGCGGCAGGCTCAGCGTCGTGGCCATGGCGTCGAGCAGGCGGCTCTGTGTCGCGGTGTCCGCGAGCTTGCGGCCCAACGCCTCGCGCGCATTGGTCAGCGCGTGGGCGACCAGCTCCTTCTTCTCGCCGCGCTTGGGCGCCGTGAGCTCGATCTTGTGGCCGGCCTTGATCGACAGCGCATTGGCGAGCAACTCGCTCTCCTCGATCTCGTGCGAGAGCAGGATGTTCTTCGGCGGCGGCTTGTCGTCGTAGAACTGGGCAAGGAAGGACCCCAGCACTTCCTCCGGCGTATAGGTCTTCTCCGCGCGCGGGAAATAGGCGCGATTGCCCCAGTTCTGTCCGGTGCGGAAGAAGAACACTTCGACGCAGGAGAACCCGCCCTCCTGGTGGATGGCGAACACGTCGGCTTCTTCCACCGTACGTGGATTGATGCCCTGCTGCGACTGGATCGCCGACAACGCGGCGAGGCGGTCGCGGTAGAGCGCCGCGCTCTCGAATTCGAGTTCGCCGGAGGCCTTCTCCATCTCGCCTGCGAGCTCCTGCTTCACCGCCTGGCTCTTGCCGGAGAGGAAGTCGGTCGCCTCGCGCACCAGCGTGGTATAGCCGGGGAAGTCGATCTCGCGCGTACAGGGGCCGGCACAGCGGCGGATCTGGTAGAGCAGGCAGGGCCGCGAGCGGCTCTCGAAGAAGGAATCGGTGCAGGAGCGGATCAGGAACGCGCGCTGCAAGGCGGTGATGGTGCGGTTGACCGCGCCGGCGGAAGCGAACGGGCCGAAATAGCGCCCGGGCCGCGACTGCGCACCACGATGCTTG
Organism: Bradyrhizobium sp. P3_C3; assembly: GCF_056402655.1. NCBI lineage: Bacteria > Pseudomonadati > Pseudomonadota > Alphaproteobacteria > Hyphomicrobiales > Nitrobacteraceae > Bradyrhizobium > Bradyrhizobium sp. P3_C3. The sequence goes on along the minus strand of NZ_JBFUGY010000017.1, from coordinate 5,680 downwards.
AGGATCTGCGGCGCCCAATGGTCGCCGGTGATCAGGATGTAGGGAAACGACTTGTCGTCGCGCAGCTGCACGTTGAAGCGCGGCCGGAGCTGCTTGATGAGATTGGCTTCCAGCAGCAGCGCTTCGGTCTCGGTGTTGGTCGAGACGATCTCCACGGTCACCGTGGCTGCGATCATGCGCAGGATGCGCGCCGGTTGCGGCGCGCTCTGGCGCGCATAGTTCGACAGGCGCTTTTTGACGTTCTTGGCCTTGCCGACATAGAGCACGTCGGCATTGGCGCTGAGCATGCGATAGACGCCCGGCGAGGTGGGCGCCAGGCGGACCGCGCGCTCGATCGCCTCATGGCCGGTCGCCAGCGGCTCTTCGCCGACCGCGCCGCTCTCCTCCAGGATGTCAGGCAGCAGCGCATCGTCCTCGTCCTCGCCAGCGGTGGTGGCGGGATCGAGGTCCGGCGGCGCCAGGCTCTCCGGCGGGGCGTCGGCGGTCGTGCCGCGCGGAGATTTGTGCGCGCGTGCGTCGTCCGGATTGTCGGTGGAATCGTGAGCCATGATGCGAATTTAAGCGCTGGGGGTGCCGATTTGAAGTTCCAGCCTTGCGGCACACACAGGATGGCGGCGCGGTTCCGGGTAACACTTGCTTAAGCCTGTTAAGAGCGCGGTAACCCGGCTTAACAGGCCTTTAACTTAAAACTCTCGATAAATCTTACGCGAAAAAGAGGAGGTTCCGTAACCATGCGATTTTGCCTTGCGCGGCGGCGCAGGCATCGCGGGGGGCGGCCGTTGCGTTGGAGAGTACCGATGAGGGGGTTCGTTGTAGGCGCAGCCGTGTTGGTTGCAGCCGGCTGGACAGCTTCGGCAGAGGCCGCCGATCTCAATTACGGGCAGGGTGCGCCCTACACCGTCAATCAGCCGCTCAATGCCTATAGCTGGGCCGGTCCGTATCTCGGTGCCAATCTCGGCTATGAGTGGGGCTCGGTGAGTAATTCGCCCGTCAAGCCCTCCGGTTTCGTCGGCGGTGTGCAGGCCGGCTACAATTTTCAGAATGGTCCATGGGTGTTCGGCGTCGAGGGCGATATCCAGGCCGCGGGCGCTGATGACACCTTCGCGCCGTGGAAGTTCTCCAACCCCTGGTTCGGCACGCTGCGCGGCCGTGCGGGCTATGCCTTCAGCAACGTGCTGTTCTACGGCACCGCCGGCCTCGCCTTCGGCGAACTGCGCGCGCAGACATTCGGCTGGACGGAGTCGCACACCACCGCAGGCTGGACCATCGGTGCCGGCGCGGAAGTCGGCTTCGCGCCGAACTGGAGCGCCAAGCTCGAATATCTCTACATCGATCTGTCGACGAGCCAGTTCGCAATTACCGGCGTGTCAAACGGCTATAGCGCCAGCGTTGTGCGCGCAGGCGTGAACTATCACTTCTGATAGTTGAAGAAGAAAATACCGGACAACAGCCTCCCGGCCGCTCGCGGCCGGGATTTTTTTCGCCAGGTGTTCGCTCGAAAACGCTCTAGGAGACGATGACCAAATTGACTGCCTTTGGTCCCTTCCCCTTCTTGTCCGGCTCGACTTCAAAAGTAATGCGCTGTCCTTCGGCGAGATCTTTCAGTCCCGCCCGCTCCACAGCAGTAATGTGCACGAAGACGTCGCGCCCGCCGTCGTCGGGCTTGATGAAACCGTAGCCGCGCTCGCCGTTAAAAAACTTGACCGTTCCCGTCATGGCCATCGGGAAACTCCCCCTCATTGCTCCTCCGTCGCGACGCAGACTCACGTCACGACATGACCGGGCCTTACGAAGCCCGGGAGCTGGCCATCCTTGGGCGGACCTTTCTTTCGGTCCGATCGGATCTTTCTTAGGCCTTCACTCCGCCGCAACCATTCGCGGAAGCGGAACGTAAAGCCAGTCACGGAAACAGCATAATACGGTTCTCTGCAGATTGACTACCGCTCCTGCATCTTTTTCCCAAGAATGCCGGTGTGTTACGGTCTCGGCACCTCTAATCGGAATCTGGCAGCTCCGCCCTGTCCGAGCGGTATCTCCAGCTCGGGCAGGATCGTCTTGAGCTCGCCATGCAGCGTGTACGGCGGATTGACGATCAACAATCCGGCGGAGGTGAGGGCGGCGCCATCAAGCTGCGGCGCGACACTGAATTCGAGACGCAGACATTTTCCTGGTGGTTTTGCTGCGGCTGCGAGCCGCGCCACTGATTGCACCAGCGTGTCGGTGGCGCGCCGGCTCTTGGCCGGATACCAGATTACATAGATACCGGTCGGCCATTTGGTGAAAGCCGCCGCGAAGGCGTCGCCGAGCTTTTCGAACTCGTCTTTCGCCTCGAACGGCGGGTCGATCAGCACGAGCCCGCGCCGTTCTTTCGGCGGCACGAAGGCCGGCAGCGCGACCCAGCCGTCGAGATCGACCACGCGCGCCTGTTCGTCGCGGCGCAGCACACCGATCAGCGCCTTGCGCGCCTTCGGCTCGAGCTCGCAGGCAACGAGGCGGTCCTGCGGCCGCAGCAGGCCGCGCGTGATCAGCGGCGAACCCGGATAGGCCTTGAGCTCGCCCTTCGGATTGTAGGCGCGAACGATGTCGAGATAGGGCTTGGCCAGCGCCACGGCGTCGTTCGACAGGCGCGCCTGCATCAGCCGCGCGATGCCGGTCAGCCATTCGCCGCTGCGGCGCGCCTCGTCGCTTTCGAGATCGTAGAGGCCAGCGCCGGCATGGGTGTCGATGACACGGAATGCCCCCGGCTTGTCCTGAAGGTAGGTAATGATGCGCGCGAGCACGATGTGCTTGATGACATCGGCGAAGTTTCCGGCGTGGAAGGCGTGACGGTAGTTCATGAGACAGGACTACGCTACGTCACGGCTTGAGCAAAGCGGCATGCGCGCCTGTGCCGGACGCGCTGCAACGCTCTTAGCGTTGCGGGCCAGGGGCCGGGGTTTGGATTCCCATGCAGCATGAGCCCCGAATCTGCAGCGCACCGCCGAACCGGCGCTGCGTCCGGGGCACAAACACTTGGACTAGCCACCTCTGATCGGCGGCATCGTCACCTGGTCGCGGCGGCAGGCGCGGCGCTCGATCTCCTCGCAGGCCCGGAATTGCAGGTCCTTGCTGAGGCAGATGCGGACCTCGGAGAGCCGGGTCCGATTGCAGGTGACCGAGATGGCCGCGTTGCTCAGGCCCGCATTGGCCTTGATGAAGGCTTCCTCCACCTCGCCCGGCGCCACGGTCTTGGCCTGCGACAGTTCGAGATATTCCGCCGGGATCTTGATCGCGGCGCGCGCCTTTCGGATCGTCTCGAAATAATTGCGGCTGTCGAGCCCGGAGCAGGTGCCGTGCTTGTCCCACTCGTTGAAGATCAGCCCCGGCGCCGGCATCAAATCGAGCATCGAAGAGACGATGTTGCGGTTCAGGCGTGGCGACGGCCGCTGGCAATATTCGGGGAAGCCGTTCTCATATTGCGGCCACAGCCCGTGCACCACGAACGCGTAGGGCCGCCCGCTGCACTGCATCTGCGAGCGACCACCGCCGCCGCGGTTGCGCTCGGACGCCTCCTCGCAGAACGAGGGCGACCATGACAGCGACAGCACATAGAAATCGAATTCGCCGGGCGCGTTCTGCCGTTTGTCCTGGGCCTTCGCGCCGCCCGGCAGCGCGACCAGCCCGGCGGCCAGAACCAGAGGAAGGGTCAGTGAGATCACGAGACGGGTGAACGAATGCAATCTAAAATGAAACATGGCGACGCCCCTCAACTAGACTGTGCAATCAGCCTAGCAGGCAACAAGAACATTTCAAGAACAAAATTCGGGCCGGCCCGCTGGGCGCCTGATCAGTCCGATTCAGGCCTTTCGATCGAGGCTCAGGGCCTGGCGGCGCGGCAGGACGGATTGTAGGCCCAGTTGCGGTCAAGCCCGACCACGCACCATTCCACACCATTGCCGTAGCCGGAGAAGCCGCCATCCTCGATGATCGAGAAATGCACCTTGCGCACCTTGCCGTCATTGAGCATGGCGTCGCCGGTGCAATAGCGGCGCGGAATGTTGTCGGACTGCCAGGGCCGGAACGCGATCTCGTGAACGGCGGCGAAGCCGGTGATCTTCAACGAGGAATTCCAGAACGAGCTTTCCTTCTCCCAGAACTGGGTGGCGATGGTCGGCAGCGCCCTCTCGCAATCGACGACGGCGCCGTCATAGCGCGGCCCGTTCAGCCAGAAGTTCAGCTCCAGCGGATTGGCGGCCCTGGCCTCACCGAGCGACAGCGCTCCGAACATGAGGCCAAGCAAGGTGGCAAAGCGGAGCGATTTCAGGGGGAGGGCGCGCATGGGCAATCCGGACAGCTGGGTCTTGCGAAGGATGGACGGTGCCGCGAAGGCCGGGGCAGGTCAAGTGCAGCGCGGCAACACTTGGCCAAGAGTTGACCCCAACCTCGCAGCCGGCGGGGCATCAGTTCTTTTCATGGACCTCCCGGCACCGTAAACTGGCGCCAACCAATTGGAGTGACGGGAATGCGAATCATTGCGGCCGCGGGCTTTCTTGCCCTGGGTATGATGGCCAGCCAGTCGGCACGCGCCGATCTCCTTCCGGTGCCTCCGTTCAAGGGCAACGACACCGGCGGCATCATCGCTTATTCGCTGGCGACCCAGGCGGATGCGCGGCAGGTCGCGGTCGATCACTGCGCGCGCTACGGCAAGGTCGTGAAATTCCTCGCGGTGCAGGCCTTTGAGGGCGGCTACATCTCGTTCTCCTGCCGTTGGGTGCCCTATGGCTCTGCCCAACAGCCGATCCGCACGCTGTACTGAGGCGCTTTCGGAACGTCGGGAGCTTCCCACATGACGCGCAAGCTCGCTTTGCTCGGCTCGGCCCTTTGTCTTGTGGTGTCGGCAGGCAGCGCCGGCGCTGACGATCTGCCGGTGCGCAAGGCCGGTCTCTGGGAAATGAAGATGGTCAGGACCGGCACGCCCATGCCGGAGATGACCATGCAGCACTGCACCGACGAGACCGTCGATAAGGAGATGAACAACAACGTCTCCCCGATGACCAAGCAGATCTGCGCCAAGCAGGACATCAAGAAGACCGCGACCGGCTATGTCAGTGATTCCGAGTGCAACGTCGCCGGCATCAGCACGACCTCGCATGCCGAGATCACCGGCGATTTCAACTCGGCCTATACGGTGAAGACCTCGTCGCATGCGCAAGGCGGCGCCGCCGGCGCAGCGGGCCGCGACACCACGATGCAGCTCGAAGCCAAGTGGCTGGGGGCCTGCAAGCCCGACCAGAAGCCCGGCGACATCGTGATGCCCGGCGGCTTCAAGATGAACGTGCGCGACATGGACAAGCTGAAGGCGCTGCTGCCGAAGTAGGTTTGTCTTCCCCTCTCCCCTTGTGGGAGAGGGTGGCTCGCCGCGTAGCGGCGAGACGGGTGAGGGGTATCTCTCCGCGCGTGACTCTCTTACTTCTGAATTCGCGGAAACAACCCCTCATCCGGCGCTTCGCGCCACCTTCTCCCACAAGGGGCCTGTTGCGTAATTCGTCAATTGTGATTCCCTAGGGCAAAGCCTTGGAGGGTAGCGATGGCGGTCAAGCGGACGGGACAGCCGAGCTTTGTGGAAGCGCTGATGCCGAAGGGCGCCGGCGCCAATGCGGCGCTGGATCGGCTGGCTGGCCTGGTCAAGTGGTACCGGTTC